>JBEKUS010000129.1:0-10261 GCA_049514795.1 Occallatibacter sp.
CGGCCGGGCGAGTATAGAGAGGTTCAGGAAGTGTCATCGCGGAACCTCCGAGGCTCGGATGCGGTCAGGTCTGCACGGAAGTAAAGCTGGCCGCGGGTGAGCCGTTCGACGACCAGCATGACACCGGAGCAGGCTGGGCAGTAAAGGCTGGGAAGCTGAGGCGGATCAACGCGGGCCGCGGTGCCGAGCAGGGTGCGGCAGCGATCGATGGCAGCACGCCGTCTGCGGTTGGCGAAGAGTCCGAAGTGGCGGATGCGAACCAGGCCGCCAGGCAGGACGTGAAGCAGGAAGCGGCGCAAGAATTCATGAGCGGAAACGGTCATGATCTTCTTCTTGCCGCCGTGAGCATAATCTCGCCAGCGGAAGGAGACGTGATCGTTTGCGAAGGTCACGAGGCGATGGTTGGAGATGGCCACGCGATGGGTGTAGCGGGCCAGGTAGTTGAGAACATGCTCGGGGCCGCCGAACGGCGGCTTGGCGTAGACGACCCAGTCCTGCCTGAATAACTGCCGGAGGAAGCTGGAAAAGCAGCCGGGACTGATCAAATGACGTTGTAAGCCATGGAACTGAAGCTTGTCCTCGGCGACAAGTTGCTTCAGGCCCGCGACGAACTTGCCGCGGAAGACGCGGCTTAGTGCGTGAACTGGCAGGAAGAAGTGTGGCGAAGAATCGATCCATCTGGAACCGTCGAGAGCCAGGCCGCCGGCGGGAACGATGTAGTGGACATGGGGATGATGCTCGAGGTTCTGTCCCCAGGTGTGAAGCACGCCGAGAAATCCGATGTCGGCTCCCAGGTGCTTGGGATCGCGAGCCATCTCGATCATGGTCGCGGCACTGGTGCGGTAGAGCAGGTCGTAAAGCAGCCGCTTGTTCTGCAATGCAAGTGCGGACAACTCGTGCGGCAATGTGAAGACGACGTGGAAGTACGGCACGGGCAACAGTTCCGCCGAGCGCGCCGCCAGCCATTTTGCGCGCGCGTTCCCCTGGCACTTCGGGCAGTGCCGATTGCGGCATGAGTTGAATGAGATGGCCTGATGGCCGCAGCGAACGCACTGATCGCGATGGCCGCCCAGCGCCGCGGTGCGGCAGCGAGCGATAGCATCGAGCACCTTGCGATGCGGCCATGCAAGATGCGACTGCTGCTGTTCCCAGAAACTGTTGCCCGTTCGACGGACGATGTCGGCCACCTCGAGGGTGGGCCGGCTCATCGCTTCATCAGTCTCCTGGAACGCTTCACTTCATCGGGACTCGAAACCTCGATAGCTTCCAGCGGACTGGGAACTGCCTGCAGATGGCGCCGGGACAGGTGCAGGTAGACGGTGGTGTGAGCGAGCTTGGCATGACCCAGGAGCACCTGAATGGTGCGCAAATCGGCGCCGGCCTCCAGCATGTGTGTTGCAAAGCAATGCCGCAGCGAATGCGGAGATACGTGCTTGGTGATGCCGGCACGCTTGGCGGCCTCGTTCACCGCCTGCCAGACGATCTTCTCTGTGATGGGAACGTCGGCTCGCCAGCCCTTCACCGTACCGGGAAACAGATAGGTCTTGGGCTTCATCCAGCGCCAGTACTCGCGCAGCGTCCCCAGCAGCTTCGGGGTCAGCAGCACGTCGCGGTCGCGGCCCCCCTTGCCCTCACGCACATGGATGACCATGCGCTCGCTGTCGATATCGGAAACCTTTAGATGGCACAACTCGGCCCGGCGCAGACCGGTTGCGTACAGCATCATCAGCATGGTGCGATGCATCAGGTTGCCGGCCGACTCGATGAGCCGCGATACCTCCTGTTGATCGAGAATCGTCGACAGCCGTCTCTGTCGCTTGGGAAATGGAATGTGATCGGGAAGGTACGGCCGACGCAGCGTCTTGACGAACAGAAAGCGCAGCGCTGCGGTGCGGCCTTCAATGGTTCCGGGCGACAGCTTGCGCTCGCGGAACAGATACGCCTGATACTGGCGGATATGCTCCGGACCAAGCCGTTCGGGTGAGCGATGGAAATACTTGGCGAAGTCCTCCACCGCGTAGATATAGCTGCGCGTGGTGCTCTGAGAGTAGTTGCGACGCTGGAGTTCGTCCAGCATCTTCTGACGAAGCTGAGTCACAGTAAACCTCCTGTGACCCGAGGCTTACACAGCCAACAACGCCCACCGATAGCCTCTGCAGCAGCGTCCGTCGCGCCAGCGACTTAGTTCAAACGCCCCAGGGTCCAGAAATGCGGTGTTCCCGGCGCCGGTCTTACGAGTCGCTCCGTCCCGCAGTCAAACGACAACCCTACTCGGAATTCCGGGCGAATTTTGGCCAAACCGTAAATCAGTGACCGGCCTATTGCCGCCGTCAGCCGGATCGCAGGGGTCTGCTGCGGCGTTGCGCCCCTGCTTCAACTGAACTGAACCAGACAATACTCTGACCACCGCGATCTGGATAGTTCCCGGCAAACGCCGCAGGCTCCGGGAGCCTCCTCGGCCCCCAGCCCAGCGGGAGGGCACGAGATTCCAGTCGCCATGCCGACACTCGGGGAGTAATCCTAAGGAGAACCTGTAACGAGCGGAAAGCACTACCGTTATTCAGATTTTTGTTTTCCTGCATGCATTGGCTGCACGATTCTGGCTGGAATTAATTCTGCCGCCCAGTCAAGTGAATGCTGCTGCCAAGACTGTCGCGGCTCTCGGCAAGGCTACCGCGCTGTAGGGGGGTAGTGCACAACTGGTAACTGACGGTTGGGCGGTCATCCAGGAGTTTTGCTCAAACTGGTGCCCGGTCGGTGGCCGATGCAGATGCGAGACCAGGGTTTTCAAGCCTTCTCTCTCAATGCTCCCGATGGACAAAATCTCTGGGTCGCATCAGCTGTTCAAGATACCGAGACTTCATTTGCTCGCTCGCCATGATTTGCTTGATCGGGGGGAGTTTCAGAATCACTCCCAGAATGGCGGCCATGGCGCGGTGATTCCAAAGCGCCTGGTTGTCGAAGATGAGGTTCTGAAGTTGACCCCGCTCAATGGCCATGAGCACGGCGCGATGGGCAGTGGTGACCGGGGTGATCACACGCCTCCTCCGGAACCTGAGTCGGATCCCGCGGTTGGGACACGCCCGTACGCAGACGCCGCAACCCAGGCACAGGGACTCGTCGAGGCGCGCCTTTCTGCGCCGCGGCTTGTGAGGGTCGCCTGCAGACACGAGTCCCATGGCCTCCACCGGACAGGCCGTCACGCATTTGCCGCAGCCGTTGCACGAATCCGCACTGACTTCCGGCAGGAAGTTGGTGGTGGCGATGGGGTTCAGGACGGCGAAGCGTTTGGCGGCGAGCATCGCCTCACAACAGCATCCGCAGCAGTTGCAGATGAACGCCACCTTCTGCTGTACGTTCTCCCCGAACTGCACAAGGTTGTGCTCCAGCGCCTGGTCCAGCAGATCCATGCCTTCTTTGGCATCGACCTTGCGCGCGATGCCGTGCTTGATCAGCGACTGGGCTGTTCCGCTGAAGGTCATGCAGATGTTCATGGGGGCGTCGCAGGATTTCCCCAGGTGCTGCATCTTATGCCGGCAGTAGCAGGCTCCAACTCCCATATGCGAGGACGTGTGGATCACGTCGCTGGCTCTTTCGTAATCCATCACCGCCAGTGTTTGGTCCGCAGCCAAGGCCCTCTCATTGACAAACGCGCGGCCCAGTTGCGTTTCGCCCCCGGCGAAGAGGTTCCTCACAAAATCCTCTTCCACGTTCAGGTACTGGTAGAACAGTTCGGCCAGCAGTTTCTGATCGTATCCGTTGCCCAGGCGCATCATTGAGAATTCGAAGAAGCCTGCCATGGGCGGAGGCAGGACAAAGATCTGCTCCCCCTGCCCCTCCATGTCAAGGAGCATCCCCTTCGATGCCAGCCCCTCGAGAATCTTTCGCGATTCGGCAACCGGCTTCTTCCATACTCTTGCGGCGGCGGCAACGTTGAAGGGTCTGATGGGAAGCAGCGCCACCAGTGCCGCTTCGTCTCTGCTGAACAAAACCTCCAGGATCCGGAATAGAAGTTCGGAAGGCGGCGCGCCTTGCGGAAAGAGGTTGAGCCGATCCGATAGCGCCAGGTAGCTATTCCTGAGAGTCACGTGAGACATTGCAGGCCTCTGGCAAGCAAGAATTGTGAAGACCAATTATATGCGCGTACACTCCTGGTCACGCACTGATGCCTGCAGCCAACCCATCCCTGACGCGGCCAAGTCCTGAATCGTCGGACTCTTCCCTTACTCTGCGCCGTGTCTGCCAGAGATTCTCGGAAGGCCAAAAACAGGGTTGGAGACGAATTGGCGGTTACACATCCGGAAACCTCAAGACTCTATGCTCTCGAACGATTCTGAAATGACACCTCTCGAAACGGGCGTCGAACATCTCTCTTATGCGTTTCCAAATCGCCCAGGGTTGCCTGCGCTCATAGCACAGAGCATAAGCCGCCGGTCACTTCGATCCCTGGCCGGCTAAGTGATTACATGATGGTGAAATGGGGACGTTCATCCGGCGAAGAAGGTCCTGGAAGCGCGGGTCAGAACGCAGATCGAAATGTTGTGGGGATTTGTGCTGCGACATAGCGATCAACTACCCACAAGTTACGACTGAATGCCTTCGATAACGAATCGGTTACAGGGCGACTAACGCCGCTCCAGTGACAGAGCGTAGATATCGTCCGATCCGGTTTCGCGAAGCATCAAGAGATTGTCGTCCGGATCGAGACCGAGCCACGGTCCATAAACCCCTGTCAGGCGAGTTTTGCTGAGATCGAAGACAAGTTCGGCGGCTCCTCCCGTCGGTCGCATACGATACCCCGCCCAGTCTCCATTCGAGTTCAGGCTCCAAAAGTAGAGGTAACGTCCGTCGCGTGACCAGGATGGAAACCCCGTTTCTTGCTTGCGCAGAAGCGTCCATTTTTGCGATTCGAAGTCGTAGACGCGAAGCTCAGTGGGCTGGTTAAACAAGGCAGCGATAAAGCGGCCATCGGGGGACCAGCGGGGCGAGACGCCCCCATGCGATCCCGGAATCGTTGAGACCTTTCGGGTGGCAAAGTCGAGAACGCCAAGGTGCCTGTCGACTGTACCGCCCACGGTTTCGATCACGGCGAAAGCCACTTTCTTCCCGTCAGGAGACCAGCTCGGATCGCCCGGCGATCCCTCGACTTCCGGTAAAAGAGACGCCGGATTCCCGCCGATTGACGGAATGATGTAAACACGATTAACGCCATTCTGATCGTTGTCAAAGAAGAGGATCTGGCTTCCGTCGGGTGACCAGCGCGGCAATTTTGGATACCAGGGCTTGTCAGTGAGTTGAACCGGGTTGCCGCCGTCACGGTCTGCTTTCCACAGGATGCCCTCGGGAAATGTCACATATGCGACTGAGTTGCCGTCCGGAGAGAATGCGACCCACTCAGCAGAAATACCGCCCAAAAACGGTTGGAACTGTCGAGATCGAGTGTCGTAGCGGGTCAGCTGGCCGTGCTTAACTACTCCCCGGGAAAAGATCGTCCTGCCGTCCTTGCTCATGATCGGTCTACTCCATCCGATCGGGCCGGATGTCAGTTGGACCGGATCGGGTGGGGCCTTGCCAGGACGTGTTCGACGTTCATCGAGGAGGAAGATTTGCGCTTCGGGACTCTCAACCACGGCCGGCCGTGGATCAAAGGCGATGAATACGAAGAGACCACCATCGGGCATCCAGCGACCGCAGCACTGGCCTGAGGACGGACGCCAGTTGGGCAAAAGAGGATGAGGATTTGACCCGTCCGATGCCATCTCCCAGAGTCTGACGCCCCTTGTGAACCGGATCCTGGTGCCGTCCGGTGACCAGGCGATATCTTTCATGAGATTCGGGGCGTGCTCAGGCACCGAGGCAAGCTTGCGGAGGTCGGTGCCATCACTCTGCATGCGAAAGATGTCACCTGCATAGGTGAGGATCGCGATCATTTTGCCGTCGTGAGACCAGGCCCCCACCCACGCACTAGCGTCCACAATGTGCCGCAATGAGCCGTCGGAGATGCGCACGGTCCAGACTGAATTGTCCGCAAGGGAAACTACCAGGAGACTGGAACCATCGGGGGAGACGTCGAGTAGCCGCGGGTAATGAAGGCGAACCGGGATTGTCGCAACTCCTCCGCCCGAGACTGCAATCCTGGACAAAGACGAGTTTTCGAGTTCATCGGAAAAGAGATTCGTACCGTCCGTCCCCACCAGGGATCTGCCATAGCTGTCGCGGGAGATCTGGACATAGCTCGTGACACGAGGTAGCGGCAAAGGCCGAAGCAGATACCAAAAACCGCCCGCCAGTATCAGCAGGACTACCGTCGCGCCCAGAATCGGCAATGCCCAGCGAGTTTGCCTGCTCGCGACCAGTGTTGAGACCTGAGGTTTGCCCTGGACAATTGGAATGATGGCCGCAGGCACGGAATTCGAGTCTATTGCAGCTTCCTCGCCGTTCCCCGCAGGCGCGCGAAGCCGTGCGTCTGGTTCGTCTGACGGCTCTTCCATCACCTCCACCGGGCAGAGAAACCTGTAGCCGACCGTGGAGACGGTTTCGATGAATCTGGGGTCCCGGGGGTCATCGTCCAGCAACCGCCGCAACGACGCGATCTCCCGCGAAAGGGAATTCTCAGTCACCGCGGTATCGCCCCACACTGCGTCAAGGAATTCGTCCTTGGAGATCACGTAGTTGGGATTCTCCAGGAGGTGACGCAGCACCCGGAACGCTTTCGGCTCTACGGGCAGGACCTTGCCAGCACGAATCACGCGTAAGTCCCTGTCTCGAACTTCCACGTCTCGGAATCTGAAAACAAAGCACTTACGCTTCGTCATAGATTCATCAACAGTTCTCGGGGAAAGATCAAGCGGCGGTCATGACCTCGGAGTCACGCGGGAACAGAGTTCACCCAGCCACAACGGCTGAGGTGAACTCCGATGACAGATCGCAACAAGTCTTTCTCCTTCGCTCTGTTGCTCCTGACCTCCTCCATGGTTTACGGGGAAGCGGCCCGGTGCCCTGGAAATGTGACGCCAGTACAATACCACTCCTTGCAGCACTCTCAAATAGCCATGTATGTGACCGTGAACGGCTCCGGCCCCTACGAATTCATGGTCGACACCGGCGCCCAGGTCACGATCATGGATCTGGCGCTGGCCGATGAGCTGAAACTAGAGGCAAAGGGCTCCATCGGCGTAATCGCCGTCACCAACTATGCCAAGGTGCCGCTGGTCTCAGCAGCCGTGGTCGAAGCCGGACCGGTCGCTGTCCATGATCTTCAGATTGCCGTTGAAGGCCTCGGCCAGATCCAGGTGCAGAATCCGAATCTTCGCGGCATTCTCGGCAGCAACTTTCTCAGCCGCTTCGATCTCCTCATCGACCACGGCCACAAGATGCTCTGCTTCGACGACTCGCGCCAGATGCAGCAAGCCATGCACGGCGAGCGCGTGCCGTTGCTGGGCAAGTCCGATCAGCAGGGCGGCCTCGCCTTCGCCAAGCCCATTCTCGTATCTGTTCATCTGCCCGGAGACGGACCCGAGGGCACGGTGCTCCGGGTTGACTCCGGCTCCAACGTCCCGGTCCTGTTTGTCGACCGCCACCCCGACTCGCTTACGTGGCTCCAGAATAATCGCATGATGCACGGCAGCACCGCCGGGAATGCAGCGCAGGTCTCCTATGCCGTCACGCCCGCCCGCACGGTCAAGCTCACGGCGCACCGCCAGATGGAAGTTGCCTTCCTCACCCCGATCAGCGCTGGGCGGCCGATCGCCAAGGCTGGCGAAGATGGGCTCCTCCCGACCACGCTCTTCAGCCGGGTCTTCATCAGCCTCGCCGACCGCTTCGTGATGTTCGACCCTCGCTGAAGTTGCGCAGACGTGCTGATTGAATCGGGTGCATCTGGACTGTTCAGAAAGGCGGAGTGAATACCTTTCGATTCAGTACTAAGGTACTTGTCGTGTGGTCGGCTACTCGTCCCTAATGTGATTTGGCTCACGTTGCTTCCGGTTGGGCGGTCATCCGCTCGCGACCGTATCGAGAACCTCTTTCTCGGATAAACGCGAAGGCCGCTTTGTTGCTAGGCGCCTTGCCATAATCGCATCGGCGCGGTCGGCCTTGAAGAAGTCTTTGCCGCTTACAGCGCCGCCGCCAATCGGGACTTGCGGCCCGTAGGAGTCTACGACGAGCTTCTTGCCGGAAAGGCTGTTTTCGCCCTCCGGCCCTGCAACCTCGAAGTTGACGGCGTCGCTCAGCAGCAGGCAAGAAGCTTGAAGCCCTGTGTGTATTGCCGGCCAGTCCATGCTTGTGACTCACCCTGAAATTCGGCCCGCGCGCAGCGTTTCGCCGAGCACACTGTATAGAATGGACTGCCATGATAATCTCCGGGCAAAAAACCACCAGCCGCCGCCAATTTGTATCTCGATCCGCGCTTTTGACCGGCGGCATCTCCCTCGGCCTGAATTCCGCTTCCAGCAACCTGGTCGCCGAAACCGCATTCTCCGCATACCAGCAGCGCCGGCGCGCCGATCTCTGGGGCCTCCTTGGCGATCTGCCCTGGCAGCATGAACCCGCGCCGCCCAAACTGGTCCGCACGGAAGAACACGACCGTTACACTCTCGAACGGCTTGTCCTCGACCTGAATGGGATCGAGCCGGTTCCCGCTCTCCTTTTGATTCCCAAGGGGCTACAGCGCCCCGCGCCTGGCCTTCTCTTCATTCACTGGCACGCAGGAATGTACAGTCTGGGCAAGGAACAACTGCTCGAAGGAACCAGTGTTCAACCCGCCTATGCTCCCGTCCTCGCTGAAATGGGAATGATCACGCTGGCCATCGACAGTTGGTGTTTTGGTGAGCGCCAGCACGACACCAACGGCCACCGCGGAGAGGAAGACACGTTCAAGCTCATGCTCTGGCGCGGCCAGGTGCTCTGGGGCATGATGATGTTCGACGAGTTCCGGGCCCTCTCTTACCTCGCAACCCGCCCAGAAGTGGATTTGCAGAGGCTCGGCGTGACCGGTATGTCGATGGGATCCACCAAGACATGGTGGCTCGCCGCGCTCGATCCACGTGTCCGATTGGCCATCGACCTTTGTTGCCTCACCGATTTCGATTCGCTCATCGCCGCACACGGCCTGAGCGGCCACAGCATTTTCTATTACGTTCCATCGTTGCTGAAGGAATTCGACACCACCGCGATCAACGAGTTGATCGTCCCGCGGCCTCATCTCAGCGTCAACGGTCGCCAGGATCCCCTCACGCCGCCCGCCGGGGTCGAGAAGATTCGCGAAAATCTGTTGCCGCTTTATCGGCAACATGGCCGTCAGGAGGATTGCCGCATCGAGCTTTTCGATTGCGCCCACGAGGAAACCCCCGAAATGCGCAGTCTGGTCATCGACTGGATGCGGAGATATCTGGCCGCAGGCTAATCCCGATCTTCCCCTAGAGGTAACTGATGGTCCGGGCAAAATGGGGCTCTGTAGAGCCAGCGCAAGTTGAAGGAGTAGTTCCCGGGCACGATGGCAAAGTAGGGGTTGAGCTGGTTCTCGGCGAAGAGCGTGCCATCGGCGCTGGTGACTACGCCTGCGAACTGGCCGACGACCGAATCGACTGCCCCCTGACCTTTTTTGTAGAGCAAATTAGTTAGCGAGAACTCGCCCAGTTGTTGGCCGTGTCCCAGCGCACGCTGGCAGTCGCCCAGGTTTTCGATGTCTACTCGCTTCGACTCGTCCACCAGCACGTCGCGAAGGTCGGTCTTCGCCGGGTCGTTGCCGAGCTGCGAGATGAAGCCGGTCTTCGACACATTGTAGTGCCGGCGGCGCTTGTTCACTTCCTTGCTCGCAGTTGCAGCCGGGAGCTGCGCCCACTTCGGGATCGCAATAAAGTTCGCCGGGATCTTGAGAAGCGTATCGAGTGCCAGAGACCGAGCCTCGCCGATGCACTCCTTCATCGTCGGAATGCGAACGTAGTCGTCCCCTACGCAATGGTGGTTCCGCTCAGAGGCAATGTCGGATCCAACGGCCGAGTTTTCCGGGGCGGGTCTATTTATCGGAGGACTCTCACTTCAGATGGACCAAATCTCGGGAGGCAGCTTAAAAAGGCATACCCGAATGCCGACGCATCCTCAGGTTGGCTGGATCATTGTCCTCCCCCTGATATTCATTTTGTTTGGTAGCTGCCTTAATACAGTAGACTCAAGATATTGTGGTTTCCGAGTTCCAGCCCGGCGTTCAGCCTGATTATCCAGCGACTTGGCAGCAGTTTCGCGCGTGGTTTCCCGACGAAAA
>JBEKUS010000130.1:0-10043 GCA_049514795.1 Occallatibacter sp.
CTCCTACACCAATCACACGCTCATGCCCGAGGCCCTCGAGAAGTGGCCGGTCAGTCTCTTTGGCGTTCTCCTCCCCCGGCACCTCGAAATCATTCAGGAGATCAATCGCCGCCACCTCGACAACGTCCGCGCACACTTCTCCGGCGACGAGGATCGCCTGCGCCGCATGGCCATCATCGAGGAGGGCGGCGAACGCTATGTCCGCATGGCCTACCTCGCCACCGTCGGCAGCCACGCGGTCAACGGTGTCGCCGCGCTCCACACCGAGCTGCTCAAAGCCAACGTCCTGCGCGATTTCTACGAGCTGACCCCCGATAAGTTCTCCAACAAAACCAACGGCGTCACGCCCCGCCGCTGGATGGTCCTCTCCAATCCCCGCCTCGCCCGCCTGCTCACCGCGCGCATCGGCCACACCTGGATCTACGACCTCGAGAAACTACGCCGCCTGGAGCACCAATTCGACGATCCCGATCTCGGTCGCGAGTGGCGCGAAATCAAGCTCCACAACAAGCAGCGCCTCGCCGATTACGTCCACTCCACCCTCGGCATCGCCGTCGATCCCGGCTCCATGTTCGACGTCCTCGTCAAGCGCATGCACGAGTACAAGCGCCAGCACCTCAAGGTGCTCCACATCCTCACCCTCTACAAGCGCATCCAGCACAATCCCGACATCGACCTGCCGCCCCGCACCTTCATCTTCGGCGGCAAAGCCGCGCCCGGCTATCGCATGGCCAAGCTCATCATCAAGCTCATCCACTCCGTCGCCGCCGTCATCCACGGCGACCCCCTGGTCCGCGACCGCCTCAAGATCGTCTTCCTGCCCAACTACAACGTCAAGCTTGGCCACCGCGTCTATCCCGCCGCCGACCTCTCCGAACAGATCTCCCTCGCCGGCCTTGAGGCTTCTGGCACCGGCAACATGAAGTTCGCCATGAACGGCGCCCTCACCATCGGCACCCTCGACGGCGCCAACATCGAGATCCGCGAGGAAGTCGGCGCCGACAACTTCTTCCTCTTCGGCATCACCGCGCAGCAGGTCGAGCAGAAGAAAGCCGAGGGCTACAACCCCCGCTCCGTGTACGAAGCCAACACACCCCTCCGCGAGATCGTCGACTCCCTCTCCGCCGGCGAGTTCTCCCACGGCGACCGCAGCCTCTTCCAGCCGCTTATCGACTCGCTGCTCACCTTCGACCCCTACATGCTCTTCGCCGACTACCAGTCCTACGTCGATTGCCAGGACCGCGTCGACGAGGCCTACCGCGACGCCGACCGCTGGACCCGCATGTCCATCCTCAACGTCGCCCGCATCGGCAAGTTCTCCTCCGACCGCGCCATCCGCGACTACTGCTCCGAAATCTGGAAAACCTGGCCGGTCAAGATCGAGATCTAGGACAGCTCTGATTGTCGGTTGTTTTGAAAGGGCGCGGCGGGGCGCCCTCTGGGCCCCGCGCTCCAACCCAGCCCCGCGCGGGAACCGGCAATCTCGCCGGTAGACCTTTACGCTTGGCGGACTCCTGCCGGCTGTATAATCATCGCGAGTTCCCCGACAACCTAGTCCCGGGCCGCAAGCTCTGGGGGTTCGCTCGCGAGACTCCAGCCTCGGCTCCTCCCCCTCTGACTAGCCCCCAGGGCCAGATCCTGCTTCTGCGGCGTATCTCAGGTCGATTCGGCCGGCGATGCCTCCGCGCCCGCGAACCCGAAGCAAACGTCCGAAAGGGGATTTTTCATGAATTGCTTCGCCTGTGGAAAACCAAATGTCGAAGGCATATCGTTCTGCGAGTTTTGCGGAGCGAGCCTTCGCACGAGTCCTAACCTCGAGGGTCCCGCCGTCCTTCGCTCAGCTCCTGACCAGTCTGCGCCTCCATCCTCTACCGGAGTTGCGCAACTGGGCAAGTCGTTACTCCGTTCCTTCTCGCTCGGAGAGAAGTTTGCCATCGTGGGCACGATCGCTGCGGTTGTGGGCTTCTTCTTGCCGTGGTTCTCTACCCCCGACCTCGGAGCTCTTCCGGCATTTCTTGGCAAGTTGGCAGGTTCTGAACCCGTTCATGTCAGCTTGTCCGGCCTTGACCTGACCAAGTACGTGGGTTCCGTCTATTTCGTTCTCTTGGCCGCCGTCGCCTCGGCCGTGCTCCTCTACTTCTTCAGAAAGGTCGCTGGCCCGGGCAAACTGCTGATCGCCGGTTTCTTGGTTCTGATTGGCTCTCTGTTCGGCCCCGGCAACCTGGCTGCGCTTCTCATAGTGCCCATGATTCAATCCGTCGCCGGTGTCGGCTATTGGTTGCTCGCACTCGGTTACTGCGCCATCGCTGCGGGCGGCTTGATCTCCATCGGCACTCTTGGCAAGGCGGCGCACTAGACCGGTTCAGAGAGCGAGGAATTCGATATGTTCTGTCAAGTTTGTGGCAACGAAGTTGCGCAAGACCGTTCCTTCTGTGGAAAATGTGGCGCCCGGCTTCATGCCGCCGCCGTAACCCCGGCGCCGCAGGGAGCTGCGGCTAAATCCGCCGTGGCCTCTGTGCCGCAAGCGGCCCGGCCCGCATCGTCTCGCCGTAAGCTCGTTTACGCACTCGTGGCGCTGCTGGTAGTCCTCGGCGGCGTTGCTTGCTGGTGGCTCCATCGCCCCGCACCCGCGTACAGGGTCAAGGATCCCGGAATCTATCCCTTTCAGGGCATGAGCGCTGATGGAAAGGCCGGAAAGAGCGGCTTCATCGACGCCGACGGAAACGTCCTTATCCAGCCGCAGTGGGATGACCTCGGCGGGGGAACTGTCAGTGGCCGGCCTGTCGCCTTTAATGAAGGTCTCTGCGCAGTGCAGAAGGATGGCAAGTTCGGCTACATCGACGCCAAGGGGAATCTCGTGATTCCAATCCAGTTCGATGCCGCCGGCCCCTTCGTCGAGGGCCTGGCCAAGGTCAAAATCGGCAGCGCGTTTGGCTACATCGACAAATCCGGCCATTACGCAATCAATCCCCAGTTCTCCGAGGCTGGCAACTTCCACGATGGATTGGCGGCCGTGCATTCCGATGACGGCTGGGGATTCATCAACAAGTCTGGAAAGTATGCAATCTGGCCCCGCTTCCAATCCGCCGACAGCAATGGATTTTCCGACGGCCGTGCCGCAGTTTGCCCAAACAAATGCGGCTTTATCGGCCGTAGCGGGATGGTCATGATCAATCCCCAGTTCGACTCTGTCTCCGCTTTTTCTGACGGTCTCGCCGCCGTGCAGATCGGCGACAAGTGGGGCTACATCAATACGGATGGGAAGATTGTCATCAATCCTCAGTTCGACGCGATAACCACGTTTTCTGGCGGGCTTGCCGTTGTGTCTGTCTCGGGAAATACAGGCACCATCGACAAAAAAGGCAAGTACGTCGTGAATCCGGGGCAATTCAACATGCAGTTGACTCGGGGCGATCTCCAGCCAGTCACCAGCAGCGACGGCGTCGGCTTGATGTCCAGGGACGGCAAGTGGGCGCTGAAGCCGACCAAAGCTCTCTCCTCGGTCTCCGCGGTCTTCGGGAGAGTGTTTTACGGCGAAATCAGCGGGCAAATGACCCCGATATCCATCTCCGGCAAGGTGCTCGCCGGTCCCTTCAAAAACGCGATGATCGACACGCTGGCCCAGGACGTCGCGAACGAGACCAGCGCGATTCAATCGATGCACACTCTGGTCGGCGCAGAGTCAAACTATTCCAACTCTTACCCGGCGCAGGGCTTCACTGCGGCGATTGACAGGCTCGGTCCCGCCTCCGGCTCGCCCGATCAGAATCACGCTGGCCTCGTCGACGCGGATCTGGCGACCGGCGCCAAGGACGGCTACCAGTTCACCGTGAGCATTCCTGCCGGCACCTCGACCGGCGGGGCCAACTTCAACTACTTCCTCGTGGCAAAGCCCGTGGCCGGACATTCCGGCCGGACATTCTGCGCCGATTCCTCCCAGACCATTCACTATGCGGCGCAGGGAGAGGAATGCACGGCCACATCGCCAACGCTCTGAACACGGGTCCCCGGTGCGCTAATCCGGGACCCCGTCTTTCCCGCAGCCCCTCCTCTCGAATTGAGAGACAGGCATGCTGCGGCTGCTGGGGATCGATCCCAATAGGAAGGCGCCCAATGAAAGTCCGGTGTCCGTTGATTTCCCTGCGCTGGGCCCGGCGTTTCTGCACGAATCTGTCGTTGGCATTTCTCGCCGCCGCGCTCACGCTCTCGCCACAGTGCGCGCATGGGCAAAAACCGGCCGTCCAGAAGCTCACGCTCAGCCAGATTGAACAACTGGTGTCGCATGGCGTTCCGGATTCGACATTGAGCACCCAAATTCAGCACCGCGGGATAGCTTTCACACCCACCCCCGCTATCCTCGATTCGCTCCGCGCCAAGGGCGCGGGCCCGCTAACGCGATCGGCAATCCAGGTGTTTTCCGCTAAAGAGCCGAAACCGGGTCAGGTTCGGCGCTCTCAGGGAGCGGCGCCCACGCTACGCGAGGGTGTATCCGGCGAGTCTACGCCTGAGGCCAATCTTCCAGAGAAGGTGAGCATCTCTGCCGGCGTGTCGGCCGGTCTGCTGCTCCAGAAGACCGAGCCCATTTACCCGCCAATTGCCAAGGCTGCCCGAGTCTCCGGCACGGTGGTGCTGCAGGCTACCATCTCCGCAGCGGGCACGGTCGAAGACCTTCACGTCGTGAGCGGGCCGGCCCTGTTGCAGCAGGCCGCACTGGACGCCGTGAAGGACTGGCGCTACAGGCCCTACCTGCTCAGCAACCAGCCAGTGGAGGTGGAGACCACAGTGTATGTGATCTTCACTTTAGGTGCCGAAGCAACGGAAACACCGAATGCCGCAACAAAACCGGTCGAGAGCGGACCTTCACTCGCAGAGATCATGCAATTCATCCAAGACAAGATGAAGGAACAGGGCCAGGTCGCCTTTGTGGCAACCATCAGCAGCCGAAACCAGCCTGGAGTGGCTATCCGCGAAAATGTTCGCTCGACCGTGGACGATGTTGTCGCCGATCCGGCAAGCTGCACACTCCACACCAACGGCACAGTCGACCAGAGCATCGAAACTTCCTCAGGAGGCAAATCGCTTACCGCAGGCACACTCGACCAGCATTTGCAGGGAACAGCCGCCTTTAGAGATGTGGGAAGAACCGCCGTAGAGAATATGGAGGGCGGTATGAACCGTAGATTCGCTGAATCAGGCCACCCTGAGTTTACTGTGACAGTGGCGCCCCCCGTCTTCGTCGTCGTACTCTCTTCGTCGACACCTGTGTTTTCAGCGCATCGCTCCGTCACCAAAGGCGCCGGGCCGCCAACAGTGACCGACGGGCCCGTCAATCAACTCGAATTCGTCTTTCTCAATGAGGAGACCGCCAACCAAGTGGCCAAAGCCATGGGTCATGCCGTCGAGCTATGCGGTGGCAGCAAGCAATAGGCGGCCGTTCTGCGGTTGCAGTGAACCACCAATCAGGTCGGCGACTGCCGGAGATATCACCGCTGCCGTGACGCCGGGCGAACCGTGATTGCTGCATAACGAAATTGGGGAGACCATCTCATGAAGACGAACTGGTTTTTTCCTGCCCTACGCCAGCCTCGACGCTTCGGTGCGTCGCTCACGTCGGCCCTTGTAGTTGTCACGGTCCTTCTTTGTCCAGGCAATGCAAAGGGACAACAGCACGCTGTCCCGAAACTGACACTCAGTCAAGTTGAACAACTGGTGTCGCATGGTGTGCCCGATTCGACGATGGCTGCTCAGATTCGGAGACACGGGCTGGCTTTCAAACCCACTCCGGAAGACCTCAAGGAGTTGCAAGCCAAGGGCGCCGGACCCTTGACAATTCAAGCAATCCAGCCGGCGCCCTTCGGCCCTTCCGCGGGAATCGTCATGGGCTCGGAGCTGCCGCCGCCACCTCCGCCACCTCCCGTCGCCCCTTCACCCTCAAGGGTCAGGATCTCGGCTGGCGTGGCCGGAGGCATGTTGCTTCAAAGAATCGATCCCGTCTACCCGCCAATCGCCAGGGCCGCGCGAATCTCCGGAACCGTGGTCCTCGATGCAGTGATCTCAAAAACCGGGTCGGTCGAGAGTTTGCACGTCGTCAGCGGACACCCAATGTTAGTGCAGGCTGCCCTCGATGCCGTGAGGCAATGGCGTTACCGGCCCTTCCTGTTGAACGGCATGCCGGTCGAAGTGCAAACAACCGTAACCGTGACGTTTACTGTGAGCAACTGAAGCGCAGTCGAAGGAAATCCATCTGGGACATTGCCCTCAACGAACTCCGCTACCAGCGCGGGCTCTAGGCCGGGCCCAGCTAGCCCGCTTCGCGGGCGTCAGATGATAGCCCCACGGCCTAAGCCTGGGGGACGCGGCGAAGCCGCGATGACCCCCCGCAACCCAGCCCGCCTTGAGCAGGCGTCAGACGATAGCCCCACGGCGCAAGCCTGGGGACCCCGCCCACCCATTTTTCGAGAAACAAAGTACGCGGCGAAGCCGCGCTCCAACCTTGCGCCCACCACCGCCCCGTCATTGTGAGCGCAGCCGCCCGCCCGAGGCGCGGCCCGCAGAGCACAAGGGATAACTCCCGAACTTAACCCCGTGACCGCTCAACCCAGGGCTCGGAAGAAATGTATCGTTTTGACGACGCCAGGTCCCAAGCAGCCAAGAACCTGCTAGAATTTCTCCGCATGATCAAGAAACTATCGCTGACCAACTTCAAAGGCATTCAGTCTCTCGACAGCCTTGAGATCAAGCCCGTGACCGTGCTCTGCGGGACGAACAGCTCGGGGAAGAGCAGCATTCTCCAGAGCATTCTGCTCCTCAAGCAAACTCTAGAGAGCCAGATGCCAAACCAGTTGCTGTTGCTGAACGGGCGCCTCGTTCACTTGGGCCCATTCGAAGAGGTCATTTTTGACAGGGAAAGCGACCGCCGACTAGGATTCGACTTGCATTTCTCTCTTTCCGACCGACAGTTTAGAGGTACCTGGCAGATCGACAGAATACCGCTCGGGTTCCTCTTGAGAGATCTGACCCAGATCCAGGAAAGTGAATCCATAGATTTTAGGTTTCGCGTAGAAGTGAAGAGCTCGAGGCAAAGCGTCGAGGAGGCGCAGCTCAGGCCGCTCCAAGTCGAGGTACTCGAGCTCTCATTCAAAGCCAACCGCCGCGGACAGGACGACGATCCTGAGACAAAGTACATTTTGAAGCACGACTTCAACGAAAAATACAGATTGACCGTCAAGAATCTGCGGTCTCGGAACGAGAAGCGCAAGGATTACGAGCTCGACGTCACCCTAAACTTCTCGAATCTCGCCGCTGCGAGAATACGGTTTGAAGATGAGAAGAGAGAGAGACCGTATGAAATCGTCCAGCCCCTCTACCTTATGGAAGAGCTATTAAAGGCGACATTTGCCTCCTACACATATATAGGCCCACTGCGCGAGCACCCCCTCCGCCGATACATCTACGACGACGAAGTAATTGAGATTGGTACCAAGGGAGAGAATGCGCCATACATTTACCTGGCTGAGCACGACAAATGGCTCAGCGACCATTTCTTCTACAACGAGGAGAACGACAACTTCGAAAAACGCGATTTCGTGAACCTAAGCAACGCGGTCAGCGTATGGCTTGACCAAATGGGAATTACTGGGTTTAACCCGTACCTGGCCCGCGACATTATCTACGTGAATCTGGACTCCGGCCCGGGGAGAAAACAGCCGGTGAGCATTGCGGACGTGGGCTTTGGCGTGAGCCAGATTTTCCCGATCATCGTAGAGGGGCTGCGTATGCCCACCCAGGCTACGCTATTACTCGAACAGCCCGAGATCCATCTCCACCCTAATTTACAAATGCGCCTCGCGGACTACTTCGTCAGCCTGGCTCTATCGAAAAAGAACGTGATCG
Organism: Occallatibacter sp.; assembly: GCA_049514795.1. Classification (GTDB taxonomy): domain Bacteria; phylum Acidobacteriota; class Terriglobia; order Terriglobales; family Acidobacteriaceae; genus Telmatobacter. The sequence continues at coordinate 7,894 of JBEKUS010000130.1, forward strand.
TCGAGACTCACAGCGACCATATAGTCAATCGCTTAGTTCGTAGAATCCTGGAGGACCCGACCGGCGGCCTAGCCAAATCCGTTGCCATCTATTTCGTCAGCAACACTACGTCGGGCTCAAAGTTCCAACCGATCGACGTGGACCCGCTCAATGGCATCGTAAATTGGCCCGAAGGCTTCTTCGATCAAAACGCCACCGAGCAGGAATTGATCATCCGCACCTGCCTCAACAACCGCCGTCGGCAAAACACGAAATGATTCGCATCCTACTTGCCCCGTCTGTCATATTCATCTCCCCCCAGGTCTGGGACAACGACCTCGGGCGCGACTCCGCCCTGCAACTGATGCTCGACTATCTAGATGAGGTCGAGAATCTCCGAGTAACGACCATCCTGTGGTGCGATGAATTAGAAGCGCTACTCTGGAGCGACCCGGTCCTGCCACCTTGGCGCATGGACAGAGATTGGAGGATTAAGCTAGTCCCCGTGATCGCCAAGAAGTTCCGCCGTGCGACAACGCTTCTGAGACTCTCAGTCGCCTGTGTAGACTCGACATTCATGCCACCTGATTCCCTACCCTCTGTAAGAGGGGACATAACACAAGCCTTCTGCCAACTGAGTCATCAGGCTGCTCTCGAACTTGCGGAGCTGATCATCTGCCTGGAGGGGGCGCACGACATCCAACCGCCCACATCATTCCAGTGCACCGCCTGCGCCCTCGACACCACGGTCCGTTCCGTCAGTTCCCCGAAGCGGCTGGCTGCAGACCGGGAGATCGCGGCCGAGTTTTGGGACTCCGCTGAGGTGAGATCCGCGGCAGATATCGATCATCTCTTGAGCCTCGCGTTGCGCTGGCAGGACAGCATTCTCACTGCACGCTACCGCGCGAGTTATTCGAACTCATTCAAAGCGAAGGTCGCATCGGCTGCCAACAAGGGAGCAATCTTCGAGGCCATGGCGAAACGAATATCGAAAACCGAAAACGAGGCGACACACGACCATGGCCTCCATGATGAGCCCGTAAGAGGGAAAGAGTCGAAGGGCATCCGGCGCTTCCGCGTCTCAGTCGCAGAGCGAATCCAATACGACTACCAAGGCGAACAAGAAATCCGTTTCTTGGACTACTTCCCTGAAGGGCACCACGACGGCGGCCTCTGAGCCAAACCAGCAGGCTTCTCTCATCTCGGTCGTTCTGGATGCACCACTGTCAAGCCAGGTGCCCACCATGGCCGACCCCAACCCCCTGAAAACACAGCGCAAAAAGATTCCGCCCGTCTTGCAGATCATTTCCCCCTTCCGGCGCACAATCGTTCCATGATCGCCGCGCAGGCCACCATCGCTCCCTCTCCGCCATCCATCCGCCGACCCGGGGTTTTGCTGACAACTGACCACTGTTCGCTGTCTTTTTGTTCCCTGATCCCTGATCCCTGTTCCCTGCTTTTGCCCCCCCTCCCCCCTATGCACTCAAAAAACGGGTTGTGGAACTGTGAAACTGCGCGCGCCGCGAACCTCAACCGAATCAACCCGATACAGGCGCCGCGCCTTGAGCGCACAGAAACACAGCCGCTGTGAGACTGTGGACGCTCCGCAACCCGTTCCATTTCAATCGTCTGCAGACACCTGCTCCACAGTTTCACAGATTCCGTTTTGATCGTTTTTGCGTTCGTTGAATTCTCCGCATCGCTCGCCGCGAATCGAGCTGAAAGCTGACGGCTGATGGCTGAAAGCTGCCTTATTGACCTGCTAACTCCGCTAGCTCCGCTAACACCGCGAACTCCGCTAAACTAAACTCATGTCGTCGATTCAGCGCAGAAAAACCCCAACGGTTGCCATCGGACACGTCCGCGTCGGCTGGGAAGTTCCCGTCGTCGTGCAGTCGATGACCAACACCGACACGGCCGACGTAGACTCAACAATCGCTCAGGTCGCGGCGCTAGCTCTGGCCGGCTCCGAGCTGGTCCGCGTCACGGTCAACAACGAAGCCGCCGCGGCCGCCGTTCCGGCCCTCGTCGAAGGCCTGGAAAAGCGCGGCCTGCGCGTGCCCATCATCGGCGACTTCCACTACAACGGCCACATCCTGCTCAGGAAATTTCCCGCCGCGGCGCGCGCGCTCGCCAAGTACCGCATCAATCCGGGCAACGTGTCGATCGGC
>JBEKUS010000131.1:0-9915 GCA_049514795.1 Occallatibacter sp.
CGTCTCCTGCGACGGAGGCGCCTGCGCCGCTCCCGGCGCCGTCGCCCCCGCTGGGCCAGCCGCCGGGCCAGCGCCTGGACCCGCGCCGGGATTCGCCGTCCCGCCCGGCGCCGTTGCACCTGGCTGCGCCTGCGTCTGCGTCGCCTGCAATGCCTGCAGTTGGGCCTGCAACTCCTCGACCGTCTTGCCCAGCTTGGTGATGCGCGCCTTCAGCTCGTCCACCGAGTCGTTCAGCGACTGCACCTGCCCGGAGACAGCATCCACCTTTCCGCCCACCGCTTCGCCCTGCGTGTTCAGCTTCTGCTGCATAGCGTTCACCGTGGCCGTAACCTGGCTCGTCTGATCGGCGGTCTGCTGCGCCAGATGCTCCAGCACGCCCATGCGCGCGTCCAGCGTCGATTGCAGCCGCTGCACCATGTCCATCAACTGCTGCACCTGGGTTTGCAGCTCCACGATCTCCTTGGCCACTGCGTGCGCCGGTACGGCCGCCGGACCGAACAACAGAATCATCGCCGCAACGGCGAGCAGACAATTGCGAAAAACGCGAGATTTGTGCATGATTCCAACCTTCCTGAAGGCAACGCTTCCTCTATTCAACGATACGGCAGCCGGCCCGGTACAGCGGTTCCAGAGTTGCTGTACCCAGAAGCCACTGAGGCGAAGTGGCTCTTTCCTTAAGAAAGAGCCACCTTGAACCACGCTGGCTATGGCACATTAACTCTGGAACCGCTCTGGACGAGGCTGCCGCGTGAATGCGAATCGGCCATCGACAGGCCCCACGCCTTGCCACGGCCCATCTTCTCTTAGACGCCCGAACACACAAAGAGCTAAGAGCCGAAAGCCAGGAGCTAAAAGCGAAGAGCCAAAAGCTGCTTTACTTATCGATCGTGAACCCGTCTCTGCGGTTCAACTGCCAGCACTCCTCGTTCGACTCCGTGCAGAACGGCTTCTCCTTGCCGTAGCTGATCACGCGGATGCGGTCGGCGGCCACGCCCGCCGTCACCAGCGCGGTCTTCGCCGATTCGGCCCGGTTCTGGCCCAGGACCAGGTTGTACTCATCCGAGCCGCGCTCGTCGCAGTAGCCGCCGATCACGACCTTGATGCCGGGGTGCGCGACCAGGAAATCGGCGTTCTTGGCCAGCGTGGCCTGCGCGTCGGCCCTGATTTCGGCCGTGTCGTAGTCGAAGAAGATCGGCTGCACGCGGGCGTTGAATTCGTCGGCTTCGCTTACGGTCGTGGCGGGCACGCTGATGGCCGGCGGCGCATTCACCGTCACGCTCGCCGTGGCGTCGGCCGAGCCGCCCTCCCCGCGCGCGACCAGGTGATAGGTGGTCGACTGCGCCGGTAGCACCGTCTTCACGCCCACCGAAGGCAAATCGCCGATCCCTTCGATGTAGATCGTCGTCGCGTCGGTCGTGCGCCAGCTCAACTGCACCTGGTCCCCGGCCGAGATCACCGTCGGGGTCGCGGTCAGTTGCGCCGTGGGAGCGGGCGCCGCTGTCGGCGCCGTCTCCTGCGCGGGTGGCAGGGGCTGCGGTTTCTTGCTGCATCCGGAGATAGCCGTCAATGCAATCAGCAGAAGAGTTGCGGCGGATAGGCTATTGCGGAATTTCAAGGGAATTCTCCTTCTCATTCAGCTCAAGTGGGTCGTCGCGGCGTCGGGGCTTGCTTGCCGCCCTGTGTGCCGCCGTTGAACTTCGGCATCATAAATCATAGTCCATCGAACCCTCGATCCCGTTAACATCGCGGGAACGTTCGATCGGCGCTCGATCCGTTTCTCTGTGCCTATTTCCAGCTCCAGTTGGGCATCGAGTTGTCGCCGCTCTGCGTCAACTGGCGCTGCTCGGTTCCGTCGGCCAGCATCGTCCAGATTTGCGTCCGGTGGCCGATCTGGCGCTGGAACACGATGTGCCGTCCATCCGGCGACCAGGAGGGGAAGTCGTTGTTTCCCGCTTCGTGAGTGGCCTGCAGCCAGTTCTTGCTGGCGATGTCCATCACGTAAATGTCCTGCCCGCCGGGATCGCCGGGGCCGTATTTGCGATTCCAACTGAACGCCAGCAACCCTCCGTTCGGCGCCCACGATGGAGAGATGGCATAGCCGCTGTCGGTCATGCGCTGCACGTTGGCGCCGTCCTTGTCCAGGATATAGATCTGCGGCTCGCCCGTCCTGCCGCTCACGAACGCGAGCTGGTTGCCGGTCCGCGGGTTCCACGCCGGGGATACATCGGACCCGAATGAAGTCGCGCTGTGGGCATTCGCGCCGTTGGCGTCGGCAATCCAGATGTCCGGATGCCCCCCGCGCGCCGACGAGAACGCAATCCGCGCCCCGTCCGCCGACCACGCCGGCGACTGGTTGCTTCCGCCGGCCGAGCCCGCGGGGAAGCTCACCAGCCTCCCCAGGTCCAGCGAGAACATGCGGATCGCCCATCCTCCGTTGCCCAGCGAGGCAAACGCAATGCGCGAGTTGTCCGGTGAAATACGCGGCGAAAGCGAGATGCTGCCCAGGTGCGTGACGGGGTGCTGGTTCGCCCCGTCGTAGTCCATCACCCAAATCTCTTTCGATCCGCTCCGGTTGCTGATGAAATAGACCTTCGTTTCCGCGATGCCATCGATGGCGCCGCCCAGCCGGTAGATGATGTCGTCGGCAAAGCGGTGCGCCACGGTGCGCGCCATCTCGTCGCTGGCCGCCTCGTTGTATTGCTTCGCCAGCACCGGCGCGCTCCCCACCGTGCGCGCGTCGGTCAGCCAGCCATAGGCGGCGAGCCTTCCATTCGCGATCGAGAGCGCTCCGAAGGCCACCATGGCCGCGTTGGCCGGAGCCGCCGACCATTGGCCCGGTACGAATTCCTGCGGCGAACCCGGCATGGCCTGCGGCGCCAAGCTTTTCGACACCATGTCGAATATGCCCGCGTTCTGGAGGTCGTTGTAGAGTGTGGAGTCGAATACCGCCTTGAGCGGCGCCGTATCGGGATCGCCGCTGGCCGGCTTGAAGTCCGCCGCGGCCAGGCGGATGCGCTGGTTGCCCAGGTTCGTTCCCGTGCGAACCCAGTCCTGAGCGGAAACTCGCGGCGCAAAAGAGCACGCCAGGAAAAGCAGTAACAGGGGAAGAACCCTCGATTTTGCTTTCATGCGAAGTGCAATCCCTCCTCCCGGGGGTTACGGCCGGCTGCGCGCGTTCCCTCTACGGGGCCTGTTGTGCTGTCATCCTGAACGCAGCCGCTCGCGCTCTTTGCGAGTGGCGGAGTCGAAGGATCTGCGGTTGCTTCTTCGGGTCGGATGTTGCCAACCTTCCTTTGACTCGCTCCCGCCCTATTTGCCACCCGGAAACTGATGACTGACCACCGGCAACTGAGAACTGACAACTGACAACTGACAACTGAAAACTGTCTTTCAGTACTCGCAGTAAAACGACACCTTCAACGTACTCTGATTATATTGCGGCGGCAGATAGCCAAACGTGTCCACGCGTTGCGCAGCGCGCAGGCATGACGTGTCCAGCGTGGGGCTGCCGCTCGACCGGTCCAATTGCAGATTGCTCAGGCCTCCGTCGCGGTGAATGGTAAAGACGATGTAGGCACGCGCACCCTTCGGCGTTCGCGGGTCCACGTCGTACTTGTTCCAACTGCTCCCCATCTTGCGGTTGATCTGGTCCACATACCACGGAAACAAACTGGCGAAGTTGTTGTCGCCCACCGTGGCCGGCCCGGTCGATCCGATCTGCATCTGGTGGGGCATGTTCGACCCTGCCTGCTCGCCGTATTGCGCCACGTTCTGCCGCGCCGCCGGCTGGTGCTGTTGCGTCTTGGGAATGTTCTTCGCCTGCGGCTTGGCCTGCTTGCCCAGGATCGGAATCGCCGTCTCATCCGTGTGCTTCTGTTCCTTGGGATTCGGCTGCGCCGGAGCCTGGCTCGGCGTCTCCGTCGCCAGAACATTCTGGTTCAACTGGTCGGCCGGCAGCGGCAGCGCGCTGCTCACCAGGGTCACCTGCATCGCTCCCCCCGCTCCCGCACTGCCCCAGATGTTGTGGTGAAACAGTCCCATCGCCCAACCGGAATACACCAGGATTCCAGCGACCAGAAGATGCAGCCCCACCGCGCCCGTCGCCGGACCTGCAATCGGGTCAGGCGTCAGTTCCCGCTCTACGTATTCGCTGCCCTCCAGAACGCTGTCCATAGAAGCTACGCCGTCATCCCAAGCGTCCCGCTGACTTGCTGACTCGCCGGCTTGCTGGCTTGCTCGTCTATTTCCCGTTCTCCGCGGTTCCCTTGGTCTCCAGCGGCTGCGTCACGATCGAGACATTCGTGATCCCCGACTGCTTCACCGCATCCATCACGCTGGCGAAGGCGCCGAATGGCACCCGCTCGTCGCTGCGCAAATAGATCGCCTGGTGCGCCGGATCGACGCCCGACTGATGCAGCCTGGCGGGCAGATCGTGTACGTTCACCGGCTGATCGTTCAGGAAGACGTTCTGGTCGCGGTCGATCGTCACCACCATCCGCTGCTCGGTGATCTGTTTCACCGTCCGCGTCTTGGGCACGCTCACTTCGATCCCCGACTGCAGCACCGGCTCGGTGATCATGAAGATCACCAGCAGCACCAGCACCACATCGACCAGCGGCGTGATGTTGATCTCCGCCAGCGAAGTCCGTGTCTGTCCGTTGAGGTTCGTGAACGCCATTTCTACTTTCCTTAGACGCCGCGGAGAAGTGGCTGTCCACTCCCACCGGCAGCGCACGCCCTGCTCCCTTGCTCCCTCGCTCCCGGCTTTTTCCGTGGGCGGCCCATCCTCGCGGCGTATTTGTTTTTGCCGCCAGGGTGGAAATACTCGGTCAGTCTCTCGGTGCGCCTTCGCCGCCTGGCGCGCGCGGGCCGACCGGCGCGCGCATCGGCAGATCCTCAAGCGAATTCAGCAGCTCACGGCAGAAGTCGTCGGTCGCCGAGGCAAAGATCCGGATCCGCGCCGCGAACTGGTTGTACGCGATCACCGCGGGCACCGCCACGAACAACCCCGCCGCGGTCGTGATCAGCGCCTCGCTGATGCCCGGCGCCACGGCGCGCAGCGTTGCCGCGCCCGCCGTCCCCAGCCCGTGGAACGCATCCACCACGCCCATCACCGTTCCGAACAGCCCCACGAACGGGCTCGTCGCCCCGATCGTCGCCAGCCACGTCAGGCGCCGTTCCAGAGCCGTCACTGCCGCGCTCGAGGCCGTTTGCGCCGAGCGCTCCAGTTGCGTCAGGCTCCGCGGCGGACCCGACCCGCCCGTCTGCCGCTTGTAGGTCTCGTACACGTCCTCGAACACCTGCGCCAGCGGGCTCGCGGGGTATTCGCCGGCCAGGTCCGCGATCTCCTGCAGGCGGCTCGCCTTGCGGAACGCGCGGATGAACTTCCGGCTCTGCGCCGTTGCCTTCGCGAAGATCGAAATCTTGCCCAGAATCACGGTCCACGAGTAGAGGCTCGCCAAAAGCAGCAGCGCCAGCGTGCCGATCGCAATCGGCCCGATGTTGCTCATCATCTCTGCCAGCGCACTGAAGCCCTGCGTCAGTTGCGCCGTGCCCGTGCCGCTGTCAGACTGCAAAAGGAACGCCAATGATGCGGTAAAAATCGTCGATCACCTCATTTTCAACGGTATCAGACAGCGTCCCAGCGCCCAAGTGACCGCCTGGGTGCCTCCACCGCCCCTTAGGCCCCCATTCCTTTGTCCTGACGAGCCGCGATTCATGCTATGCTGCGCTCGGATTGGTGCACCATGGAGGCGGCGCTACCATGAAGCCGGGCGCCCCACCGGGGCGCCCGCCGGGCCGCGCGTCTTTGTTTTTGCGCCTAGGGTGGGGAAGGGAAGCCCGCTCGCTCACCGAACCTCTGCGTTGGAACGGATTCGCCATGCTCGTCGAACTGCGCGCTGAGAACTACGCCGTCATCGATCACGCTATCGCCTCGTTCGGTCCCGGCCTCAACCTGCTCACCGGCGAAACCGGCGCGGGCAAATCCATTCTCGTCGATGCCCTCGCTCTCCTCATGGGCGGCAAGTCCTCTGTCGACGTCGTCCGCCACGGCGCCGACAAGGCCGTCGTCTCCTGCGTCTTCGAGTCCACGCCGGGCGCCGAGTCGATCCTCGAAGCGAACGGCATCGACGCCGAGGGCAGCGACATCATCCTCCGCCGCGAGATCCTCTCCGGCGGCAAGGGCCGCGTCTTCGTCAACAACCAGCCCGCCACCGTCCAGGTGCTCAAGCAGCTCGCGCCGGAGCTTGCCCTCGTCCACGCGCAGACCGAGAGCCTCGCCAGCTTCGACGAATCCCAGCAGCGCATCCTCCTCGACCGCTTCGCCGGCATCTCGCTGGACGCGGTGGAAGGAGCCCACGCCCGCTGGCGCGCCGCCCTGGATAAGCTCAACGACCTCCTCCAGGGTGAACAGGACCGCCTGCGCATGGTCGATCTCTGGACCTATCAGCGCAAGGAGATCGAGCAGGCGCAACTCAAGCCCGGCGAAGACGAAGCCCTCGAAACCGAGAAGCGCGTGCTGGCCAACGCCGAAAAGCTCTACTCCGCCGCCATGGGCGCCTTCGATCAGCTCTACGAGGGCGGCGCCAGCGCCGAGGCCGCCCTCCAGGCCGCCCTCCGCAACGTCGAGGAGCTGGCCCGCTACGACGCCCGCTTCGCCGACTCCGCCCAGCAGCTCTCCAGCGCCCGCGCCACCATCTCCGACATCGCCACAACCCTCCGCGACTACGCCGAGGGAATCGACGCCTCGCCCGAGCGCCTCGCCGAAATCGAGGACCGCCTCGCCCTTCTCGATCGCCTCAAGCGCAAGTATGGCAAGTCCGTCGCCGAGGTCATTGCGTTCGGCGAAGATGTCGCCCGCAAACTTTCTGAAGTCGAAGACCGCGACGAACTCCTCAAGACCCTCCGCGCCGATCTCGAAAAAGCCGCCGCCGAATACCGCGCCGCCGCCTCGGCCCTCACCGCCGAGCGCCAGGCCGCCGCGGCCCGCCTCGCCCATCTCGCCGAGTCGCAGATCAACTCCCTCGCCATGAAGTCCCGCTTCCAGGTCGCCGTCACCTCAGCCGAGGCGCCTGACACCGATGCGGCCAATTTCGCCGGGAAAGTGGGCCTTGTAAAAGGGCACGGCTTTAGCCGGGCCAATGAAGGCGCAAAAAATAGCGCCGGGGCTTTAGCCCCTGAGGGAAGTTCTTCCGAGAACGCACATTGGACCTCCGCCGGCTGGGACGCGGTCGAATATCTGATCTCCACCAACCCCGGCGAGCCCCTCAAGCCGCTCATCGAAATCGCCTCCGGCGGCGAGCTCTCCCGCGTCCTGCTCGCTCTCAAGGTCGCCGTCGAAGACAACGCGTCGAAAACAAAAAAGAAAACCACCCCGCGCACGCTCGTCTTCGACGAAATCGACATCGGCATCGGAGGCCGCGCCGCCGAAGCCGTCGGCCACAAGCTCAAAACGCTCGGCCGCGTACAGCAGGTCCTCTGCGTCACACACCTGCCGCAGATCGCCGCCTTCGCCGATCAGCATCTCGCCGTCGAAAAACGCGAGCAGGACGGCCGCACGCAAACCCGCATCCGCGTCCTCGACGACCGCTCCCGCACCCACGAAGTCGCGCGGATGTTATCCGGCGCCAAAGTTACCGAAACCAGCCTCCAGCACGCCGCGCAAATGATCGCGTCGAGCCGCTGACATAAGTCCCAAGAATCCTGTCTGATCGACCATACGGGGGGAGCGGGCGGAGCAAGGCCTGAATTCCCGTCAGCCCGCTCATTTCGTCTCAAGGGGGTGGTTTATGAGACGGTTGGCGAGCCCCACAAGAATAAGGGCGTGCGGAAGCATGCCCCCACGGTGCACGTTCCAAAGCCCTGGGCCAGCACGCAAGAGCTCTGGCAGCCGTCACACCGAATCCGGCCTCACGGTGGGCTGGAACCTCGCTTCTGTTTTGGAGGCGATCTGAACGCTTGCCCCGACGGCATTGGCGTAGCGCACCATGAAGGACAGGCTGACCGGCTTGCTGCCGCGTTCAATCTGGGCGATGTACGGTTGAGAGACCTTGAGCGTGTCGGCAAGGTTCTGCTGCGTCAGGTTCGCTTGCTGGCGTGCGCGGACGAGTCCAAGGAGGGCCTGCTCTTCTTCGTAAGCGGCCTTGAATTTTGCGTCTTTAGCGGAACGTCTCTCAGCGTATCGTCTAATCCAGGTCATGCTTTCCCCCTTGTCTCTTCCCACTGTTTCTTCCGCTTCTTCGCGGCTTCCAAAATATGACGAGGAGCCTTTTGCCCCTGCTTTTTGTAGACCGCCAACATCACCAATTCCTCAAAGCCCGAAGAACGGTCCGATGTAAAAAACAAGAGCCGTCCCTGGTAGGCAGGTTTGACATGCCGAAGACGGTAAATTCCATCGCCGTAGTCATCCACCTGAGCCGGAGACGGGTTTCCAAGACCGCAGTGCTCATAATGGTCCATTAGCGCGGCGAGCTTCGCGGCATCCTTGGGAGGCAATCCGTCCAATTCTTTTCGGATGGTGTCCTCGTTGAAAGGAACAAACTCGCGCCCCATAAATCGTTTATAACCTATTGGTTATATCCTGTCAAGCAAAATCGAATTCGGAGGCCACTGCGGCCCCCATCACGACAATATCCCCGCCGCGCCTCGATTCTGGAGTCTCAAGAAGGGTGGGTTTTGAGACAGCCCCCTGCCCCTCTCCGAATCGCGGCAGCACACCCGCTCTCGGTTGGTCGCGCCCGCAGAGTGGACCCCAGAAGGCCTGGCCACGACCCGGCGAGGCGTGATATGGTGCAGCGAAGGAGTCTGGATCGGAGTATGTCACGCACGCGAAGATCGTCAAGACGTTTGGGCCAAGGAATTGTCTGCGCCGCCTTCGTTCTGCTCGCCACTGCCGGGCAGATGGCCGCGCAGAAGTCGGACGCAGCGGCTAAGCGAGCCGGTTCGTGGTTTGACAAAGGTGAATCGATGACTAGAAAGATCAATCGATTGCACGCCCTTCAGAAAAGCGACATGGATATGTATGAGACGGCTTTTACTAAGGCCTCGTTGGGAGATCTAAAGCGTGCCGACATAGGTTTCGCAATTTTGCAGTTTAACGTCCTCTTTGACGCAAAAGATCAAGTTCTTCCGGGTGCAGTCATTAGGTACTCAAGGCGCATCGAACAACTTCCCGCAAAGGTGATCGAACAATGGGAAAATCTCACGGGCGCAGATTCGATCCACGCGGCCATGAGTCTGACTGCTGAGGCTGACCTCTTCCCACAGGAGAAGTTCAGCGGCAAGGCTTTTCAGGTGTTGGCCTCTAAATTTAAGTGATGGAGGAGCCCACTTTCAATTTCTTTACAGGTTGCGCCGGCGACGACTTTGGTGCCCTCAACGATCCACTTGCCAACTAGGATGACTCTCATCGTTTGTTGTCACCCGTGGACTCAGTTTAGTCAACAAGGCAAACTTGGTTCCACAAAGGGCAAGTGTAGACTCGCCAAGGGCGCCAAAGTGACCCCTTTTTTCACTGCCACCGTCAGCCGCTTCGAGGTTTCGCAATACAACGAGCGGCGCTCATTGGTATGCGGCCTTTGACGATCATGTGGAACGACCAACCTCGCTCCCAAAGTGAGAGAAAGAGAGGCAGAGTCGCGTCATCTTTCCTATAATTAGGCAGCGCAACCCAAGAGCGTGAAGCGATTGGAGCGCCCTCGCCGTTAGGTGGCACAGCAGGAGAGCGACGTGAGATTGTTTGACCGGCTGTTTACGACCAGGAGTAAAAGTCCATGCGAAGCTCGGATTTCCGAATGAGCTGCCCCCTTCGGTTAGTCCACGGATGTGAGAGCGCTCGGGTTTGAGTTTAGCTGGGAGACCTGCTCGCAGCCGCCGTCGCGGCTGTGCGAATGTGGAAAGCGTCTTGGGCTTTCC
>JBEKUS010000132.1:0-9830 GCA_049514795.1 Occallatibacter sp.
CCATGTTGGGGATCTGTCCGCGCCGGTCGTGGCCGCGGGCGCGTGGGCGGCGCTTGGCGTGGCCGTGACGCAACAGCGAGATCACCTCGGTGCGCAACTCGCCGCGGGGCATGGCATAGATGGCCTGATAGATCGCTTCATGCGAGAGTCGCACAGGACACAGTGCCGGGCCATGCGTTTGAGTGTAGCCGCAATCTGTTCCGGGCTGAGGCTGGCACGGAGGTTGTCGACGACCATATCCCACAACGCAGTGCCGGGAACCAGACGGCGCGCCACCCTGGGCAACGCGGCCTTCTTATCGGCACGTTGCTGCGCCCGATCCACCCCGTAGCCGCCCGGTGGAATCGGCCTGCGCTCCGCCTTTGCGTGGCTCCGCAGCGGCTGCTTCCACCCATTGCGCCGCAATTCGCGGCCGATCGTCGACGGCGCTCGCTTCAAGGCGGCGGCAATTGCCGCCGCCTTGAAGCCCAATTCCAACTGTGCCTGAAGGTAAACCCGTTCTGCCAAACTCAACTGCACGTAATGCTCGCCCATGCAACATCATCCCAAGAGTGAAATGTTGCACTTCGAGATTGAGCGCGGCCTGCGATTCGGAACTGTACGTTCGTCTCTATTCAAGGGAAAAGAGCTGTCTCATCCGCTGCGCTTACGGCCTGTCGGTGAGATCGGAAATTGCCAAGCGGGGCTCCGAAGGTCATTGCCGGCGTCATCCCGGCGCAGGATTGGCCTGCCCCCATCGCCCGTGCCCCGCCGGGCATGATATCTCATTCTGATAGGGCTAATTCTGTCGAAGATTAGGCACAGAATCGCAGGGAGTTCAACGCCATTTCCGAAAAACGGCGTCTGGATAAACGGCGTCATTCACGAGGCAGTCGTCGGCTCCGTACACCGGACCTCTATCGTCAAGCTTCGAAGTAAATGAGGTCTCGAATCGCGACGCTACACAAGTGTCGGCGAAGCGGAACATTGCGTGTTCTATCACCAGCAGTCCGCCGGGCTTGAGGACACGCGCCAGATCGGTCACCGATCGCTCAAAGTCGGCAAAACGGATGCGGAGTTTGCACTTCGGTGGCAGAGGTGAAACGTTCAGATCGCCGTGCCGGAAGACCGCCATGGCGAAGACCGCGTCGTAACTCGTGCTCGCTTCCCTGGCGGTCGAACCCGCGACGGCGAAAAGCATCCTGTCATCTCCGCGTTTCCACCGCCGAAAGCGGCAGAGAACGATATTGAGCGGATTGATGTCGAGCCCCACGATGGTCGCCTCTGGGAAATAGCGGCGCAGAGAAAAGACTTCCTCCCCGGTAGAGCAGCCGACAGAGAGGATGCGCACATCGGCGCTGTCCCCAATCTGCTCGCGCACATGCCGAAAGATATCCGGATACCGGTCGTCGGAAGTCGTTCCGAAGGGCTGGTAGAGGTCCTTCGGCGGCCACATCTGCAATAGAGCGGCGTTGCGCGACTCCGCGCCTTGCACGAGACTGTAAATGAAACGTGCGAGCCGGTAGCCTGGCACTCTCCGTAGGCGGAATCTTAACCGCATGAGGCAATTTGGCATGTTCATCGGGCTGCGAACTCCAGCGACACGCTCCTAGCCGAACTCTAGCCTAGTTGCCGCCTCGAATCCAAGAGAGAGAACTCTCACATCGCGGTTGAAATGTCTCCTTTTTGCCCACGGTAGAATGTCCCCTTGGTTGACGGTCACGCAGTACCTTCGAACCGCGCTGCTGCCGCCGGCGAGCGTTCTCGCGCCCGGTCCCGGAGTTACCGGCGCGAATTCGGCGCGGGCGTCGTGCTCGCCCGCCCGGTGGCCCGGTGCTGCTGCCCCCCCTGCGCGAACAGGCCGAACGGCTCTGGCGCACGCAGACCCATGCGGCCCAGTCGATTTGGCAAAGCGTTTTGAATTGGCGGACTGGCGCAGACACGCGCCTGAGCACAAGGTCGGAGCGGAGCCGCCTAGATCCCCAGCTTCCGCACTTCCTCGTTGTAGTACTTGCGGTACAGGATGTCCCACTCCTGCGAGCCCTCGAGGATGATCTTCCGCTGGTTGGCGATCTTCTGCCGCGCCATGGTGTCGATCTTCGCCTCCTCGGTCAGCAGAAGCTCCAGCGCCTTCCGCGCCTCCTGCCGGATCGTGTTGCGATCCTCCAGGAACCCCACTTGGTCGATCTCGGCCAGCGTGTCGGCCACCGTGTGGGCCAGCTTGTTCAGCTTGTCGCGGCTGATCCTCATAGCACCGCCTTGTACTTCTTCGCCAGCTCGGTCTTCACCTTCTTGAACATCTCGGCGTATTGCGCGCCGCTCTTGCGCATCTCCTCCGAGTACGCGTCCAGAATCACGCGCACTTCCTCGTTGATGCGGTCCTCGAGAGAAAGCTCGTCGACCAGCGCCGCGTGCACGCGCTCTTCGGTCGCCTTCACGTCGCGGGTCGTGATCATCTTGGCGTCGATGAGGTACTTGACCGTGCGGCGGGCAAGGTAGCCAATGTAGTCGCGGGAAAAAATCATGGGCTAAGTCTCAGGATACCGCACCGCCCTTGAGGCTGTACACCGGCGCCACGGCGCGCCTGTACTCGCGGCCGCTGTTCCTTCACCGTGCGCGCGAGAGGGCGCCGGCCAGAGCCATGCGCCCTCCCACCGCGTCACTGGCAATGAAGCGTGAAGTGGATCTCCTTCTCCAGGCTGTTCGGCGCCTGTAGGATGAGTTTCACCCATCCCGAATAGTCGGCGAACCGCGGGGTATTCGCGCCCAGGTTCCACGTATAGTAAACGGGGACGGAGCGGCCCGCCTGGGGTAGGCGCGAGAAGGTCGAACTGCTCTGATGGCCGCCGTCGCTGCGCGCAAAGGTGTAGGCGATCTCCGTCGGCCGGTCCGAGATCAATCCCCAGCCGAACTGCAGCTCCACAGGGCAGGAGCCGGTGTACTGGAAGCCCTGTGCGAGCTGCCCGTTGGCGCGTAAAGACTCACCCCCCACCCGAACCGGGCTCTGCGCCCGGGCCGGCCCTGCAACCAGCAGAACACAAAACCACAGCACAGCCGCAACTGCAAGCTTTCGCATGTTCGTTGTTCCTCCTGTTTCGCGTTTTTGTTCGTCGGCATCCTACACCAGCGGCTCGCGCCCGCGCCAACGATTTCGCCAGTTCAGCGCGATTCCCTGCCCCGCCTGGGTCACCGCCACGCCGGATTGTCGCCCCGGCGCGCCGGCCTTCATCCCATCCCCTGAGAAATCACGAAAACTGAGCGACCGGGCCCATCCCCATGCGGTATAGTGGCGTATCCCCCAAGTGGCAGGAAGCCACCTTCCCGGAACGACCCAACAAAAAGGAGAGCAATCGTGGCAAACACCTGTTCAAAATGTGGAGCGGAGCTATTCCCAGGCGTGCAATCCTGCACCTCCTGCGGTACCCCCGTGGAAGGCGCCGCCGCTGCTCCCGCGCAACCCGTCGCCGTGCCGCCGCCTGCCCAGCCGTCCGCGCCGGCCAAGTCCGGCAACACCGCCCTCAAGATCGTTCTCATCGTCATCGGCATAGTCCTGGCCCTCGTGCTCCTCGTAGGCGCGGTCTTCGGCTATTTCGTCTGGCGCATCGCCCACGCCGTTCACGTCGCCGGCAACAACGTGTCGGTTTCGGTCCCCGGCAGCGGAGGCTTCAGCGCTTCGTCCAAGGAGACCTACACCGCGGCCGAACTCGGGGTCGATCCCTACCCCGGCGCGCAATCCGCCAAGGGCGGTATGCGCATGTCTCTTCCTACCGGCACCATGGTCACCGCCGTCTACGTCACTTCCGATTCGAAGGATCAGGTTCTCGCCTTCTACAAGGAAAAACTCGGCAGCGATGTTTCAACCGTCGACACCTCCGAGGGCGCCATCCTCACGCTCAAGAAGGGCGAGCAGGAATCGGTGATGATCACCATCACGGCTAACTCGTCGGAGAACGAAGGCAAGACGCAGATCACCATCGTGCACACGACGACGACCAAGTCTTAGCTGCGGGCAATTCAAACTGCCCCGCGGGGCTCGTTAAATCCCAATCGGGCGGCTGTGCACCCTCGCGCGCCGCCCGCTGGATCGCCATGCGTCTTGCGTTTCGGCTCATTACCGCATAGTACGGTTGGTTTCCGAGCGTCGCGTTGAACGCCGGATCGAACCAAGCCGCGCCGTCTTCAGTCCGGCTTTCGTCTCATGCGCGGAGAAATCACAAGATGTAAGCGACCGGCCGCCCCCCTACGGTATATTGGTGTATCCTCCAAAGCGCCAGAAGGTGCCTTTCCGAAACGAACGTGCAAAGAGGAAACCCCCATGGCAAACATCTGTTCGAGATGTGGAGCGGTACTGCTCCCCAGCGCGCAATTCTGCATTTCTTGCGGCGCGCAATTAGCTGCTGGTTCCGCTCCTGCCCCCGCGCAATCCGTTCAACTGCTTGGGTCCGTCCAACTGGCCGACGTGGTGATGAAAAAGGGTGTCAAGTTCATCCTGATCCTGGCCGCGGTGGGCGTCGGAATGACCATCGTCATGGGTATTTTCGCCCTTGTCCTGTGGGGGGTCTTCAGGCATTTCGACGTTGACGATCCGGCCTCGAACAAGCCCGCTCTCACCACCGAGCCCCTGACCGCGGCTGACCTTGGCGTTGAGATCTATCCCGGCGCCCAGTACACCAAAGGCGATTCGCATTTGACTCACCCGGACCGGACGTCGACAGCCGCTCTCTACCTCACCTCCGACTCGAAAGACCAGGTCCTCGCCTTCTATAGGGAAAAACTCGGCAGCGGCGCCTCGGTAATCGACACCCTTGACGGTTCCATCATCACGCTCAAGAAGAGCGAGCAGGAGCAGGTGGCGGTGACCATCAAGGCAGACCCGTCAGAGTATAGCGGCAAGACGCAGATCACCATCGTGCACACGACGACGACCAAGTCCTAGCTGCGGGCATTGTCAGCTGCCCTACCAGACTCGCCAAACCCCACGGGCGGCTGTGCATCCCCCACGCCGCCCGCTGGATCGCTATGCGTCAGGCGATTCGGCTCATCACCGCACAGTACGGTTGGTTTCCGAGCGTCGCGTTGAACGCCGGATTGAACCACGCCATTCCGCTCTTCGTCCGCAGCTCGAAGCGATACTCGAGCGCATAGGGCGACTGCGTGTACTCCGCTGGAATGATCGCGCTAAATACGCCCTCGTTCTCTTGCGTCGGCGCCAGCAGCCATCGCTCGCCCTGGTTGACGTGCCGGTAATAGAGCACAACCGACGCCACCGCCGGCTCGATCGTCTGCTGTGGCGCCGTAATTGACAGTGCGAGCGGCGCACCCGGAGCGAATCCCGCCGGCGGCGTGTGCACGGATTCAATCGTGGGACGAACCGGCCTGCCGGTCGCGGCCTGCACCGCTCGCGTCGTGTTCGGACTCGGCCACGTTGTCGCAGGCGCGGCCTTCACCTGGCTCTCAACCGTCTGAATGTCTCTGTCAATCGCCGCCAGCCGGTCGCTCCAGTGCCCGCGTCGCATCGCGATGCTCCCATATGCGATGTCGCTCTGGTAAACGCGCGCCGCCTGCGTCGCCATCGTGGCCCATGCTTCCCGCGCCAGCTTGTACTGGTCGAGCGCCGACAGCCCGGCCAGCCGGTCGCCCGACTGCTCGAAGATCTCGAGCAACACTCCGCTGCGCAGCTTTGCCGCAAAGAACCGCCCCAGCCCCACCTGGATCAGAACGTCCGCCTCCATCCGGCGAAACGCAGCCGACGTGCGCACCGCCGTTCTCCGCCGCGCCGCCTCCTGCGCGTCGCTTGCCGCCGCCGCGCAGTCCTCCATCCACTGCGCAACTTCGATCGGCGAGTACTTCGCGCTAACGCTGCCCGCCAGCAAATCCGCGGCGTACTCTTCGATCGACGAGAACGTTTGCGGATCGAGCGGGCTCACCGTCCCAAATCGCCGCGGCTCCGGCGTGTCGTTGTAGGGCGAGGATTCGCCTCCCGTTGCGATCGGCATGTTGGTGTAGAGCTCCGCCCAGAACGAGTGATTCGACGCCGACGGTAGATGCGCCGAAGTCAGCAGCGGCAGAATCCGGCTCGCATTCGCCACCGCCGTCTCCACTTGGGTCGCGGCAGCTCCGAATCCTCCACGCATCCACCGCCGCCAGGCCTCCACGCTCGCCTCGGGATCGTAGAGCTTTCGCCCCCACACTCGGTAGTACATCTCGAACTTCTGCCAATCGTACTTCGGATTCATCCCCGCATCGGCATACGCGCACCGCCCGCCCGGCCGACCCGAGCCCTCGCGCCCCTTGAACGTCAGCGGCTCCATCAGGTCCAATCCCACCGCCCCGCAAAAGTGCGCCGTCCGCCCGTACGCCGCCGCCATCTCCGGATCGGCGCTTAACAGGTGCCGCTGCGTTCCCGGCCACAACCGGAACAGCACTTTGTACCGGCTCCCCGCTTTCAGAAAATCCGCATACCCGTACCGCGTGAACGATCGCGCCCCCGCGCTCAGGCGGAACGGCCCTTCGCCTTCGTGTCCCGGCTTGGGAATCTCCAGCGCGCGAATGTCCGCTTGCTGATAGCCCAGGCTCTGGTGCTCAGCTGAGTACTTCGCTCCCAGCTTCACCGGCATCCCGGTCGCCGTCGCGATCTCGATCATCTTCTCGTCCACGCCCTTGGCGTGCATGTCGATCTCGACCGGGCGCCCGCAGCCCTTCATGGCCTCGAACAGCGTTCTCCAGAAGTCGTAACTCCCCTCCGGAATGCCGCTCTCGCCGTGCACGCGCATCGTCAGCCCGCCGATCTCCGGGCACTCGCGCAAGATCGTCGCCAGCGCGTCGCGGCAATAGGCCGCATGAGTCTCCGCTGTCAGCCCCTCGATCCGGTGATATGCTCGCGGGCTGTCGCCCCATTGGTACGCGTGCGTCCAAATGCCGAGCTGGAAATGCATCCCCCGCGCCGCCGTTTGCGCCGCGATGAACTTGAGCGCCTCCAGGTTCTTCTTCCGTTCCTCCTCGCTCAGCACGCGCGGCTCGGCCAGCACCCTCCCATCCGCCTCTGCCAACTGCATCACGCGCACCTTATACCCCGGAACATTCACGAGATACGGATACGGCAAGTGCAGATAGTCGTCGGTCACGCCTCTCGGAAAGTCGTACTCCAGCCCGAATGCGAGGCAAAAGCGGCTGAACCGGCTCGCAACGAGCAGGTCCAGATAACCGGTCCAGAAGTCCCGGTCGTAGTACCACGCCTTGTCTTCAACTTCGCTGCAGAAGTACCGGCTTACGCTGCGCACTTCGTTCGCCGGCTCCTCTTCGATCGCCTGCGCCACGCGCAGCGCAGTGATCGGAGCGGCGCCATACCGCACTCGCTCTGCCAACTCCAGCAACGCG
Organism: Occallatibacter sp.; assembly: GCA_049514795.1. GTDB lineage: Bacteria > Acidobacteriota > Terriglobia > Terriglobales > Acidobacteriaceae > Telmatobacter. The sequence goes on from JBEKUS010000132.1 coordinate 7,357, forward strand.
TAGACGGTCCCGCGCCCGTCGCTGCCCGACACGATCGTTGCCGGCATCGCGGCAAACCGGCCCGGCGCCAGCCGGAATCGCTCCGCGCCCGTCAGCGCCGTTCCCGCGTTCGAGGCGTTTGCTGCAGGCGATCCCGCCGCGTTCACGACCACATAGAACGAAACTCCCTCCGCGCGTTCCCCGGGCGCGACAATCCGGCAAGATGCTCCCTTCGCCGCAAGCGCCGCACACAGTTGTTCCACGGCCCACTCGACCGGTGGCGAACCCGCCACCGGATCGTCGCGATCCATCACGAGAGCAACGCCGCGCCTCGCCTGGGCCATCGCGCCCGGCACGAGGCTCGCGGCCGACACCGCCCCCGCCAATTTCACGAACTCCCTGCGCCTCATCGCCAATCCCGCCTCCGCCCCGCGGCTCCCTTGCTCCCTCGCTCCCTATTCCCTGCTCCCTGCTTTCTTGTTCCCTCGTTCCCTTGTTCCCTTGTTCCCTGCCTTTTCAGCTTCTGTGCGGACAGCTCTTCGTGTTCAGGCACTCCTCGGCAATGCGCAGCCGCTCCACCGGCCGCCCGCCCTTGAGGTGCTCCGTCACAATCGCCTCCGCATCCTCCGGCCGCACGTTCGAGTACCACACAGCCTCCGGATACACCACCACCATCGGCCCGTGCTCGCACTGGTCCAGGCATCCCGACTTGTTGATCCGCACCCTGCCGTCCAGCCCGGCCGCGCGCGCCAGTTGTTGCAGCCGCCCGTGCAGCTCGCTCTTTCCATCGGGATTGCAGCACCGCCGCGGCGCGTCGGCGGCCCTCGTGTTCTGGCAGACAAAGACGTGATGTTCGTACGCAGGCAAGTTGGAGCCCTCCTTGATCGGATCGCTAACAGAGTAACGCCTCCGCCCCGCGCATGAAACCCTTCATTCTCGCCTGTCTCGCTCGGAGTCGAACCTCGCACGCGTCACCTGGTTGGAAAGCGGCCTTCGGCCCGTCCGGCAAGCTGTCCGCAGCCCTCAACGCCCGCCCGCCGAAGATTTCCTGATTCCCACCCGCCCCATCTGCGAAAATGGAAGTTTGACAATGACTACCGACAACCTCCTCTCTCTCAAAGACGACATGGTGGCCTTCATCGAGGGCCATGGCCTGCGCCGCCTCCCCGGCTACGTCACCGACGACATACCCTCCATCCTCTGGGAGACCCGCGGCAATCCCGAAGCGTGGAAGGACTTCGTCGAGATGGCGAAGCATGTGGGCGCTCCCTTCATCTCCTTCAGCGAGATGACGCTCGACAGCGAGGAGCTCGACGCCCTCATCGAGGACGCCGGCGAGATGAACTTCCCCGAAGAGGATGCCGCCGAACTCGTCGAGGCCAAGTGGCTGCGTAAATACTCGGGCAAGCTCGGCTACATTCAGCTCGGCTTCGTCTACCAGGGCCTCGTCTTCCTGCACGAAACCACTACTGAGTGGTACGAGCGCTACCAGGCCCTTATCGAGAACATCGAAAGCTTCCACGACATCGTCATCGACGACGCCCAATCGCACGACGACGAGGACGAGTAAGCCCCTGTGGCTGATTTAGCCAGCGCCGCCGCCGGTAACGCATCGGCGCCTGCAAATCATGCGCTCCCGCCCCAGCGCTGGCTCCTCGCCGAGCCGCATCCCGCCGAGGCCGCCGCCCTCGCCCGCGAAGCGCGCCTGCCCCTCGTTCTCGCCGAGCTGCTCGTCGCGCGCGGCATCGCCTCCGCCGCCGAGGCCTTTGCCTTCCTCAACCCCGAGCCCGCACACCTGCACGATCCCTTCCTCATGCTCGGCATGAATGCCGCCGTCGAGCGCCTCGAGCGCGCCATCGCCGCCCGCGAGCCCATCCTCCTCTACGGCGACTACGACGTCGACGGCACGGTCGCCGTCGTTCTGCTCAAGACCGCCATCGAGATGCTCGGCGGTGAGACGCACTTTCACGTTCCCCATCGCCTGCGCGACGGCTACGGCATGCAGTCGAGCGTCCTCGAAGCGGCTCACGCCGAGGGCGTCCGCGTCGTCGTCACCGTCGACACCGGTATGCGCGCCTTCGCCGAGGCCGAAACTGCGCGCCGCCTCGGCCTCGACCTCATCGTCACCGATCACCACCTGACCGCCGCAAACGACGCACTCCCCGCCGCGCTCGCCATCCTGAACCCGAATCAGCCGGGATGCCTGTATCCGGAAAAGGACCTTTGCGGAGCGGCCATCGCGCTCAAGCTCGCGCAGGCCCTGCTCGAGCGCCGCGATCCGGCGCGCGCCCGCGAGAAAACTCTCCCCAGCTTTCTCAAGATGGCCGCCATCGCCACCATCGCCGACGCCGTTCACCTCCACGGCGAGAACCGCGCCATCGCCACGCTCGGCCTGCGCGAATTGCGCCGCCCCGTCGGAGCCGGCCTCCGCGCGCTCTTCGCCGCCGCCGCGCTCGACCCTGCCAGCAAACAACTCACCGGCTACGATGTCGCCT
>JBEKUS010000133.1:0-9635 GCA_049514795.1 Occallatibacter sp.
GATCCCGCGTTTCGCGTAGTCCTTGATCCGGATGGCGCGAAGATCGTAGGTCTGCTGGAAGTAGATCGGGTTTTGATCGCCCGCTGCGCCTTCCGACCAGAGAGCAACCGCCTTGTCGTCGAGCGCGCTTTCGATGTACCGGGACGAGGCGCCCGGAATATCGCCGCTCACGAGATCCAGATTCCCGGTGATCACCGCGTGCACCGCATAGTTGTAGTACACCGCAATGGGATCGCCGCTAAGCGTCTCAAACTTGATCACTGCCACGGTCTTGTCCGAGAGGCCTTCGTAGTTGGCGCCCTCCCACCAGCCGTGCGTTTTCGGATCGATGATGTCCCGCTGGACGTTCACATAGGACACGCCGGTCCCGTAGGCCATTCGCGCTGGCTGGAGCTTGTCTTTGGCCAACTTCACCGCCTGGAACACATTTTCTTCGTAGCGATGACTGGTCCCCCAGGGAGCGCTATGCGTGTGGGTCGCCGTCATCAGCACGTTGGCTGCCGGAACTCCCAGCTCCTTCTCGACCCGCGCGGCGATCTTCTCATACAGCGGATTCGGAATGATGCCTGTGTCCAGCGTGATCAATGCCGCGCTCGTGTGCCCGTTATCGATAACAATGGCCCGAGCATACAACTGGTCGAGAACGCCGAGATACGCCTTCGGTAACTCGTCAGGGGTTGGAGTGATATCGACCTTCGCTGCTCCGACACGGAACGGACCGGAAGGAACAGTTTGGCTCGCAGCAGTCACCGCGGCTGCGGCAATCATACAAAAGGCGAAGAATAGTCGGCTCAATCTCATTTTGCATCTCCTCATCGTTGCGCCGCCGTCGCGGCCAATTCGCGAGGCCCGCGGTACGGTCGGCCGTTCAATCTCCAAAGTCACCAAGACCTCGTGTCATGGCGCCTATGGCGTTCTCGGCGGCCACTGGCTGCTCTAGTTCTCAAACGTGCTCAGTTGAAAGGCATCGGCCATCGCTCCATTGCCGGAGTCGTTCGGGTGAATGTGATCGCCGGGATTGAATTCCTCGCGCAGGCGCGATGGATGCTCCTTGTCCCGCACGACGGCGTCGAAATCGACTACTGCGTCGAACTCCCCGCTGCTTCTGATCCACTCGTTCACCTTCTGCCGCGTGGCTTCCCCAGTGGGGCCTGCCAGCCAAACTCCTTCTTCCGGCGTCAGTGTTGCGCCCATCACCTTGATGTTGTTCATGTGCGCGCGGGCGATGATCTGCCGGTAGCCCCGGATCAGGTCATCGGCAATCAGCGCGCCCGGACCTGTGATCTGGCCATGGATATTGATGTCGTTGATGCCTTCGAGCAAGACGATCCAGCGCACGCCCGGCTCGCTGAGAACGTCGCGGTCGAGCCGCGCCAGCGCGCTCATCCCGGCGCCGTCGCGAAGCACTTCATTACCGGAGATGCCCTCGTTGAGGACGGCGGCCCGCGCTCCTGTCTTTCGCTGGCTGAACCGCTTGGCGAGCAACGCCGGCCAAGCCCGGTCGCTGTCGATGGTCGTCCCGAACCCATCGGTAATGGAATCTCCCAGGCAGACGATGGCAAAGTCGCGGGCCTGTGCGGCGACATCGACGCTCCGAAGCCACAAGTAAGCATTCGTCGTTGTCGGCTGCGGCATCGATAGAGCGGCCGCGGTGTCGCCGCTTGAGATATACGACGTGTGCAGGCCGAGCATGTGATTCGTGGGCGTTCCTTCGCTCTTGACGATATATATGGACACAGCCAGATCCGACATCGCTTCGATCTCGAGATCGACCGGATCGCTGACGATCACGGCGCCGGGCCGGATGTCTACGCTGGAGCTTCCGCTGAAGGTCAGTTGCCGGTCACTGCCCTGATCGATCGAGGACTCCTTTGTTCTGATCGCGATGTGCGCAGCTCCGATGGAGACAACCCCCTTCCCGAAAGCGTTCGAGAGCTCGATCCGGACGCGTTTTCCCGGAAGCGTCGTATGAACGATCATCCGCACGGTCTGATCGGCGACACCCTCGGGAATGTGCGGCGGCGTCATCATCCCCTTGAACTTCGAGAAGTCGGGCATCTTCAGTCCGGGCGGAAGCTGCGGAACCTCGGAAACATTCTGGCCAAGATCCTGTGCGGTTGCCCAGGTCGCGACCCAGTGCTCCGGCGCGCGGGAACCGGATTGCCCGGACACAGCAGTCACGCAGAGTGCGGTGACAAACAAGAGCGCTACGATTTTCGACCACTTCACGATTCGGCTCCCTTCATACGGCAATTGGCCAGAGCGCCCAGGTTCGTCATTTGCGCCCCAGGTGGCTGTTGAAGAAGTTGATCATTACGTTGAACGCGTCTCTCGACTCCGGCACATCGGCATTGTAGAAGAATCCGTGGAACAGACCCTCCCACACGTGCAGTTCGGCATCCACGCCCTGTTTGACCAGTTGTTCATGAGTGTAAAGGGCGCCGCTGACGGCAAAATCGCGGGAACCCGTGATCAGCAGCGTTGGAGGGAACTTCGCCAGAATCTCCGGCGAGTCGATCGGCGAAACCAACGGATCGTTCGGCTTGGCCGTGCTGAAGTAGCCGAAGATCAAGGCGCTTGGCTCAACAGACAAGGGTATTCGCGCCTCCCCGAGCGGCGACGCCGTATACGATCCGTCTCCGCCGAATCCGCCGGCGGAGGCGCAGTAGATGCCGATCGCTCCGGGAGAGGGTAGGCCATGCGTCTGGAACCACGCCATCGACATCGCCGTCAATCCCCCGCCGGCAGAGCAGCCATAGACCCCGATGTTCTTTGCCCGGTAGGTCCTCAGGAGCTCGGAATAGACGCTGGCGACATCCTCGCTTGCGGCGGGAAACTTGTAGTCCGGGCCTTCCCTGTAGTCCACCGTGACGACCTTGATCTGCATGAGCGCGGAGATCGGCATCGACTCCAGTTCGGCGCAGCCCGGCCAGCAGCCGGAAAAGCCGCCGCCATGCAAGTCGATCAGGACCCGCTTCTCATTCATCGCGGCGATGCCCGATTTCGGCGTGTAGACGTACACATGCACGCCGCCGATCTTTTCATCCGCCCGGTCCACGGCAAACAATGCGTTGTCCCGCTCGATGAAAGGCTTCATGAAACGAGGCACGCCCTGGTCCTGTTTGACAAGCTCCGGATCTTGCATCTGGATCAGGTGTTGAGCCACATAGGCCTTTGCCTCAGGGCTCAGAAAGCTCGACACCGGCACGGTTTCCGGGGGGACGTGAACCGTTCCATCCGCGTCAACGACCACCTTCGGGGACTCTGGAGGCGCCGTGGTCTGGGCAAGGGCTCTCTGCGCCAAGCCGGCCGGGACAAGGGTGCAGACTGCAAGCGCGATCAGCCGGGTCACAAAGGTGCGCATCATCGATACCTCGATTATGTCTTCTGGTTGTGGCTGGTTGAAACCGGTGGGACACCGCATATCCGTCTCCCCTCATCGAATCCGAAGCCCGTTCCTCGCCCATCCTTCCCTACACTCAGGGGTGGAGATGGCGATCGAAGAACTTCGATATCACGTCGTACACCTCTCGCGATTCGGGAAGATCCGAGTTGTACCAGAAGGCATGCGGCAGCCCGTCCCAGACATGAAGCTCGGTTTCCACGCCGGCCTTGACCAGCGCATTGTCGGAGTTGATCGCCGAAGCGAATTCGAACGCGCGCGTGCTGGTTATCAGCAGAGTCGGCGGAAACTTTGCCATCAATTCAGGAGAATTGATCGGATAAACCAGAGGGTCCTTGGGATCGGCGTCGCTCATGTATCCCATCTCACGCGGTGGACCCGCCGGCCGCCCGGCCGGCGCCGGCGGCATCCGCATCCCCATCAGCGGGCCGACCAGAAATGCGGCGTCGCCGCCGAACATGTTTCCCAACGACGCGCAGAGAATTCCGACCGCGGCCGGGTTTGGAAGATCGTGCTTCTCAAACCACGCAACCGACATTCCCGTCAGCATTCCGCCGGACGAGCAGCCGTACAGGCCGATATGCTGCGGTTTGTATTCCTTGAGAATCTCTTTGTAGACGGTCGCAACATCCTCGCTCGCCGCGGGAAACTTGTACTCCGGACCCATCCGGTAGTCGATGCTGATGACCTTGATCTTCTCGATCGACGCAACAGGAATCGACTCGACCAGCGATGCCGTCCGCGCGCCGGAAACGAACCCGCCGCCATGGACGTTCAATAAAACCCGGTCCCGATTCTTCGCGGGGATTCCGTCTTTGGGCGTAACAATCTGGGTGAAGATCCCGCCGATCGTCCGCTCTTCTACGTTGACCGCGTAGCGCTGCCGGATCGGCCCCAGGAACACGTTCATGATGTCGTCCTGGTGCGCGCGATATCCCTTGATGTCTTCGGCCGCGCTCGGCCCCCCGGCGAACGGCTGGTCCCTCATAAGGTGGATCATGTACTGCCGTGCTTCGGGACTCAGGAAGCTCGACAAGGGAACGGAAAGATCCTTGATCGCAACCGTTCCGTCCTGGTTATTGTTCTGAGCAGTCGTGACTTGCGCGGCTGCCGTGTATCCAATGAAATAGGGAACGATTGCGATCGTCAGCGGCCAGAATGATATAAGGCGTCGCATTTCGAATGCTTCTCCAGGCTTGTTGTGAGACGGTCGATGTGGGTCGGGTCCCCGGCATCAACCGTCTCGGGTGAATGACGTTCGGCGCCTCTGTTGCAGGCTAGAACCGGATCTTGGCGTTCATCTGGATCTCGCGCGGAGTACCCTGAGTGCCCGACACAACGCCGAATGTTCCGCCGCCTAAAAGGTTCGATGGATCGGACCAGCGAACGATGTTGAAGGGATTCACGAAATCGGCGCCCAGGTCGAACTTGAACCGTTCGTGAATGGAGATGGTTTTTCCAACTTCCAGCGCTTCCGACCCCTGACTAAAGCCGCGTATCCAACTGTTGTACTCCTGAGTGTTCCCCAACGCAAAGGACGCCGGAGACGAGAAGGCCGTTGAATTCAGGTAAACATTCTTATACGGATTGAACTTGCCGGACCAGGTTGCTTTAGGGTTTCCTCCAACGTAGTTCGCGTACTCGATTGGTGCGCCAAAGACGTTGTATCCGAGGTTGGATGCGAAGAAATTGAACGCCTCAATTTGCAGCGCCGCACCGGAGGTGTAACGGAACGAGCCGCTAACCGTCCATCCTCCCAGCACTGCATCGACCGCCGCGGGAGCAGTCTTCATTAGCATCCGCCCTTTGCCGAACGGCAATTCGTAGGAAAAGCTGGCGCCAAGGATTGCCGCCGGGTTTTGTGGGTCAATTGTGACCGGATTCTGCCCTGGATATTGGAGGATTGAGCCAAACGAGCTTGCATAGGTCGTACTGCCCACACCGCCCGCATCGTTCGTCAGGTTCTTCGACCAGGTAAAGAATGCGAGTCCGCTGAGCCCATAGGACATTCGCTTGGTCAACTTGATCTGCATCGAGTCGTAGTGGGACTTGCCTTCGGGCAAGAGCACCGCATCGGTATTTACGAGCAGATACTGCGGATAGGGTCTGAGGGCCTGTGCGACCGTCGCGCTTGAACCGAGTTGACTGGCGAAACCCGCGTATGGATATTGCGCGCACGCCGTAGACGTGCACGGCGCCAGAAGCCCAAAGGACATGCTCAGGTCGCTCTTAGGGACGTAGTTGCGTAGTGATGCCGAACCCGACAGGCCAAGATGAGTCGAGTGGCTGCCGATGTACATCACATCGAGCGCGAGATTATGCGCGACTTCCCGTTCGATATCCAGAACCCAGTTGACTGTCTGCGGTAAGCGATCGCCATTCCGGGGGATATAGTTGATGTTTTGCCCGTTGAGGAATGACGGATTGATCGCGGGCGGCTTCTGGAAATTCTGCGGGAAGGTGAAGGTTGTGCCTGTTGGATACGTTGTGCCTGCCACCTGATTCCAGTAGTACAACGGAGTGAATCCACCGTCTCCGGACTGGAACGAGGGGGTCGCGCTGTAGCCACTCGCGCCCGTGTCAAGGAACGGCACCACGTTTCCGCTGTTGGCGTAGTAGATGCCAGACGAGGCGCGCACCATGGTCTTCTGGTTTATTTGGTAGGCGAGCCCCAAACGTGGCGCCCATCCACCGTGGAAGGTATCCTGGAACGGCTTTCCATATTTGCCCGTTCCGCTGCCGGCAAAGGCCAGCGCACCGGGCAGATTGCCCGCGCCCGGATTCGTAATGTCCGATACGAAGGCGGTCTGATAGTTGTGGGATTCAGAGTATGGCGGCATGTAGTCCCACCGAATCCCATACGAAACCGTGAGCTTCGGCGTCATATGCCAATCGTCCTGCGCGAAGATCCCGGTGTGATTGTAGCGATAATCCGCTTCCAGGGGGATATAGGCGCTGGCCGTATTCACCGCTCCCAGCATGAAGCTGGCAAAGGAGCTGCCATTCGCGGAGTCGCTTGCACTGTCGCTTGTGGACAGACTGTTGAACTGGAACGAGCCGGCTACACCGGGCTTGATAAAGCGAATTTCCCGGTTGCTGCCGATCTCCGCCCCGAACTTGAAGGCGTGCTTGCCGTGCGTCCAGCTCAAATTCTCGTCAAGCGTGTAGCGCATCTCATGCCAGTTTTCCTCATACGCCCGCTGGAAACCGGTAGGCGATTGGTTCCCGCCGCTGAACGTAATCGCCGGAAAAGCTCCATTGTCGGCCGGCATACCGGTGATTCCAAGCTTTCCGTCCCAACCTTGCCCGTCGGTTCCATTCGGGCCCAGATTGAGGTACCGATCGGCCGAAAGCGTGAAGTGGTTCAGCAGCGCCGGGGTGATCACGGAATCGACGTTGATGCGCACCTTCCAGCTATTCGCAAGCTGATCGTAATAGTCGTCGAGCGGATTTGTGCCCTTGGCCCCCCAGGCGGGTGACGCACTGTACCCGCTCCCTACAATGATGCGATGGCGAATCTGATTGGTGTAGGAGATCGATAGCTTCTCCTTATCCGAGAAACTGTGGTCTAACTTGATCAGCGGCGTATAGGTATTGAAGTACGGCCAGGTCGGCGCGCTGCGACTGTGGTAGTTGTTGGACACTCCGCCATATAGCGCGACCAGATCGGGATCAGGCGCAGGGATATGCGAACAGATCGTCTGTGCGGCCGGACTGATCCGGCCCTGAGGGATTACATTGAGCCGACCGTTGTAGACGAACTGCTGGCGGGTGAGTGGATCGTAGATATTCACTCCAAGTTCGGTGAAATCGCCGCTGCATTCCTTGACGGTGGGAATTGTCATGGGCGTGCCGCTAGCGCCCACGCGGGAATAGAACAGGCCAAGGCTAGCGAAGAAGAAGGTCTTATTCCGCCCGTTGTAGATCATGGGCAGTACGACCGGGCCACCCAGAGTGAAGCCGCCCTCGTTTTGCCGATACGGAGTGATGGATGTCGCAAAGTACGACTTGGCATTCAGCGCCGAATTTCCGAGATGGTCGTACACGGTGCCGTGCAGCTCATTGGTTCCCGACTTGAGCACCACGTTCATAAACCAATTTCCGAAACCGCCGTACTCGGCGTTGAAGGCATTTGAGACGACGCTCATCTCTCCCACTTGATCGATGGATGGCGAAACTTCCTCGATTCCGCCGCGAGCGATTCCCCACTCGCTGGCCGGGCCTCCGTCGATGTATGTCTCGGTGTCGCCTGCCGAGGAGCCGCTGGCTGCCGGCGTAAACCCCGAGCCTCCTACGTAGCCCGGAAGTTCCTGAAGGTAGTCTCCGAGCGCGCGCTGCGTCCCGGCGACGATCACGGGCATCTGCTCAATGAGGTTATCCTGCATGCCCGTGGAGTTGTTCGTCGTGCCGACGTCAAGAATCGGCGCCTCACCGGTGACTGTCACAGTCTCCGTCACTTGGCCCGGTTGAAGTTTGACATCGACACGGAGAGTAATCGAAGAGCCCAACTCTGCCGCCGCGCTTGATGTCGTCTTAAACCCCCCCTTCGAGACCACAACACGGTAGGTACCCGAGGGCAGGTTCGATGCCGTGTAAAGACCCTGATCGTTGACTTCTAAAGCTATTGAGGTGTTGGTGTTGACATTCGTGACCAGCACCTTCGCCCCGGGGATAATCGCGCCGGTCTGGTCGGTGACCAGCCCTTCGATGGTGCCGCGGTCAATCTGGCCGTAGGCAGGGATCGCCGCGACTGCGAACCATCCGGCGAGAATCGCCGCTACCCAGGTGCAGAGAAGCAGGGTGTCATAACGCAGATGCCGCGAACTCGCGGCGCGCAGCCTCCCGCCGCGCGCCAACGTATCGGAACCTGATGCAGGTTTGCCGGCAAAGCCGGAACTCTTCGTCACCAATGCAGAAAGAGTCTTCAGCATTTTGGTATCCCTCCTGAAAGCTGATCCGTGTATGTGGTCGATTCACAATCCCATGGGCGCAAGTTCACAGGTGAGCGCGGCCCCTCGGCGCCGGGAATTTCGCACTCTCTTCAATGAGTGCGGAATCCGGTGAGGATCGTCTGAGCACCTTTTTTAGGCGTCGCCGCAAATCATTGTCAAGGACATTTGTATGCTATTTCCAAAAAGTTCCCTATGTTACTCGTCTCCTCGCAGGAGTGGAGTAAGCCCTTCTACGGTCCAATCCGCAATGTCCTGCGCCCGTCGCGCGCCGCCGAGTCCCTCTCCTGCCTGGCCTCGCGGCGCCCGGGAATCTCGCCGCGATTGATGCCCCGAAACCCTGCAAGAATGCGGCGAATTCGGCCATTTGGCCTGCAGACAGAGCAGCCCTTCGAGGCTTTCCACGCCCGCGAGACGGGCATGGACTAGTTCTTTCGTCCCTTCATCTGGAATCACGGCCGTCGCCGATTCGGCGCGCGGGCGCGATCGGCGCAAACTGGCAACGACCGCCGGGACGCCATGCGCCGCGGCCGCCCAAGCGAAGCGGACGCGTCAACTTGTAGAGCAGTGTGAATGGGATCGTCCGGCTCTGTCCTGACCTTCAGAGGGAATGGTCTGTACAACTTCGTCGAATCCGTCCGGCCCCGGTGGCCTGCGCGACGCGCGCTCCGGTCCCCGCGGCATCAATCCATGCTCTGCCCCTTGGTTCGCGAGCCGCACGACTGGCGGACGATGAGCTTGCAGCCAAGAAGCACGTCACGAGCCGGCAGATCGGGGCTGGAGATTCGCTCCAGCATGACCGACAGGGCAATTCTTCCGATGTCCCGGCAGGGCTGATGTTGCGTCGTGAGTGGTACCGGCAGCAGGCGCGCATAGTTCACGTCATCGGTCCCGGCCATGCGAATATCTCCGGGAATCGCGCGCCCGATCGCAAGCAGGGTATGCATGAGAATCCCGGCGGTGCGGTCGTTGGCGCAAAGGAACGCGTCGGGACGATCTCGCTTAAGCACTCCCTTCACGAAGCCGCGGTCCGACGCATCGCCCAGGCTGACCATGCCCTGCCACGGCTGCTTCGAAAGCGCCTGAAGGGCCTCGCGGTATCCCGCGATTCGGGCGTCCACCGTCGGCGCCGAGTCTGGACGCGCGAAGAACGCAATCCGTTTCGCGCCCGCCTTGATCAGATGTTCCGTCGCCAGGTACGCGGTTCGCCGGTTGTCGATTCCAACCAGGTCGTAAGGGCTACGCCGCGGATACGGCTCCAGGCACCTGTCCAGCAGCACGAT
>JBEKUS010000134.1:0-9618 GCA_049514795.1 Occallatibacter sp.
GCCGCTCTTCGTTGGCGATTGCGGCAAGCGCATTTGAAGTGACCGCCACGCGACGGAATCCGGCCGGCAGCTCCAGCGCCTCGTCGCCGTGGCTCATCCAAACCTGGATCGACGGCGGCAGCCCCTCGAACAGCGGCGTCGCGCCGTCCTCGATCCTCACCTCCGCGTGCCCGTACTCGCGCTTCGGCGCCGAGCGCACCTTGCCGCCCAGGTGGTGCACGATAAAGTGCAGCCCGTAGCAGACGCCGAGCGTGGGCACGCCCAGCTCCAGCACGCGTGGGTCCGCGGCCGGCGCGTCGGCGTCGTACACCGACGACGGCCCGCCCGAAAGAACCAATCCGATCGGCTTGTGGGCTTGGACATCGCCGAGCGGCGCCGTGCAGGGCAGCACCACCGAGAAGACGTTCTGCTCGCGGATGCGCCTCGCGATCAGTTGCGTATACTGCGACCCGAAATCGAGGATGACGACGGTTTGGGAGTCCACGCTTCAGTGTGGCAGGCGCGCGGCGGGGATGTAAAGAACTGTCATGCGATTGGCGGCCCGCCGCTACTCGTAGTGGTAGCGCGCCTGCACGAATTCAACGCGATCGGCAAACACCCGGTAAATGATCCGGTGTGCTTTCGTGATCCTGCGGCTCCAGCAGCCAGTCAAGTCGAAGCGCAGCGGCTCGGGCTTGCCGATGCCATTGAAGGGGTCAGCGAGAATCGCCGCCATCAGGTCGAGCGCACGCAAGGCGGCCTTGCGGTCGTTCTCGATCCAATACCGCAAATCCTCCCGGAATTGGCTCGATACAACGGCGATGCGCGCGACCGGCCTACCCATGGCGCTCGATCAACCCTTCCGGTCCAGCCCAACGGATGCACGGAGCTCATCGATGGTCATGGTCTCCCCTTTGCCTTCGTCGAGCTCCCGCAACGCGGCGTGCAACCTTTTCGCGTTGGCCGGAGAACGCAGCAGGTATGCTGTCTCTTCCAGGCCCGCCAGCTCGTCGGCGGCGATGATCGCCACATCGCGCGCGCCGCGGCGCTTCACCACCACCACCTCGCGGTCGTCCGTCACGCGGTCCAGATACGATGCCAGGTTCGCGCGCAGCGCGCTATATGTGGTCTCAGTCGCCATACAAATGCCCTCAAATTGAATGTACAGCCTTCTTGTACGCCAGTCAATCCCGGCGAGGCCTGCCTTCCGCCTCGCCTATGGCAGCTTCGCCGCCTCCGCCACCGGGTCCCAATGATCCTTCCCGGCCAGAAACGCTCTCGGCCGGAACTGCGCTGCTTCGCGCTCGCTGAGCTGATGCGACCACGCGACGCGCTTGGCCGGATTCGCTCCCGGCCCGGTCGAATGGAACTCCGCATAATAGGCCTGGGGAGTCTCGCCTTTCCTTCCCCAAAGGTTCCATCCCTCCGCAATCACATTGCCGGGCAGCTCCGTATTGATATAGACCACGCGCGAAAACGGCCGCCAGGGCCGCCCCAGGCTGATCGTGTCCCGCTCCGCGCCCGGCTCCATCCCGCTCGTCACCTTGCTGTCGAGGATCACATATCCCGTGGTCTGCTCCGGCGACGTCCGCGACTGCGCCGTCAGCCAACCCGGCCCGTTGGCGTGGATCTCTGTGTGATCGAACACCGCAGTCGCATTTCCGAAGATGAAGTCGACCCCGCCCTCGATGTACGAGTCCACGTAGTATTGCCGCCCGTATTCGGCGAACAGCGTGTCCTGGTGGCCCAGAAAGCGGCAGTGTTTGAACACCGCCGTGTCCGCACGCACCGCCGCCGCCACCGCTTGCCCCGTGTTGCCGGCCGTGTTCTCGAACGTGATGTTGTCGGCCTCGAATCCCTCGCCGTCGATCTCTACCGTCTCCGTAAAGAACGTTCCGCCCGCCTGCTTCGCGTTCAGGCTGTTGGTAATCGTCACGTCCCCAGGCGTCTTCCCCATGCCCACCAGCGTGACGTTGGCGTGGTTCTCGGTCACAATCACCCGCTCGTGATACACGCCCGGCGCGATCTCGATATAGACACGCCCCGGCTTTCCATCCCGCCCGATCCCCGCAAAGGGGTGATGGTCCATCGCCATCTGGATCGTCGGAAATTCCGTGGTCCCCTCGATCCCTGTCTTCACGTCGGGCGAGACGCGCACGTGCACATCCTGCGCTCGGCCCACGCTCCGCATCGTGCCAAGGCCAGACAGGCCCAGCCCCGCCAGGATCCATACAACAGCCGCTCGTTGCTTTCGCATGAAACCATTCTCTCCTGTCGCGCCATCTCCCTGAATACGGTGCATATTGCAGTCGCGGCTGCACTCAAGGGATGCAGCAGGCCGCCCGGCAGTGACACACAGCACAGCGCCGCTCGGATCGACTCTCAGAGAATCCATGGGGTTCGGCGTCTGCGTCCGGTTTGTCCGGCTGCCTCCGCCCAATCAAGAGGAAACCTCATGAAGCATTTTTGCCTGATCTCGATCCTGATGTTGACTGCGGGCTTTGCTCTCGCGCAGGCGCCCGCCGCGGCGAGCAACGACTCCAAACCCGCCGAGCCTCCCGCGATTCGCAGCTTCGACTCCTCGGCCATGGACCTCACCGCGGATCCCTGCGCCGACTTCTACCAGTACGCCTGCGGCACCTGGCTGAAGCAGAATCCCATCCCTGCCGACCAGGCCAGCTGGGGCCGATCCTTCTCGCAGCTCCTGCAGCGCAACCAGTACCTGCTTTGGAAGGACCTGGATTCCGCCGCCACGGCCTCCAAAACGCCCTTGCAGAAGCAGTACGGCGACTACTTCGCCGCCTGTATGGACACCGGCACGATCGATCGTCTCGGTATCCAGCCGATTCTGCCGGCCTGGAAGCAGATCGCCGGCCTGAAGAATGCCAACCAGATCCCGCATCTTCTCAGCCAGCTCGAAAGCCGGGGAACGCCGGATGGATTCTTCGAGTTCGGCGTCGAACAGGATCAAAAGGACTCGACAAAGCAGATCGCCGGCATCGGCCAGGGCGGACTCTCACTGCCCGACCGCGACTACTACATCGTCGATTCCCCGCGCTTCACCCAGATCCGCGCGCAGTATCTTGACCACATCAAGAAGATGTTCACCCTGGCCGGAGATACGCCCGATCAGGCCGCCAAGGAAGCCGCCGCGGTGATGGAGATCGAGACCGCTATGGCCAAGGCCTCGATGGCTCGCGTCGATCTGCGAAACCCCGAGAAGATCTACCACATCTACTCCGTTGACGATTTCCAGAAGCTTGCGCCCGACTTCACTTGGCGCAACTACTTTCAGGGCCTCCGCATCGGCCGTTTCGACACTTTCAATGTCGCCACGCCGGATTTCTTCAAGGAGCTCAATGCCCTCATTAAGAGCGAGCCGCTCGACTCATGGAAGAGCTATCTCCGCTGGCATGCCCTCCACGGCCAGGCGCGCGGCCTGTCCAAGGCCTTCTTCGACGAAAACTTCAATTTCTTCGGCAAGACGCTGACCGGCCAGAAGGAGCCCCTGCCGCGCTGGCGCCAGTGCACCATGGCGACCGACCGCGCTCTCGGCGAAGCCGTCGGCCAGGACTGGGTCAGGGAGAACTTCCCGCCCGCGGCAAAGACCAGCATGGACAAACTCGTTGCCGCGCTAGAGAAAGCTCTGGGTGACGACATTCAGACGCTACCCTGGATGAGCGCTGCTACAAAGAAGGCCGCCGAGGAAAAACTGGCGCTGATCCGCAACAAGATCGGCTATCCCGAGAAGTGGCGTGACTACTCCAGCGTGAAGGTCGATCGAAGACACTACGTTGCCAACCAGCACTCCGCCGCCGTTTACGCGATGAATTACGACCTCGCCAAGTTGGGCAAACCGGTCGACGAGAAGGAGTGGGGCATGACGCCGCCTACGGTCAATGCCTACTACAACCCCTTCTTCAACGACATCAACTTTCCCGCCGGCATCTTGCAGCCGCCCTTCTTCGATCCCAACGTCGATCCGGCGGTCAACTTTGGCGGCATCGGGGTCGTCATTGGGCATGAAATGACCCACGGCTTTGACGACGAGGGCTCGCAGTTCGACCCCAGAGGCAACGTGCGCGACTGGTGGACGCCCGCCGATCGCAAGGAATTCACCGATCGCACCGAGTGCGTGGCCAAGGAGTACGGCGGCTTCGAGGCTGCCCCGGCTCAAGGCGACTCGCCCGCCGTGTACTTGAACGGCCATCTCACCCTGGGCGAGAACACTGCCGACAACGGCGGCCTGCGCATCGCCTACATGGCGCTCCTCGATGCCCTCGCTGCCGAGGGCAAGTCCATCGACGAGAAAATCGACGGCTTCACCGAGGCCCAGCGCTACTTCATCGGCTTCGCCCAGGTTTGGTGCCAGAACACCCGCGACGCGGCGGCGCGCCAGTCGGCGCTCACCGATCCCCACTCGCCGGGCCGCTGGCGCGTCGACGGCACGGTCGAGAACTTCGACGCCTTCGGCAAGGCCTTCGGCTGCAAGAAAGGCCGGCCCATGGTCCCGGAGAACTCTTGCCGCGTTTGGTGAGTTCCAGCTTGCCAACCAGCACCAGAACGACACCATGTACCCCGGGTCTCGTCCGCCGCGACGGGTGAGACCTGGGAACTACCCTTCCGGTCCGTCAGCTCGGGCGCACCATTCATGCCTGCCATGTTGACCATTCCCACTCTCCCGTCGTCCAAACTGCGTCCGCACTTCCAGGTCTTCTGGGGCGCGCGATGGGCCGGCGGCCAGGTCGTGACCGGGACCTTAATCCGGCGGAATGACCGCACTCGGCACCGCCGGGAGGGAGAAACTAGGCACAACCTGCCCTTGCCTTTTACAATGCATCAGGGACTCCATCCCAACCCAGCACCGCTCGGGAACGATTGAACTTGGCGGGACCTGCCCGACCAGGATGAAGGAATAGCATGAAGTTCAAGAAAATCGGCAAGGCGATTTGGATCGGCGCCCTCTCGGCAGCCGTCGTTTTTGGTGTGACGTCTTGCGTGCAGAGCTATACCGTCGGCTACCTGTACGTGACAGGGACCGTTACCGCCTCCACCGGCAACAACGGCATCATCACCGCCTACCAGATCGACCACAACACCGGCCGCTTGACGTCGATCAACGGTATGCCGGTCGCCTCCGGAGGCGCCAACCCGGTCCGAGCCATCCTTACTCTCGGCAGTCGCTTCATTTATGTTCTCAATCGCGGCGTCAATGCCGCGGGCAATGGCAATTGCTACGGCACCGGAACCAACGCCTGCCTAAATTCCAACATCACTCAGTTCTCCGTGGGCGGAAACGGCATCCTCAGTCCGCAGCAGACCTTCTATACCCAGGGCATCAATCCCTTCCGCCTGTTTGCCGACTCCTCGGGCAACTACCTGTATGTCCTGGATCATGACGCCCCGGACAACGCCAGCCCATCGAGCACCGACAACTGCGCTCTGGCGCTGGGAAAGACGGTGACCACCTGCGGCGACATCACCGTCTTCAAGATCGACCAGAGCACCGGCCGCCTGTCGCTGCTCGTCAATGCCCAGGTGACGGCAGCCAATGGCCAGCCGATTACCTATTTCCCGGTTCCGGCCAACCCGGTCGACTTCGTCCTCGCCGGTTCCAATATCCTCACTCTCGCCGGCACATCCAGTGCTACCTCATATCCCTACACCGGCGGTTCCCTGGTCTTTCCCTACACTTACTCGAGCAGTTCCGGCCAGTTGACGCTGGCCCAGAACTCCTCTCAGCCGCTCGGCATCGCCAAGGGCACGGCCATTGTCAACACAGGCGGCGTTCTCTATGTGCTCGACAACGAGTCCATCACGATTAAGTTCAACGGCAATTCGATCACCTCGCCCAGCCAGATCCTTCCCTACACCCTGGGCTCCGGCGGCGCATTGCAGGCGGAACCCAGCGGAGTGGTCCCCGACGATTCCACCCTCGGCAACCCGATCTACGTCCTGCAGGAGAACAACGGCAAATTCGTGTATGTCGCCAACCAGGGAAACAACACCTCCGGGCCGAATCCGGAGAGCGGCATTGCCGGGTACTTCCTCACCACCTCGCCCGCCTATCAGTTGAGCTACATCGCGGGAGAGCCCTTCGGCTCTGGTTCGGGTCCGCAGTGCATCGTCGAGGATCCTTCCAACCAGTTCATTTACGAAGCCAACCAATATGACTCCACAGTCACCGGGCGGGTGCTGGAGCCGGGCAGCGGCAATTTGGACCCGTTGCGCGTCATCAGCACCTATACGCTCCAAGGGCCCCCAACGTGGTGCCTGATGGATGGGCGCACGGGTTAGAGCCGCTCCGCGGCCGCCGGACCGGGCAGGCGCCCCTCCGGCGGGCTGCTCCAATTGCCAGGCTCCGCTCTGCGCGAACTCTGGCCGAAGTGAATGTTGGCGCGCCCGCTGGTTGCTGGCGCCGGAATTCGATGTTCAAACCGGGACTTTTCAGGGGCCGGCAGTTCGGCCCGTTTGACGAAAGATGCGCATGAAGCTCAACAAATCGAGCCAGCTTGTGCTGGTGGGGGCGGCGGGCATCCTCGCGGCCTCGCTGGTGACCGCCTGCTCGCAGCTCACCCAGACTCTGACCGTCGATTTCGTTTACGTGGCCAGTCCCAAGGCTGCCGGCTCCAACAGCTACGGGGAAATCGACGTCTTCGAAATCAACTCCGAGTCGGGCAAGATGCGCCAGATTCCCACCTCGCCCTTCCCGTCCCAGGGCCGCAATCCCGTGGCTCTGGCCGTCTCGTTCGATTACGGCAGTCTCTTCGTCGTCAATGAGGATGACAACACCATCGTCCAGTTCATCATCGGCGACGACGGTAAGCTCTATCCCTACAACACCGTCAATACGCCGGGGATCTTCCCCATGGCGGTCGCCGCCTCAAAATCGAACCTCTTCGTCGTCGATCTCTACGAGCCTCTGCCCATCTGTTCCAGCGCCGAGCCCTGCCCCGGCTCCATTGGCGTCTTTCCCCTCGCCGCCGCCAGCGGTTCGACCCCTGATGCGATTGGAACTGCGGCCATAAATACCACGGTCAACGGCCAGTATTGGCCGCTCGCGCTCTCCGGCGCCAACGCGTCTCACGTCATTGTGCCTACTGCGGTCAACGTCCTCGCATCCGGCTCCTACGTTTACGTCACGACTTACGATTCTTCGGTCACGCCGAACGTCGGATATGTCTTCGGTTTCGCGGTGGGCTCGGGCGGCGTTCTTACCCCTTTGAGCGGCTCGCCTTTCGCGGCCGGCGTCAAGCCTTCTGCCATCGCCAGCGGAACCCCGGGCAGTTCCTCCGGCGCCTACGTTTACGTCACCGATTTCACCAGCGGCAAAGTACTCGGATATTCGGTTTCTGCGTCCGGTAATCTGGTCTCGTTGTCCGGCAGCCCCTTCCACGCCGGGAACCAGCCCTCCGCGATCACCGTCGATACCGCCTATCCTTACGCCTACGTGACCAACTCGCTCGACGCGACCGTGACCGGCTATTCCATCTCCAGCGCCGGGGCGCTCACCTCGATCGGCACCTACACCACCGGCCTCCAGCCGATCGCCATCGGGATCGATCCCTCGACCGAGCACTTCATTTACGTCCTCAATTTCCTGGGCAGCAACC
Source organism: Occallatibacter sp. (assembly GCA_049514795.1). GTDB lineage: Bacteria > Acidobacteriota > Terriglobia > Terriglobales > Acidobacteriaceae > Telmatobacter. Next base: position 7,593 of record JBEKUS010000134.1, read on the forward strand.
TGTCCGGCTTTGAACTGAGCAAGACCAACGGCACCCTTCTTGATTCGCAGTTCTCTCCCTTCCCAACCAATGCCAATCCCACCGCCGCGGCAGCAGTCCCGCACAACGGCACCGGGGCTGGCATCCAGTAGCGGGGGCCTGCGGATCGTTCCGCTCCGCTGATCGGAGCCATAGCAACACCCCATATCCGGCTTTTACAATGACCATGGGGAAACCGAAACGACTTTTCTTGAGGGGTGCGGATTGACCGGCCCACGACGAAGGAAGCGCATGAAGTTCAGCAAATTGAGCCAGCTTTTTCTGGTCTCCGCCATCGGCTTGGTCCTGGCCACTCTCCTGACTGCCTGCCAGCTCGTCACCATTGACTATGTCTTCGTGGCTTGTTCCGCGGGCAACTCCACGGGCAGCGCCGGCCAGATCTATACCTACGCCGTCGACGCCAAGTCCGGCGCTGTGCGCACGGCTTCGCCTGTTGTCTCTTCCGGCGGAACCGGCCCGATCGCCATGGCCGCCACCTCCGACTATTGGCACCTTTATGTCGCCAATCAGGGGAACAAGTCCGTCGTCCACTTCACGATCAGCGACCATGGCGTCCTCACCTCCAAGGACACGATCACTCTGTCCACAACCCCTGTCTCACTCGCCGTCAACCAGGCGAACACCTATTTGTATGTCGTTTCGGGCACATCCTCAGCCACCCTCACCGAGTATCCCCTAAGTTCCGGAACCATCGGCGCCGCCACGGCGACCGTCAACCTCTCGCTCGCCGGGTACGCGGGCGACACGCTCGTTCCCACCGGCGTCACGGCGCTTGCCAACAGTAGCGCGGTCTACGTCACTGCGGTCGACAAGTCCGCCTACAATCCCGGCGGAAGCACCACGAGCAACGCCAACCCCGGCTGGCTCTTCGGCTACACCGTCGGCTCCGGCGGCGCCCTCACCCCGGTCACCGGCAGCCCTTATCAGGCAGGCGTCAAGCCCTCGGCCCTGGCCAGCGATCCCAACAACCGTTTTGTCTATGTCACCGATTTCGCCTCCAACGAGATGATCGGTTATACCGTTCTGTCCACTGACGTCCTCCAGTTCATGGTCAACGGCCCCTTCAGAACCGGAGGCGAGCCTTCTTCGATCGCGATCGATCCGCGTGGCCTCTACATCTACGTCAGCGACTCGCTGGATTCGGCGATATCGGCCTATTCCATCTCCCTGGCCACCGGTACGCCCACCGCGGCGGTCAGCGCAACCGGTTCCGCTATAAACTCCACGGATACCGATCCGGTTTCCATCATTGTGGAACCGGCCGAAGGCCGTTTCGTTTACACCGCCAACTACCTCGGCAACTCCGTCTCCGGCTTCCGCCTCGACCCCGACACCGGCGTCGTCGAGAAGACGCAGGCCACGCCGTACCCGACCGGTGCGGTCCCGGCGGCGCTGATCGCCGTGCCTCACGGCAATCACTCCACCCAGAATCCGATCAACTAGCATCGCACCCGATCCATCGCAAAAAAGCCCAGCCTTCGCGGTTGGGCTTTTCGCTGTTCCGTCGGGTTCTCGAGCGGTGTGCGCCGCTACATCGGTTTCAGAGTCGCTGTACCCAAAAGCCAGTCACCGCCTTTTCCCTAGTCCCTGCTCACTACTCCCTGTCTTCTCGCCCCTAGCTCCTCAGCACATTCGTCGCATGCAGCCGCTCTCGCAGCTTGCGCTGCGCCGGCTTCTCGATGAAGTGCAGCGCCAACAGCGCCAGCGCGACCAACAGCACGTAGCTGAGCCACGGATCGAAGCGGCTCAGCCTCAGTACGTCCAGCACGTGCGAGCGGTGAATCATCTGCCACAGGTCGAAGTGCAGCAGGTAGAGGCAGTAGCTGGCCTCGCCCACGAATACCAGCGGCCGCACGCCCAGCGCTCGAGCCAGCGGGTTCTCTCCCGCCACTCCCAGGATGATGCAGGCAAACAGCGGCATCAGCAGTCCGTCGTGGATGATCGCGTATGGCACCACCGGTCCCAGGCTCAGGATCCCGTAGATGCC
>JBEKUS010000135.1:0-9569 GCA_049514795.1 Occallatibacter sp.
GGATTCGGCGGCGATTATTGGGAAATGCTAAAATGGCAACGTGTTCAAAGGGAAGCGAGAATTCCTGGCGCAGTGTATGTATTGGAGCGGCGGCGCTTTTCTGTTTAGCCGCCTGCCGGCAAAAGACAACTTGGTTGTCTTGGTTTACCATCGGATCGGGAATCCCGATGAGGATCCTTTCGATCCTGGTGTTTTCTCCGCGACTGGCGACCAGCTAAATGACCAGATCACCCATCTAAAACGCACTGTTTCCGTGGTCACTCTTGAAGAGGCACGGGCTTTTGTGGACGGAACTCTCAAGGATAGAACTCCTCGCTGCCGCGTGTTGATCACGTTCGACGACGGCTATCTCGACAACTACGAAGTAGCATTCCCCATCCTGCGTTCCCATGGGGTGCAGGGTGTGTTTTTCCTCACCACGAGTCTGATCGGGTCGTACTTCGTGCCATGGTGGGATGAAATTGCTTTTTTGCTCAAGACGGCGCGCAAACAGCGATTCTCACTTCACTATTCGACTGATCTGGCCGTCAATCTCGTTGAGGACGGCGTTCAGAACAGCATCCGAAACATCATCGGTGTTTTTAAGAAGGCCGAATGCAACGATCCCGAGCGTTTTATTCGGGAACTGAGGGAAAAGACAGAAGGGGAAGATCTCCCGGCAACCATGCGGCGGTTTCTCAGTTGGGACGAAGGCAAAGCAATGATCGGGGGAGGAATGGCGATCGGATCCCACTGCCACTCACACGTTGTGCTCAGTCAGTTGGAACCAGAACAGCAAAGCGAGGAATTGACCGTCTCCCGTAGTCTGCTGAAAGAGAAGCTAGGAATCAATGTCGAATCCATCGCCTATCCGATTGGCGGAATAACGGCCTTTTCCGAACAGACTCAGATGCTGGCCCAAAAGGCAGGCTACAGCATTGCGTTTTCATACTATGGCGGCACAAACGCGTTTGGGCAAGCGAACGCATACAACGTGAATCGAATCGGCATCTTCGGTGACCAAAGTCAGCTTCGCTTCCGTGTCCAGACTGCAACGTGTCGAGCCACGGGAAAGTACTGGCCCTGATCATCACTTCCCAAGCAGGACTTGCACCCACTGCGGGCTAAACGCCTTCCAGGGCGCAATCGGACCATCCCCTAATTGGTGAGCGTTACGTGAACCGCAGGTCGGATCAAGGTTGCGGAGTATGATTCTGCACGGAGGCTAGGCTGACTTTGCTTATTTGATGGCTTCTAAGGCTGATTATGCGCAAGCGCCCAATATTTTGGGCAACAATGGGAGGGAGCAATCCCGCTCGCACCAAGGTGAGAGTGGCCGACGATACTCCCGCTGCTCTGAATTCAGGTGAAATGCGCTCGAAGAGGCTCTGCACTGCTTGAACGTCTTTATCGCCTCATGTAGATCGTTAGCTGCGCTGAGTTCACCGGCGCATTGGAACCGGTTCCTACGCTGGCCCTTACGACAAGAACCGACACCTCATTAGCCTGGGGGTTTAGTCCGGTTACGGAGCATCCGGAAGGCATAACGACAACCAAGCTCAGCGCAAGCATAAGGAACGACCAGCGCGACCCCCTTCGCTTCACAAACGGCAGGAAAATGAGCAGTGACAAGCTGATGCCGAGCGCACCTTTCCGCCACCAGTTGGCGCCGGATTTGCGCTGGGACAGTTGGCTGGCGCTGATGGTCAGGGTCGCGACTCCCGGAGCGGTGAGCGAGGCGGGCGAAAAATCGCAGGTGTAGCCCTGGGGTAGGCCAGCAGCGCAAGAGAGGCTGATGGTTTCAGAGGACCGTGCGGGAGCGGAAATCAGGACGTGAACCGTAGCAGCCGAAGAAGGCGAAACCAGGACGGTGTTTGCATCCAGGTTGAGCGAGAACCCTGAACCTGTGCTTTGCAGTGACCAATCGAGTGCCGGAGAAACGCTGGGAGCATAGACCGCGCTGCCACCATAGCTGGCCCAGAATTGGTGTTGACCGCTGGCAGGGGCTGCCGCGGAGAGCAGCGTTGCATTTCCGTTCTGGTCAGCTGGCGCAGAGCCCAACACAGTTCCGTCCATGAGGAACGTAACCGCGCCTTGGGGAACCGCAGAGGCCGAGGAAACCAGCGCCGCAACTCGAATGCCCGGTCCCGCGGAAGAGGGCGCTGCCGAAACTGACGTAAACGTTCTGATAAGACGGCCGGATACAGCCTGGACGTTGACCGACTGCTGCTGCGATGTGCTGCCGGCCCAAGTGGCGTTGGCACCGTAGACGGCCGTAAATGCATGCTGGCCGGTGGCGAGCGAACCCGAACTGAAGGTAGCCTGCCCGCCGTCGAGCGACGATGTGCCGAGTTGTGTTGTGCCGTCGAAAAACGTGACGCCGCCGAATGGTGTTCCCACCGCAGAGGACACAGTTGCAGTGAGCGTCAGGACGGTTCCGGAGGTTGGGCTGGCAGAGGACGCTGAAAGCGTGGTCACCGACGGAATGTCGCTGACCGTTACGGTTGCAGGCGCGGAGGCACTGGACGAAAAGACCTCGGGATTGTAGCTATTCTGCGAGGTAAAGCCGTCATATTGTGCAACAATGCTGTGCGTTCCCGCGGCAAGCAGCGCCGTATCGAAGTATGCAATCCTCGACGAGTTCAACTGGACGGCCGCAAGTGTCTGTCCACCATCGAGAAAGGTTACGTATCCGATGGGAGTGTTCCCGGCGGCGGTAACCGTCGCCTGCATGTGGACGGTTTGGCTCGTGAGCACACTTGTGGGCGTGGCGCTGAGTGCGGTGCTTGTCGAGTAAACGGGCGGATTGACTGTGTGCAGCGCGATATAGGATGCGAAGCGGTAGTTCTTGTCTCCGCTGTATGCTGCGGTTACTGTGTGAACGCCGGGACTGAGCGAACTGGAACCTGTGAAAGAGGCAACGCCAGCATTCAGGGTCGCGTTGGCGGCAAATTCTCCATCGAGGCTGAAGGTGACCGTTCCTGTGGGCGCGGCACCACCTTGCGTTGGCGAGGTCAGGGTCAGTGTCGCCTGGAACGGCTGCAGATCCGATGAAGGTTCGGGCAAGAAAACGAAGGTTCCAAGAGGAGCGGGGCCGCTGGAATAAGGGACGGAAGGCTGATTCAACAAGACCGCGACCGTCGTTCCGCTAGAGTCTGTGGCCACGATGTCTGGGTAGCCATCGTGATTGAGGTCGGCGACGCTGACCGTGCCTATGGCGCCGCCTGCCACGTAGTGCTCCTCAGGCGCGAAGTTCCTGCCGCCCAGATTGCGCATTACGCTGATTCCCCCGCCGTTGCTAAGAATGAGATCGGGTTTGCCATCTCTGTTCACGTCAGCGGCGACGAGTGCCGTAAAGGCGTGAGAAACCGGAAGCAATACGGGCGGCGCAAATGTTCCGTCGCCATTTCCATAATAGACAGGCAGAAATGGCGGGGCGCTTTGGCTTGACGGTATGAAAACCAGGTCGGGATTGCCATCGCCGTCCAGGTCGGCTATTGCCGCCGATCCATAGCCGCTGACGTTGTACGTTCCCGCAGGCGAAGGATTGAGCATACCTTTGTAAGTGAAAGTTCCGTCGCCGTTGCCGATCCAGATTTCCACTCCGGCAATATCTGAGATGGCGAGATCGGGCTTTCCATCCCGGTTCACATCACCAATTGCGACAAGCTGTGCGAAGGTAGGTTCTCGGAGCTGGGTTTGGACGGTCGTGAAAGTGCCGTTGGCGGTTCCCAGCAGAACAGTGATGTCGTCGCCGCTGACGGAAACCGTATCAGCGATTCCATCGCCATTGAGGTCGGCAACTGCTGTCGATGCGGAGTCTTCCTCAACCGGTACTGCGAATGTACCGTCGCCCTTGCCGAAAAGGACTTCCGGCGTATTCGTCGCGACCGGGCCTCCCGAAGAGGGGCCAACGAGATCCTCAATTTGTTTTCCGCTGAAGTCCCCAGCGGCCAGGCTTGAGGCCGCTTTTCCTGTGCCGTAGCTTGTGTTCTGATCGGCCGCGAGTTGAAACGTGCCGTCACCCTTGCCGAGGAGAACCCGCGGAAACTCGGCGGGAACTGTGACCGCGATGTCGGGATTGCCGTCTCCGTTGAAGTCGGCAACGGCTGCGGCGCCCACGGGATTGCCCAAGTCGTAAAACGGGGCACTCGGAAAAGTACCGTCTCCATTCCCCATCAACAAAACGATGCCGCCCTCGACGCCCATGGCAATGTCGCGATGGCCACCGGTCTTGAAGGTTCCAAACGCAATGTCAGGCGGCGCGGCTGCGCCGCTCAGGTACGATGCCACGGACCCGTAGGTCAGCTTGCTTTGTCCCAGCATGATCCCGATGCCCACGTCATTGGCGAAAACCAGATCGGGGATTCCATCGCCGTTGTAATCGGCAGCATCGATCAATGTCCCCTGGACCTGGTTCACAATCGTCTGCGGAGCAGCGAACGTCCCATCGGGATTGCCGTGAAGAAAGAGAATCTTCTGGTATGCCTGATTTCCAACTTCCGTTTGGAAGGCATCGGTAACGATGTCGAGATGGCCATCGCCGTCCAGGTCAGTGAGCACCATATTGGAGGGGCCGGCGCCGAGGTTGTAGTTGGTCCCGCTGGCAAATGTGCCATTCCCGTTTCCCAGATAAACGCTCACATCGCCGCCGAGCGGGCCCAGTGCAATCAGATCCAGCTTCTTGTCCCCATTCAGATCGGCGAAATACGCTTCCGTTGGATAGTATCCGTTGAAGATTTCGCCGGAGTAGGTAAACGACCCGGCGTTGTTGCCGGTGAGAATGTAGATCTCCGCGTTGGCCGCGTCAGGAATTGCCAAATCGGCGGCGCCATCGCCATTGATGTCGCCGATCGCCATTTTCCTTCCCGTCGAGGGATAACTGGAGGAATTGGACGGAGTGAATGTAGAGACGGTGGGTGCGCCGAAAGTTCCATCGCCATTACCAAGGAGTGCCACCACGGTTGCGGTGCTTGAGCCTCCTCCGCCCAGCACTAGGTCCAGTTTTCCGTCCCCGCTCACATCGGCCACGTTGATCACGCAGCCGCCGCAATATGTGATCGGCACGCTTACCTCCTGGCCTCGTATGAAGGTACCATCGACCCTCCCCAACAGAACTTGGACGGTGGGCGCCGAACTGTTTGCGACCCCGGCATCTGCATAAACCAAGTCGGGGATGCCATCACCGTTGAAATCGCCCGTAGCGATCGAAACCGGATCGAATGAGGTGGGAATCATGAGGGGATTGCGGAAACTCTGCGCGCCCGCCACGCTTGCAAAAAGCAAGAGGCAGATACAGCCCCGCGAACCAAGCATGCGCAACAAATCTCACCCCTCTGGGAAGCACTGTATCTAAAGTGGCGCCAGAATAGCACAAATCGAGCCGCAACATTGGAGCGACTACAACGCGTTAGCGCCGCGCTGAATTGGCGTGTGATTTGCCTCACAAGTTGACTCTTTCGGCCGAAGTCTGGATACTGCTCGCAGCGTAGTCCGCCAAATATTGCTCTCCGCAGAGTCGAGTGAGTCCAGCTTGACCATGACCGCATCCATACGCCAAGTGCGCCGGTTTGCCGACCTAGCTGCCGGTCGCTTTGGCATCCTTGTGCTGAGCTTTTGCCTTTGGGGATGTGGCGGAGGCGGCGGAGGCGGAGGCGGTGGAACCCAGCCTCAGGACTTCACTCTTTCTGTCTCGCCATCGAGCGTAACGGTCACGGGCGGGGGCAGCACGACCTTCACGGCGTCTGTCACCGCGCTCAACGGCTTTGCCTCGACGGTTTCGCTCTCCATCAGCAGCTTGCCGTCCGGGGTAACTATTTCTCCCTCAAGCCCGCAAGTGACACCGGGCATGCCGCTGCAGATAACCGTTGCGGCGGCTTCATCGGTTTCCACTTCTACAGAGAACCTGACGGTAACCGGTGTCTCGGGCTCGTTGAGTCACAGCACAACGCTCGGCCTGACGGTGAATGCAAAGGTAGTCGTTCCTTCGCTCTCGCGCACGCGCTATGTGCGGACCGACATGGTCACGGAGTATCCGTTTTGGCTGAATTCACGCTGGGAAGTGTTTGACTCCAACGCCAAGCGATTCTTCATCAGCGACCCCTCTGGAAATCAGATTGTTGTCATGGACGCGACCAAGCAGGCCAAGATCGCTTCCATTCCGGTTCCGGGAGCGTTTGGGATTGACGAGACTCCCGATGGGAGTGTGCTCTATGCAGGAACGCAGGTGGGGGATGTTTACGCGATTGATCCCGTGGCGATGACCGTGAAAAAGCGCTACCTGGCTGCGCAGATCGGTCCGTATGGCTACGAGACTTATGTTGTTCGCGTCCTGGCCAGTGGCGATCTCGTGCTGTTGGGAGGGCAAGGCGGCATTCCAAGCGTGGATGGGTATAGCGGCTTTGCCATTTGGAACCCAACAAGCAACTCGATCCAGATGTACGGAAGCGGCGGCTTTGGTCAAACCGTCACGCCGCTGCCAAACTGCGTGGGAAACATTGGCGCCTTCACGCTGACCGGGGATCGCTCGTTGATTGTGGAAGGCAGCATTGACAGCGATGGAACGCTTTGCACCGTAAATCCCGCGACGGGACAGGAAAGCCAAGTTGTGCCTAGCGGGCAAGCGGTTCTCGGAGCAATCACGCCGACCCCTGACGGATCGTCGCTGCTGATTCCCGTCTATGGAGAAGGCACTGGAAAAGCTAATACGGTCCAGGTCATCAACGCCAAAACGCTGACCGAAACTTCGAGCTTCCCCGTACTCGGCGACACATCTTCTGGAGCCTCAATGCTGGTGAGTACGGACTCGAAGACACTGTATATGTACTCAAGCGGAGTCGTTTATGCCTACAACATCGCCTCAGGAAAACTCGTAGGCTGGACTCCCAACCTGACTGTCGAGCCAATCTCTGGGGGCTCTGTCGTGGGCGCGCTTTACGGACCCGAGATGCAGGCGATGGATGGAACTGGGTTGATCGCCGGCCCGATGGAAGAAGGCGTGGGCTTCATTGAAACCTCAGCGCTGCAAACCGGTCCAGTGGGCACAATGTTTTTGAATTCTTACGTTACGCCCGCAACGGGCCCGGTTTCCGGCGGAACATCAGTCCAATGGGACAGTTCCAGCAACGCCGCGTCCAGTACTCCGATTGTGGCTTACTTCGGGTCAAATCGTGCAACCAACCTCAGCATGGGTTCGAACGGATATTTCAACGCCACCACCCCTGCCGGATCGCCCGGCCCGGTCGACATCTTCACGTTCATGCAAGACGGTGGCGAGCAGATCGTGCCCGAGGCCTTCAGCTACGGGCCAACCATTTTGGAGGCGACGCCAAATGCATCGACCAGCGAGGGCGGCGGATCGGGCATTCTGTATGGCTACGGCTTCGGAAGCACGGCCTACAACGGTTCCATCTCCACCGGATTTGCGATCACCGTGGGTGGCACGCCGGCGACTGTCACCGGATTCGTAGGAAACGCCTACGGATCAGGAAGCCCGCCTTTCAACCTGCAGGCAGTCGCCTACACCGTTCCTCCCGGAGTGGCCGGCTCCTCGGCAGACATCGAGGTCAGAACCCAATCCGGTTCGACGACGCTTAAGGGAGGTATGAGTTACCTGCCTGCCGCGACAAAATACCCACTGCCTGGAGCACAGCTGGCGCAAGGTATCTACGATTCCAAGCGCAACCTCTATTACTTTACTGATGCGGGGGAAATCCGAGTCTTCTCGCGAAGTCAAGGCGAATGGCAAGCCCCGATCACTGTTCCAACCGCACCGGCGGGCGCGACTCACCGGCTGTGGGGAATTGCGCTTTCGCCCCACGCAAGCAAGCTGGCTGTATCCGACACGGGCGACGCGATGATTTATCTCATCGATCCCGATACACCTGCTTCGGCACAATCGTTTGCCATGCCGGCCTCGTGTTTTGCCGGACACTGCTCTGCAACCGCGAACGGGATTGTCACATATCCCGCGGGAATTGTTGTGAGTGACAAGGGCATGATTTACATCACTGCTTCTCCCTATGGCGTCAGCGGCGATGATGGCTTTCTCAAGCTCAACACCTCGACAGGAACTTTTACCGATTACGGCATCGATGCTTTCGGCAATACCCAGTATCGCAACGCTATCAGCAGCGATAATGCGCGCGTCTTCTTTAACAACGATGGCCAGCCGTTCAGCGTGGATACGGCAACTGACACAGTTTCCTACGCGCCGATCTCACCGGGCTGCTGCTACGGTGACTACGACCTGAGCCTTTCGTCCAACCAGATCAGCCTTGAAGCGACCGGCTACGTTTACGACACTAACCTGAATGCCGCGTCGTACCTGGCGCTCAACGACTACGAATCGCTGAATACAACCTATGTTTATGGGGTCAAATTGAGCCCCGACGGAAGCCTGCTGTTTCAACCGTCAATGGCCGGAATCGATGTCTTTGACGGCCGAATCGGAACCCTGCGCACACGCATCTCGCTGCCATACGCTTTGTCGCAGAACTATGACGCCCTCGTGAGCGATGGAACAGATAACGTGCTGATTGCGATCACCGGCGCAACCGGCAACGGAATTGCGGTACTCGACCTGACAAGTTTGAGCGAGCCTGCTCCACTGCCTTATACCAGCGAGGCAGCTCGGTTGCGGGAGGGGCAGCGTAAACTGCTCCGCCCAAAACCGGTCGCAATTCCGTCGCAAACTCGCGATGGATTGACACGCAGCTTGGGCATTCCACTTTCGAGGATCCCGCACGCCACGAGCTCAATTGCGCCAAAGACTCAACGAAGGTAACCACTCTCTGTGAAGCATCGGTGCCATCCCAACTCATCTAGCAGGCTCGCATTATTAGGTCAAGCCGGTCAGCCTCACATTCTGCGCGGCCTTCCATCTGTCGGGTAGCCAGTCCGGCAGGTCGCTCATCCGCAGTGACGGTAGGTTGACAAGGAATTGGGTGAGGTAAAGTTGCGGGTCCACATCGTGACGGCGGCAGGTCGAGGTGAGACTGGCCAGGATGGCTGCGGTGCGGCCGCCGCGGGCGTTACCCACGAAAAGGCTGGCCGGTTTCAACTTCGAAGTGCAAAGAAGTGTGAGTAGTATTTCACGAAGTCGAAGTCTTGGAGGAAGAGTTCGGCGGGACATTTCCAGCCCAGCGACTTTCTTGGTCTTGCGTTGAGCAACCAGGCGAATTTGTCGAGTTCTTCCTGGGAGTGGATGCTGGGGTCTTCTCCTTTGGACAGGAACTGGCGGATGAGTCCGTTGGTGTTTTCATTGATGCCGCGCTGCCAGGGCGCGTGCGGGTCGGCGAAGTTGACCTTGACCCCGGTGTTGGCGGTGAGAGTCTCGTGTTGGGCCATCTTCTTGCCGCGATCATAGGTAATGCTGAGTCTCTTCTGGGCTTCAACTCGATCCAGCACACGGGTAAAGCCCTCGACGGCGGCCTCGGCGCCGGCGCCGTTCATCTTGGCCAGCAAGGCAAACAGCGTGGAGCGCTCGACCAGGGTGCCGACGGCGCAGCGGTTGTACTTGCCCTTGATGGTATCGCCCTCCCAGTGTCCGGGGATGAGGCGTTCTTTGATCTCGGCGGGGCGCTCGGAGA
>JBEKUS010000136.1:0-9481 GCA_049514795.1 Occallatibacter sp.
CCACAGCGCAAAGTCGCGCGCCGAGTCCTTCTCGTACTCGTCCACGTCCACCCGCGCCCCGTCTTCCATCCCGCTCAGGTCTTTCTTGCTCAGCTTGCCGTACTCGGGAAACGCCTTGAGCCGGAAGTACCACGACCCGTCCTCGGTCTTGTACGCCGCGCCCTCGGCCGCCAGCTTCTCTACCAGCGCCACCATCTGCGGAATGTGCTCCGTGGCCCGGGCAATCTGTTCCGGCCGCTGGATGCGCAGCGCTTCCAAGTCCTCGAAGAACGCCTCCACAAACCGCGGCGTGTACTCGCCGATCGGGACTCCCGCCGCCGTCGCGTTGCGGATGATCTTGTCGTCCACGTCCGTGATGTTCATGACGTGGCGCACAGGCGTTCCCATCAGCAGCAGAGTGCGCCGCAGAATATCCACCTGCAAAAATGTCCTGAAGTTCCCGATGTGGCCGTAGTCGTAAACCGTCGGCCCGCAGGCATACATCCGCAGCGCCTTGCCGTCGGCAGGCTCCAGCGCATCCAGTTGTCCCGTCAGGGTGTTGAACAAGCGGAGGGTCATCGCATCAGCGGTTCGCGCATCGCCCGGTCCGCGCATCGCCGGTCAAGCCATCGCCTGGCCAGCTCATCGCGCGTCTGCATTTCGCCGGATCGTCGCCACCTCGATTGTAGCAGCGCGGGTTCTCGCCCGAACCCGCGCATGTCGGCCCTTGTGATGCGCCGCGGCTGGCGCCCGGGGCCGCCCCTTGTTTCGGCGGCCTAGTCTCGATCTTCCTGGCTCGTTCCGGCGGCGTCCGCCCTTCAGCTGAACGCCGCGCTCACTCCGGTCATGACGAGCGTGTAGAGGACCCACCATCCGAACACTGCAATATAGCCGGACGACTCTTTCGTGCCCGCTACCTTCGCCAATCCTTTGGACAACAGCACGAGAGTCCAAATGAACGTTACGTCGAGAGCGACCAGCAGCCCCCACACCATCATCGGCATCTCGGTCGGGCTGAAGTAGTAGCCAATGTTCGTCCCCGCCGGGTTGCCAGGCATGAACGTTTCCGGCGCCACGCCGACCCAAAGCCCTATGGCCCCCAAGGCAAGTTTGATCAATCCTGGGAGCCCGGCGTACCAGCTCACCGAAAGCACCTCCCCGAACTTCGCTCTGCCCCCGAATCCAAAGTTGATCGTGCCCAGCAGAATACCCGCGGCAATCACATTAAACAAGAGGACCCATGCCGGTCCGAGCGCCCATAAGACCTCCTGGACAATGGCGCTCACCTTCAACTGCATTTCCTGCTGCTCCTGCGGCAGTTGTTGGAGACGCTCCGCCTGCTTCGTAGCAACCCGCAAACCGTTCTCGACAACCGTCGGCCACCCCACCTTCACGGTTACGCTTACCCAGAGTGCACTGCCCACCAAAACGAACAACAACAGCGGCAGCCACCAGCTCCGATTCCCCCGCTTGATGTCCTCGAACGTCTTCGACGGCGCGGCGAACGTGTTCGTCACGCGCTGCAACTGTGTCAATCCCGCTGCCTCCGGCGCTGCCCCGGCCGCCGGTTGAACTCCCATATCGCTCATGTCTTTGCCTCTCGAATCCGATTTCGCAATGCGTGCCCCATTTCGCTCCGGCGCGAAAAACCACCCCTGCGGCTCACTCCCGCCGTCTCGCACACAAGGCTGGCCGTGTGCGCTTCACACCGCCCACGCCGGGCGATCTGCAGTTGCCCGTGATTGTATCCTCTGCAACCGCCGCCAATCGAATGAATTTTCGCGCGGATGATAGAGGCGCCTTACGCTTTCGAAAACCGTCCCAGCCGCACAATCCCGCCCGCTCATCCGGCAGACGATTCTCGAATGCGCTACTCCTGCAGCTTCTTGAGCTGGTCACAGGCTTCTCCCATCCCGCCGTCGCAGGCCTTCTTGAGCAACGCGGTGCCCCTTGCTGTGTCCTGAGTTACGCCGATGCCCTTCACATAAAGATTCCCCAAATAGCCGCACCCAACGACGCTCCCGCCATCGCAGGCCTTCCGATAAAGCGAAGCCGCCTGAGCGTTGTCCTTGGAAAAACCGATGCCAATCTCGTATGCCGAGCCGAGGTCTATGCACGCTTGTGTGTACCCGCCATCGCAGGCCCGCCGGTAGAGCGAAACTGCCTGCGCCGAACGCTCGCCAGAGGCTTGTCCAGATTCATACATCCTGCCGAGCGCATAACACCCTTTTGCGTCTCCGCCATCGCAGGCCCGCTGATACAGGGAAGCCGCCCGAGCGTTGTCGTGGGCAACGTCAAGACCGCCATAGTAGAGCAGGCCGAGAATCTCACATCCGAACGCCGACCCGCCGTTGCATGCCTGTTCAGCGAGCGGCTTTGCCTCGGAGTAGCGCTGCTTGGCAACAAGCGCGCTCGCCTCCCCGGCAAGCTCCTGCGGGGTCCCCGGTGACGCGCCAGAAGAACCGCCGGAATTCTGCCTTGGCTGCGGGGCCGGCGCTTCGGAATGGCCCTCTCGACTTACATCGCTCGCCGCAGTTGCTGGGGCCTGCGACGGTGAGTCCGCGGAAACCCGGCCCGCCCCGGTTGGAGCAGGCCGCTGCGTGGCTGGATTTGCGGACTCCTGGGCTGGCGCACCGCCCCCTGACGGAAGCGAGACATTCGGCGGCGCCCCTGTGGAAGCCGTATCCAAAACCGAACGTACCGTAATAAAAATGACCAGCACAATCGCCAACGCAACTGCCGCTCCCCATGCCCAGATCGGGATTTTCTTGCGCTCTTGTGCGGCATCCGTGGCGAACACGGAACCCCATTCTCCGAATCTCGCCGCACTGGATTCCTCCGACGATCCTGAATCTGCAACCTCGCCATCCTCGGCCGGCCTCGCATCCTCCGCGGCCACACTTGCCGGACCGCCTCCGACCGAGCCAAGTGCCGGCCGCGGTTGGACCGCAGGCTCAGGCGCCGCAGGCATAGCGGGCGCAACCTCCCGCAGCGGTTGCGGCTCCTCTGGCCCCACACCCACAGGCATCCGCTCCAGCAGCACCTTGATTGTCACTGCAAGCTTCTTTAGATGAGTTTCCAGTGGCGGCGTCAGCGCATCCAGCCAGTGCACGTTGCCGATGAAATATTCGAGCGACTTGTCCGGGAGGACACTCTCGACGCGAAACGGCAGGATCATTACGTCGCGATTGACGGCCCGTTCCACCTCTCGTCGAATCTGCGGCGACGCATTGGCGTTGGCCGTAAACACCAGAAGCATGATCCGGGTCTGTTCGATGGCTTCAACGATTGATCTGCCCCACTCCATCCCGGGCATCACGTCGCGTGGCGCGATCCAGCAGCGGATCCCTTCCGCCTCGAGCGTCCAGCACACTGCGTCCGCGATCGTCTTGTCCTTCGCGGAATGGCTGATAAAGACGTCGTACGCCATACGCGAGCCCTGCAGATTGAAGATGATTGGCTGCAGCCACTATAAACCCGAATACTGTAATTAAGAAGGGTCGCTGCCCGAAGGCCAGACAGGACCGCCTTTCATTTCTACAACCCTTCTTCAGCCGTTTGCCCGTCCACGGCAGAACCCGCCTGCCGCCCCGTCCCGGGCTTCCCGGCCTTCCCCGGCGCAGCCGTCGGCGCCGGCGCATAACTCTTGTACACCGTGATGTGGAAGCACGCCTGCTGGAACTCCTCTTCCACGTCGATCTTGCCCGCGGCTTGCAAGCCCGCCAGCCGCCGCCGCATCCACGCGATCTCCTGCCGGGTCAACCCGCTCTTGGCGATGTCCACCGTCGCTCCCGTCAGATGCGGGCTCACAATGTCGCCTTCGGCCGCGGCCGCGTTGCCGTTCGTCTCCATCAGCCGCTTCTGGTACTCCACCGTCCGCACCGCCGAGCTTACCTCCAGCGGCCGGTGGAATGCAGCTTCGTGCGCCCGCGCCAGGTCCGCCAGGAACTTCGCGGTCCACGGCCGGCAGTAGCGATGGTTCTCCGGCAAATCTTGATTCACCGTCAGCGCCTTCGACGCCGGCACCGGCGCCAGCAGCTTGTTCGCGATCCGCGCCGACAGGTCGTCCTCGTCCTCGATCCTTTCCAGCCCCTCGGCATCCAGCCGCGTGTTTTGCCGCTCCAGCGACGCCAGCGATCCCCTCAGCGGAGCAGGCATGTGCAGCGAGGCCTCTTCGCTCCCCGCCTTCCTGTCCCGTCCCTGCTCGCCGGCTTGCTCATCGTGCTCGTCCGCATCTTTCCCGCCCCGCCGCGTTCTTACCGTGGTCTCGGCGCCATTCAGCGCCGTCGAATCGTTCTCCTGCCTCGCCCTCTTCCCAATCAACTCCGGCCGCTCGTCGCCCGCCGCTGCTGGCGGCTCTCCGCGGCCGCCTTTCGCCGCCGTTCGGGTCTCTTCACGGGAATCCGCGGCCCGGGCGCCATCCGGCGCGCTGGCCTCTCGCACGCGTTCCAAACGCGGCTTCGCGATTCGCCGCGCGGTTCGCCGTTGCGCAGGTTGCCGCCGGCTCTTCGCTCCCGCCGCGCTGCGCATTCGTCTGCGCGTCGAGCTTGTCTTTGCATGAGTTGTCGAATGGGATTTAGCGCGTGTGGCCGTGAGATGCGCGCCTTGCGGCTTCGGCCCATGGGCCGATTGCGCGGCCGCCGGAGAACTCCGGTGCGCCTTCGCCGCTGGAGCCTGCACGCCGCGCGCGTCGCCGGCGGCGAACGCCGCCAGCGCCATCGTCAGAATTGCGGTCCGGCACATCAAGGAGTGTGCGGACAATCGAGAGCACTCCTATTGTATGTCGATTCGCGCTGTCTTCCGAGTGCCATTATGGATGCGGTTTTGTCTGATAATTGGTTGCACTCTTCGCTGCCGCCTCTACGTACCGCCGGCCTCTTGGCCGGCTGTCGTGCGGGCGTCCACGCCCGCTCCCCCAGCGGATTGTCCGCGCGCCTCACGCCATCAGCCACGGCGCTTCAGCACTCCCCGTTCTTCAAGCTCCGCGCGCAGCGCGTCGGCGCCTTTGAACCGGATCGCTTTGATCCCCGCCGCGATCGCGCCTGCGACATTCTCTTCCCGGTCGTCCATGAACAGAACCCGGTACGGCGGGCAGCCCAGGATGTCCAGCGCCCGCCGGTACATCGCCGGCTCCGGCTTGCGCAATCCCATATAGCAGGAACTGAACGCCACCTTGAAGTACCGCCGCAGCTCGAACTTGCCGAAGCGGAATTCGTTCATCTCTCGCGGCTCGTTGTTCAGCGAACCGACCAGGAATCGGTTCGAATCCGCGACCTCACGCAGAATGTCGAGCGCCCCGTCCGGCTGCGGTCGCGACTGGCTCAGCATGTAGTCGAAGAATTCGTCGTGCGTGAAACTGCGCGGCTCGTAGAACACGGTCGTGTCGAGATATCGGGTGCGGTCGATCTCGCTGCGATCCCACTGCGCCACCACCTCTGCGTTCTTGGCCTCCAGTGCCTCGGCGTCCAGCCCGAATTGCTCCGCAGCCGCGGCGCGCTCACCGTGGTCCCAGCCGTTGGTCAGTACAACACCGCCTACATCGAACAGAACTACGTCGAATGGGGACACGATCGTCTCTTTCCCGCGCCATGCGCATTCCTGCATGCCATGGCGCGTTCTATCTCAACAGACGTCTGGGGAGAACCAAGGGACTCGGCGCAAGGAATGGCTGCAAGGCGCCGGCCTGAAACTGCCGCCAATTCAACTGATCTCTTCTCTACACCTATCTTATCGGCTGCGCCCTGTTTCTATCTCACGGTGCGGAAAACCAAGGCTTGCGCAATCGCCGCTGTTCCCGCGCCGGCACGGCCTTTATCGCCGGTACTTGGCTTCGATCGCCAGCACCTTCTTGAACCGCCGTTCGAAGCGCCCTTCCTGTGCCTGAAACTTCGCCGCAAGAAACGTCTGCGCCAGCTCGATGGCCACCGCCCCGCCGATGATCCGCGCGCCCAGCACCAGCACGTTCATGTCGTCGTGCTCCACGCCTTGGTGCGCCGAGTACGTATCGTGGCAAATCCCCGCGCGAATCCCCGGTATCTTGTTCGCCGCCACGCACACTCCCACGCCCGAGCCGCAGATCACGATCCCCCGCGGCGCCACGCCCGCCCTTACCGCCTCGCCCACCTTCTCGGCAAAGTCCGGGTAGTCGTCTTCCGGCTCGCATTGGTACGCGCCAAGGTCGATGACTTCGTGCCTGGCCTCGGCCAGCTTGGCGCGCAATTCCTCCTTCAATGCAAATCCCGCATGATCGGAAGCGATAACGAGTTTCACAGTATTCCTTTCCCGCAGATAAGCGGAGCGAGCGCGGCTAGCAGTGTTAGCGGAGCTAGAAATTCAATGCCAGTGCTGGAGCCACGAGTCTAGCTCCGCTAACACCGCTAACTCCGCTAACCCCGCTGCCCTACCAGCTTCTTCGCTCTTCCAGCCACGTTCTCCGCCGTGAATCCCAGCTCCTTCATCGCCACCGGCCCCGGAGCCGACACACCGAACCGATCCAGCCCGATCACGTCGCCGTCCAAGCCCACGTACTTCCACCAGCCCAGCGTCGCTCCGGCTTCTACCGCCAGCTTCGGCACGCCCTTGGGCAGCACGCTCGCCTTGTACTCGGCCGATTGCTCGTCGTAGAGCTTCCAGCTTGGGAAGCTCACCACGCGCGCCCGGATTCCTTCCGCCGCCAGCAGCTTCGCCGCATCCAGCGCCGGCCAAACCTCCGACCCGCTCCCGATGATCACTACCTGCGGGTCCTTCACGTCCTCCAGCACGTACGCGCCTTTGCTCACGCCTGCCAGCACGTCGTGCGCCGCCGCATCGATCACCGGCACATCCTGCCGCGTCAGCGCAAAGAACACCGGCCCATTGCGCTCCAGCGCCAGCCGCCACGCCGCTGCCGTCTCGTTTGCGTCGGCCGGGTGGAAGTCCACCATGACCGGCAGCGCGCGCAGCGCCATCAGGTGCTCGATCGGCTCGTGCGTTGGCCCATCCTCGCCCACGCCGATCGAATCGTGCGTGAACACAAACAGCGACGGCACGCCCATGATCGCCGCAATCCGCAGCGCCGGCTTCCCGTAGTCCGAGAACACAAAGAACGTCGACCCGAACGGCCTCACGCCGCCGTGCGCCGCCATTCCGTTCACCGCCGCGCACATCGCCAGCTCGCGCACGCCGAAGAACACATTCCGCCCCGCCGGATCGTCGGCAAAGTGCGGACTGTCTTTGAAGATCGTCTTCGTTGAGGCCGTCAGGTCCGCCGCTCCGCCGAACAGCTCCGGCACATCCCCCGCGATCGCGTTCATCACCGCCTGGCCCGCGTTCCGCGTCGCCACTCCCTTGCCCACCGGGAAGCTCGGGATCGCCTTCTCCCATCCCGCCTTCAGCGTGCCCGCCTGCGTCCGCTCAAACTCCGCCGCCAGCTCCGGAAACGCCGCCTTGTACCCCGCGAACAGCTTGTTCCACTCCGCCTCGAGTCCCGCGCCGCGCTTCACCGCCTCGCGCCACTTTTTGAGCGCCTCCTCCGGCACCACGAAGCTCTGGTCCTCCGGGAACCCGAAGAACCTCTTCGTCGCCGCCGCGGCCTCGGGCCCCATGGCCTCTCCGTGCACCTTGTTCGTCCCCGCCTTCGGGCTCCCGTAGCCGATCACCGTCCGCACCGCGATCAGCGACGGCTTCCCCGTCTCCGCCTTCGCCGCCGCAATCGCCGCCTCGATCCCTGCGAGGTCGTTGCCGTCCATCACCCTCTGCACCTGCCAGTTGTAGGCCTCGAATCGCTTGTATACATCCTCCGTGAAGCTCCACTTTGTCGGCCCGTCCAGCGAAATCAGGTTGTCGTCGTACAGCACGATCAGCTTGCCCAGCCCCAGCGTTCCCGCCAGCGACGCCGCCTCGTGCGACAGCCCCTCCATCAAATCTCCGTCGCCGCACAGCGCGTACGTGTGATGGTCCACCACGTCGAACCCCGGCCGGTTGTACACCGCCGCCAGATGCTTCTCCGCGATCGCCATACCCACCGCCATCCCCAGTCCCTGCCCCAGCGGCCCGGTCGTCGCCTCCACGCCGTCGGTGTGCCCGAACTCCGGATGCCCCGGCGTCCGCGATCCCCACTGCCTGAAACCCTTCAGGTCGTCCAGCGTCAGCTTGTACCCCGACAAAAACAGCGACCCGTACAGCAGCGTCGACGCGTGTCCGTTCGACAGCACGAACCGGTCCCGGTCCGCCCACTTCGAGTGCGACGGGTTGTGCTTCATCAGCTTCTGAAACAGCAGATACGCGATCGGCGCGCACGCTATCGGCGCCCCGGGATGGCCGCTCTTGGCCTTCTCCACCGTGTCTACGGCCAGCAGCCGCAGCGTGTCAATCGAGAGTCTGTCGAGTGATTCCGTCGCCAGGCCTGTCGTCATAGTGTTCTCAAATATCCTTTCCATGCCGCGCTGAACGCACCTACCACGTCCGCAAAAAAATGCGGCCCCATTGTCGCTTCCATTGTATCCAAGCCAGCTCTCGCTCCCCGCCCGCCGGCCGGCTCCCGGACTCTCTGCCCCGCTCCCGATTCCCTGTTTGCTACTCTCTATTCCCCCGTCCCTGGTCCATTTGTCCCTGCCTTCTCGCTCCCCGTTTTCCTACTCCCTACTGGCTACTCCCTATTCCCTGTCTATCTCCCCGTGCCCCATCCTTTCCGCCTTCTCTTCGGAAAGGGTGGGAAAGCTAAAAGCTAATAGCTACTCTTGCCCGCGTAACCATATACTTCACCGCCGCCTCCATCTCCGCCGTCGTCACGTCCTCCACCACGCCCGCGTCTCCGATCCCCAGCGGCAGCACGAACCGCCTCACCCCGCTCACGTTTTTCTTGTCGCTCGCGGTCGCAGCCATCACCCGCTGCGCGCTCACCTTCAGCTTCGGCCACGGCCCGTAGCGATAGATCAGCTTCTCCATCCGCTCCATCTGCGCGCCCGTGATCGTTCCCCTCCGCCGCGCCACAGCCAGCGCCGCCACCATCCCCCACGCCACCGCCTCGCCGTGCAGCATCGCCTTGTACTTGGTCGCCTGCTCCAGCGCGTGCCCTACCGTGTGCCCGAAGTTCAGAATCATCCTCAGCCCGCCCTCGCGCTCGTCCCGCCGCACCACCTCGGCCTTCATCCGCACCGACGCCGCGATCACCCGCTCCAGCGCCCTCGGCTCCCGCTTCAGAATCTCCTCCGCGTGCTCCTCCATGAACCGCACCAGCGCCCGGTCTCGAACAATCCCCACCTTCACGCTCTCCACAAGGCCCGCTCTCAGCTCGCGCTCCGGCAGCGTCCCCAGCACGCCCGTGTCGGCAAACACCGCCCGCGGCTGCAGGAAATTCCCCACCAGGTTCTTGCCCTCCGGCAGGTTCACGCCCACCTTGCCGCCCACGCTCGAGTCCACCTGCGCCAGCAGCGTCGTCGGAACCTGAACATAGCTGATCCCGCGCATGAAGATCGCGGCCACGAATCCGCCCACGTCGCCCACGATCCCGCCGCCAAACGCG
>JBEKUS010000137.1:0-9417 GCA_049514795.1 Occallatibacter sp.
GGCTCTGGGATTGGGCTGCGCCCGCGTCCTGCGCCAGCGCGATCACGACGCTCAGCACCGCCACAACGCTCCACGCCAAAAGATGTACGATCGATCTCTTTATCAAGACGCGATTCATATCGATCTCTCCTCTGTCCGGACCTTCGTTCCCCGGGCCGCCGAATCCACGCCGGACGAACGGCTCGCCAAACTTGCTCCTACGGCTCAAACCGTTAGACGAGCTTCGCCTGAGCCTGTTACTGGCTTGAACCCTGCGCCTCCGAAAAAGTTCCGTGATTTGTCCCTGCTATATGACGTTCTTTCACGGATTCCGCCTCAGGAATTCCTCGCGAAGCGCCGGTGAAAGACGGAAGCTCGTCTGGTCGAGCCGCTGAAGCGCCGCGCGAAAGTCGGTCAGCCCGCGCCCGGCCGCTTTCTCCAGCACAGCGACCGTCCCGGCCACGCGGAGGCGGCGGCGTTGCGCTTCCCGCCTGCCTTCGGCTTCGTCCATCAGCAACGTGTCCACCCCGCTTTCCAGAGCCAGCAGGATTGCGTCGCGTTCGCCGGGATCGAGGTCGCTCAGATCCGCGTCTGGGATCGAATGCACTCGGCGAGCTTCGCACCAATCAGAGCGGTTCCAGAGTTAATGTGCCATAGCGAGCGTGGTTCAAGGTGGCTCTTTCTTAAGGAAAGAGCCACTTCGCCTCAGTGGCTTCTGGGTGCAGCAACTCTGGAACCGCTGTAGGCAGGCTCGCTGCCCACTCGCGAACAGCGGACGGCGTTTGAGCGCGCTGCAACTCCCGATGAACTTCTTCAGGGAGAAGAACTTTGTCGTAGAGTTTCGGGAGTATCTCGATTTCGCCGATGAGAATCAGGTAGTTCAGGGGCGAAGTATCGGCAACGACGATCATGCCTTCAACCGGCCCTCGGCCTCCAGCTCCTGAAGAGTGCGGCGATCGTTTTCGAGATCATCGACACCGTAGGCCCGCTCCAAAACGTTGTGGGCCTTTAGAAAACCGTCGAGCTCGTAGCGCGTTTCGAACCCGAGCAAGCGGCGCGTCTGATGCGCGCTGAGCGCACCGGAGCGATAACCTTCGATGGCCACGGCTTCCAGCGCCGCGCGCTCCGGGCTTCGGCCTTCGGGCACGAGCTTGCGCGCCATGTCGTCCGGAATGTCGACCGTCACTTGCATGCTTCATAGGGTAGCCGAATCCCGGGACGAAATCCACCTGCTAACGCCACGCCAGCGCCGCGCTCACCGCGGCGCTCAGCGTCCTCAGCCCCGCCGCCACGTCGGCTCCGAGGTGGACCCGCAGCGCGCGGCGCCCCCGCGCCTCTAGCACCGCCAGGTCGCCCGCCGCCTGCGCGTCGATCACCACCCCAAAGCTGAACTTCTGGCCGGGAATGTCCAGATCCACGCCATGATCGGCCGTGATCTGCAAAAACACCCCCGTGTTCGGTCCGCCTTTGTAGTCCTGCCCGGTGGAATGCAGGAAGCGCGGGCCGAATCCCAGGCACGTGGCCACGCGTTTCTTGTCGCGCACCTTGTGCCGGAACTCCTGGATCGCCGCCTCGTGCTCGTCGAACATGGGCAGAAACGCCAATGTGGCGAAGTAGTCGCCCGCGCCAAGCCGATCGAGATGCGCGCGCAGAATCCCGCTGAGCGCTTCGCTCGCCGCACTCGCCTTCAGCTTCGCCGCGTAAGCATCCGTCGCGTACAGCCCGATCCCCTCGTCCACCAGGAACGGCGTCCGCTCAGGCAGCTTGCCCGTCTTCTCGTACTCCGCGGTCAGCGCGCGCGTCTCCACCTTCGCCGATTCCACATCCGGCTGGTCGAAGGGATTGATCCCCATCACCGCCCCCGCCACCACCGTCGCAATCTCCCAGGTGAAGAACTGCCCGAAGATTTCGTACAGGTCGTCGATCTCGAAGTGCACCACCGGATGGCCTGCCGCCTCCAGCGCCGCCACCTTCGCATCGAGATCCGTATCTGGGCTCGCGTCCGCCGTGCCCTTGAACTTCACGTAGGCGAACAGGCGGTCGTTCCCATACACGTCCGGCGCGCCGATCGTCTCCCGATCCACCGGCGTGATTCCCTTGCCCTGCTTGCCGGTCGATTCGGCGATCAGTTGCTCGAGCCACGCGCCCAGGTCTTGGATCTCCGGCGAAGTGAAGAGGGTGATCTTGTCTCGCCCCGCATTCGCCGCCGCGCCTAGCAGCAGCCCGAGTCGCACGCCCGGATTCTCCGCTACGGGCAGCTTCGCCGCCGCCACTGCCTTGGCCGCCTCATCGAGCAGTTTTTCCACGTTTAGTCCGGCCACTGTCGCCGCCACCACGCCGAAATTCGACAGCGCCGAATAGCGCCCGCCGATCTGCGGATCGCCCAAGAAGATCTGCCGGAACCCGTCCGCCTTCGCCACCTGCTCCATCTTCGAGCCGGGGTCGGTGATGGCCACGAAATGGCTGCCCGCGTTCTCCGCTCCTACGGCCCGCCGCATCCGGTCGAAGAAGAACTGCTTCAGGATGTTCGGCTCGAGTGTCGATCCCGACTTGCTCGCCACCACGACCAGCGTCTCGCCCAGGTTCACCTCATCGCAGGCCGTCTTCACCTGCGCCGGATCGGTCGAATCGACGATGCGCAGCTCCGGAAAGCCCGGCCTCTGTCCGAAGGTCCTGGACAGCACTTCCGGACACAGGCTCGAACCGCCCATGCCCAGCAGCAGCGCCGCTTGGAAGCCGGTGCTCTTCACGTCGCCGCCCAGCTCCGCGAACGTCCCCAGGTGCTTCTGCTGCCACTCGACAATGTCGATCCAGCCCATCCACTGCTGCTCGCCGCTGTTGGTCCACAGCGCCGGGTCCTTCTTCCAGAACCGCTCCACCTTGTTGTTGGCTTGCCAGTCGGCGGCCGCCGCGTCCACAGCGCCGCGAAGATCGGAGGAAACTGCAAATCTGTAGTTCATAACACTTTAGATTCTGCCTGAAGGCTCGGGCCGCAAAGCAAAGAAAGTGAGAAAAACGGCGCTTCGGTACCGCGTATTTCACCCGTCGCGGTTATCGGGCCTGCGCCGGCCACTTCGGCGTGATCCGGATCAGGTCCAGGCTCTCCACGCCATTCGCGTTCTCCAGCACAAACTCCTGTGACGCCGCCGGCACGGCGACAATGCCCCTCGGCGCCAGGTCCACCGGCTCGAATCCAGCGCCCGCGATCCGCCCCGCCCCCGCTGCCGCGAACAGGTATGCGAGCCCGCGTTCTTCGCCCGCTCGGCGCAGGCTCTCGCTGGTCCTGCTGCCGCTTACGGCCATCCGCTCGATGCGAAAGTACTCGGCGTCGATACGCACGCTGCGGTCGCCCAGCTTCCGCGGAGCAACTTTGCCCGCCCGCGTCTGAAGGTGCACGGCTTCGAGCGATCGCTCGATATGCAGCTCGCGCCCGCGACCGTAGTCGTACATCCGGTACGTCACGTCGCTATTCTGCTGCGTCTCCAGCAGGATCGAGCCCGGCCAGATTGCGTGCACCGTCCCGGCGTCTACATAAACCATGTCGCCCGCGGCCACTGGCAGCAGATTCAGCTTCGTCTCCAGCGTTCCCGACTGAATCGCCTGCTCAATGTCCTCAATTGTCGTGCCCGGCTTCACCCCGGCCGCCACCTCCGCTCCCGGCTCCGCGGCCAGCACGTACCAGCACTCGGTCTTGCCGCGCGGTTGGCCGTATTTCCGCGCCATCTTGTCGTCGGGGTGTACCTGCACGCTCAGCTTCTCGCGCGCGAAGATCGTCTTGATCAGCAGCGGCGAATCCGTCACCGGCGCATGCTCGCTGAGCAGCGCCGCGTGCGCCTCGGCGAACAGCGCAGCCAGCCGCTTGCCGGCGTGCGGCCCGGTCGCCACCAGGCAGTCGTCTCCCGTCAGCCACACTTCTCCGATCGGATCGCACTCGGCCACACGGTCGTACCACGGTCGCAGATCGCGGAATCCCCACACACGCTCCGTGAACTTCGGCTCAATGCCAAACGGCGCCATCGTTGCCCCGGAAACGCCCACTCGAGCGGCCTCCATCCTCTTGTCCCCCTCACTCTAGCAGACCGGAGAATCCGGCATTTCACCGAAAGTTGCAGCTATCCATCGCTTTTCCCATGCTACCCTCGCCTTATCATGAGGCGTTCCGTTTCCAGTCTCTTCGCAACGCTGGCTGTTCTGGCCGCGGTCCACCCGGCCCCGGCGCAGAAGTTCCTTCCCAAAACCATTCAGTTCAAGGGCGCGCCGGAGTATTCCGGCCAGGAGCTGCTCGCAGCAGCGGGGCTGAAGAAAGGCATCGTCCTCGGCTATGCCGACATGCAGGACTACTCCAAGCGGCTCCTCGACACCGGCGTCTTCGCGAGCGTCGCCTTCAAATTCGACGGCCAGGACCTGATCTTCCTCCTCACGCCCTCCACCGACCTCTACCCCATCCGTCTGGAGAATCTTCCTTTCACGCCCGGCAAGGATCTCGACGCAAAGCTTCACGACCAGCTTCCGCTCTACCACGGCAAAGTCCCCTCCGAAGGAAAACTGGCCGAAGGCGTCCGCGCGGCCTTCCAACAGATGCTCGCGGACCAGGGCCTGCAAGCCTCCGTTGTCGTCACAACGGCTGCCGATCTGTTTACTCACAAGGTGAATGCGGTCAGCTATTCGATTTCAGCGCCGCCGGTCGCGGTCGCCGTCACGCGCATCGACGGCGCATCCGTGCAGCTTCAAGCCAAAGTGCAGGCCGTGGTGGCCGAAGCCGCCAAGAGTCCCTTCAGCACCGCGGACTCGGCAGACAACCTGGCGCGTGCAGTTCAGCAGCTTTACGGCGACCTGGGCTTCGCCGCCGCCAAGGTCCAGGTTGAGCGCGCGGGCAAGCCGGCGCTTCAGTCCGGCGCGATTGTGGTCCCCTTCTCCATTCAGCTCGAAGAGGGCAAGCTCTACCGGGTGGCCGCGATTCACCTCCCGCCCGGCTCGCCCGTCTCGCAGGAGGATATCGATAAGGCCCTCAATCCCATCCCCGGCGGCCCGCCCATCGGCGTCAGAGTCCGCACAATCTGGGTGTTGATCGCATCGAGATATCGTCAAAAGGGCTTTCTCGACTGCAGGGTCTCACCTCACGCTACGTTCAACGACGCGGACGCCACGGTCAGCTACTCCGTTGAAGTCAACCCTGGCCCCGTCTACCATCTTGCCTTCGTCAAATTCGACAATGCCAGCGACGAATTGCGCACGCTCTTGATCCACAACTGGCAGATGATGCCCGGCGATCCCTTCGACGAGAGTTATGTCGCGAACTTCATCCTCAAAATGCAGCAGCAGGACCCCGTACTCCGGCAGGCTCTCGCGGGCGTGGAGGCGAAGTACGATGTGACCGCGAACCCGGACACCCATGACGTGAATGTCGTGATTCATCTGGAAAGGTAGCTGCTCAGCTACTATCCTCATCTTCATGGCCCACTCCGCGATCTTTGAGAGCATGTTCCATCTGCCGCTTCCCATCCTGGAGAAGCTGCTCCGTCCCGTCATCGTCTACCTGGCCCTGGTGGTCCTGCTGCGCCTCTTCGGCAAGCGCGAGCTGGCGCAGCTCAACCCCTTCGACCTCGTGGTTCTCCTCTCGCTCTCCAACACCGTGCAGAACGCTATTATCGGTGACGACAACTCCGTCACCGGCGGCATCATCGGCGCCTTCGGTCTGCTCGCCATCAATTGGCTGGTCGTGCGAACTCTCTTCCGCTCGCCGCGGATGACCCGCATGATGGAGGGCCGGTCCACGTTCCTCATCCGCAACGGCCGGATCGACCAGAAGGCGCTGGAACGCGAGTCGCTCACCCGCGAGGAGCTGCTCGATGCGATTCACCGCCAGGGCTTCGAGGACCTCCACAAGGTGCGTCTCTGCAAACTGGAAACCAACGGTACGTTCACCGTCGAAGCCTTCGAGCCCTCCGTCGCCGACCAGCAGCACCAGGAACTGCTGGAAAAGCTGGACGCGCTCACCCGGGAGGTGGCGGCGCTGCGCGCGAACGCGGCTGGGTAGATGTGCCGCAAGACCAGGGCTAGCGTATGTTGCGGATGCCTGCAATAACCCGCCCCTCGAATCTCTCTCTTCGCTCTGTTTGATTTCGCGTACGCCCTCGCTTGCAAGGCGCGATGCGGCTTCGAAGTCCAGCCTGCAAAGTTTGCACATTGGTGTCGCGCAAAGGGCCCGGCGCAGCCACGCGCGACAGGCGCAAAGGCGGCGCGCTGGATCGGTGTCTTTCGGGGGCGTCGAATCCTCTTGAACCGGCAGGCTGTAACGCTGGCTGCGCCGCCCACGGTTTGCTAATCTTGGCGCAGCATGAACAAACAGGCTGTACTGCTCGCCGCGCTTCTCCTTCTCTGCTCTCTTCCATTGCCCGCGCAAAAGAAGGCGACGCCGCCCGCACAAAGAAAGGTTCCGCCCAAGACAATCCGTTTTCAAGGCACGCCCCAGTTTGCGCAGGAGGAGTTGCTCGCGGCTGCCGGCCTGAAACTAGACGCACGCCTGAACGCCAACGAACTGAAAGCGCATGCCAAACAGCTCGACGATACGGGCTTTTTCGCGGTGGTCAAGTTCAGCAACGACAGCAAGGGGCTGCTGTTCTCGTTGACGCCGCCCAACCAGCTCTACCCGATCCACCTGGATAATCTGCCGCTCAAGCCGGGGAAAGATCTCGACGACAAGCTCCATGCGCGCTTCCCGCTCTATCACGGTCTCGTGCCCGCCAATGGCTCCACGCTCGAAGGAATCCGCCAGGCGCTGGAAGAAATGCTGGCCGCCCAGGGCGTCAAGGCATCGGTGAAGGCCGCTCTCACCAGCGGCCTGGGCCCGTAAAAGATCATGGCCATCAGCTTCACCGTCGCCTCGCCAGCAGTGCGTATCGGCCCCATCCAGCTAGCCGGCGTCTCGGCCGCCATGCAGGTCAAAGCCGACGCTCTTGTCGCCGGACAGACCGGAAACGGCTTCGATACGGAGAACACCGCAATCGGGCTGCGGCACGCCTTCGAGGATCTCTACCAGGACCAGGGTTATGCGGCCGTGCAGGTCGACTTGGCCGAGATCGATCCTCCCAACGTCTCCGATCAATCCATCGACATCCGCTATCTGGTCACGGTCAGGGAAGGCGGAGTCTACAAGCTCGGCACGATCGGTTATCCGGCCGGCTCTCTGGTCACGCGCGCGGAGGTTGAGAAGATTCTGTCCAAATACCCGGCCGACTCGGGAAGGCCGCTCGACCTATTTCTCCTCGCGGTCCGCGACGCCCATCATGCCAAGGGCTATCTCGATTGCTCTATCGTCTCGCGCCCCGCCTTCAACGAAGACACACACATTGTGAACTACAGGCTCGATATCGCTCCCGGCTCGCTCTATCGGATGGCCGCGGTTCAGTTCGACGGCGCCCCCGACGCCTTGGCCGCCAAACTCAAGCGCCTCTGGAAGTTGGCGCCAGGCGAGGCTTTCGACGAAAGCTACGTCTCAAGCTTCGCTGCGTTCGCGCAGAAGAAAGACAAACAGTTGGGGAAGTGGATGCAGACGGTTGTCGTCACGTACGACGTGAAGGCCGACCCGGAATCGCATCAGGTCAACTGCATCTTCCACTTCGCCAAGGCCGCGCAGAGCGGGCGGTAGACAACCCGGCAAACTAGGATTTCGATGAAAATGGGTTTGCCCGGTTCAAAGCGAGAGAGGCCTCCCGCCTATTTCGAAAGATCAGCGCAAAACCTCGATAGGAACGCCCGCCTTGACTCGTATCCAGATTTTGTCCGTGGTCCAGGCGGTAGCCTTGCGAGCCGATGCCAGCGCAAGGCAGGCGCGGTCGCCAAGCGAGATGAACGGGGCCGGCAGACTCAGTTGCGCAGCCAGCTCGGCACTAGATCGTTCGAATGGCACCACCTCGACCCCGCTCAAAATTCCCGCGAGTTCTTGGGGAGTGAGAGAAGCAGGACTGCGTTGCAGTTTGGTTAGCACCTCACACCAATTCACCGAGCTGATTGCAAGCTCCGTAGCGCCGCCTTGGCTGGTTGCATCGAGCGCCGTCTCCACTCGCTCTCCACCTGGCTCTTTAAGGATCATGGCCAATACGGCGCTCGCATCGAGCACGATCCTACGCACCTTCGGCCTCCCGCCTGGCCTGTTCGTGGCGCTCCTCGATGAACTCATCGAGAATTCCCTTTAAGGTCCCGCGCTTTTCCAGAATCCGCGCCCGGACACT
Organism: Occallatibacter sp.; assembly: GCA_049514795.1. Classification (GTDB taxonomy): domain Bacteria; phylum Acidobacteriota; class Terriglobia; order Terriglobales; family Acidobacteriaceae; genus Telmatobacter. Next base: position 8,211 of record JBEKUS010000137.1, read on the forward strand.
CTCCAGAATCATCTTTCGGCTAAAGATCCGAATCTCGCCTTGATCCGCGATCACGGTGAGCCGTTCACCCGGTTCCATGCCAAACTCTTTCCGGATTGCCGCTGGAAGGACAATTCTGCCACTTTCTCCCAAGATTACCGTTTCTGTCATAATCTGCCACCTGCCGACCATTATGGCAGATTCCTGCTTTTCATGCCACTGTGACGGTATGTACCTGCGGCCCATCGGCCGCAATGGGCGGGCCGTATTTGTTTTAGTACGAACGGCGCCGAAGGCGCGCCCGCCGGTGACGGCCAGTTACTCCCACTCGATCGTGCCCGGCGGCTTCGACGTCACGTCGTACACCACACGGTTGATCCCGCGCACCTCGTTCACGATGCGATTCGAGATGCGCTTCAGCAGATCGTAGGGCAGCGGCGTCCAGTCGGCGGTCATGCCGTCTTCCGAATGCACGGCGCGAATGGCGCATGTATACGCGTAGGTCCGCTGGTCGCCCATCACGCCCACGCTCATCACTGGCAGCAGCACGGCAAAGCTCTGCCAGATCTTGTTGTAGAGCCCGGCGGCCTTCACCTCGTTCACCACGATTTCGTCGGCCTCCTGCAGCAGCGCGACGCGCTCCGGCGTCACCTCGCCCAGGATGCGCACCGCCAGCCCCGGCCCCGGAAACGGCTGCCGGCTCAAAATCTCCTCCGGCATTCCCAGGTCGCGCCCGATGCGCCGGACCTCGTCCTTGAACAGATCGCGCAGCGGCTCGATGAGTTTTAGTTTCATCCGCTCCGGCAGCCCGCCCACGTTGTGGTGGCTCTTGATGGTCTGGCTCGGCCCCTTCACGCTCAACGACTCGATCACGTCGGGATAGAGCGTCCCCTGCACCAGCCAATCAACGCCGCCGGTTTCCTTCGCGATGCGGTTGGCCTCGTCCTCGAAGACCGCGATGAACTCCGCCCCGATCCTCTTGCGCTTGATCTCGGGCTCGATCACCCCGGCGAGCCGCTCCAGAAAACGCGCGCTCGCGTTCACCGCCACGATGTTCAGCCCCAGCTTGCCGCGCAGGTTCGCCTGCACATTTGCGAACTCGTTCTTGCGCAGCACGCCATTGTTCACAAAAATGCACGTCAACTGGCTGCCGATCGCCCGGTGCACGAGCATCGCCGCCACCGACGAGTCCACCCCGCCCGACAGACCGCAGATCACGTGCCCCGCG
>JBEKUS010000138.1:0-9402 GCA_049514795.1 Occallatibacter sp.
GAATTACACGTCTGCCGCTCCAAAGTCCGCTTAACCGGTGTAGGTTCGTCTTCTGCATTTTGGAGTCAGTGACAAACTGCCTGTCTTTCGTGATGAAGAACCGATGGGAATGGTGAATTGCGCAGTCTGCATTGGCGTTGGGATCGAGAATCTCAAGCGGGCTATGAAACCGTGTAGGCAGAAGGAATCGATGACATCCCCCGCCGCGGGGTTGCACGCGGGAGTTGTATTCGAGCAATCCTCTAAGCGATGAAGGGTATTCTCATCTCGTGCGAGGGGTGCTTCTCTGTGCAAGGGAGCATTGACGCGACTGAGTCCAATACGACAAGAGCTGGATTGTCAGGGACGGAGAAAAAGTCAGGGAGAACCGCGGATGGATGGCAGATGCCGATGTCTGTTCAGGAACACGCGGATGCGTCCGCCGCCACAGCGGCTTCGTTCAAGTCGGCTGGTGTTCAGGAATGTATTTGGTTCAAGATCTCCGCTGGTGGGAAGAGGTCGAGGCGTTACCCGAGCAAGAACGCTATCGGTCGCTTCTGGGCTATCTGAGCAAAGGCAGAATCAACTTCTGCCCCACGGCGGCGGGTATACGGGCATTCAGCCCGATCCCTCCAAAGGCCGCAATTCGCTGGTTTAACTAAGTTATTTGTTTTGTTTAGCTTATCTGGTGGCGGAGGACGGGATCGAACCGTCGACCTTGGGGTTATGAATCCCACGCTCTAACCAACTGAGCTACTCCGCCGGGAAGGCAGCGCGCCGCGGCCAACCGCGCACGGCAGCGCCAGATTCGATGATACGGGCGCCGCGATTCGAGGTCAAACCCCGCTCCCCGCCCATTTACACTCGACTGCATGAGCCCCCTCCGCATCGCGGCCGTCATTCCTGCGCGTCTGGCCTCCACGCGCATGGCGCGCAAGGTGCTGCGCTCCATCGCCGGCCGCCCCATGGTCGAGTGGGTCTGGCGCTCCGCTCACCAGAGCGGCCTCATGGACCCCGTAGTCGTGGCCACCGATTCGGAAGAGGTCGCCGGCGTCTGCCGCGCGCGCGCGATCCCCGTCGTCATGACCTCGCCCACTTGCCCCAGCGGCTCCGACCGCGTCCGTGAGGCCGCCCGCCAGCTCGACGCCGACATCGTCGTCAACATCCAGGGCGACGAGCCGATGCTCACGCCCGACTTCTTCCCCCCGCTTCTCGATCTCTTCGCCCGCCCCGAAGTCGAGGTCTCCACGCTCGCTGTCTCCTGCCCGCCCGAGGAGTTCCTGAATCCCAACGCCGTCAAAGTCGTCACCGCGCTCGACGGCCGCGCGCTCTACTTCTCTCGTGCGACCATCCCCTTCGACCGCGACGCGACCGGCTTTACCGGCTACCGAAAGCACCTCGGCATCTACGCCTACCGCAAGGCCGCCCTCGAGCGCTTCGCGTCGCTGCCCCCCTCGCCGCTCGAAAAGCTCGAGCGCCTGGAGCAGTTGCGCCTCCTCGAAAACGGCATCGCCGTCTACGTCGCCGACGCCCCACGCGACACCGTCGGCGTGGACACCGAGGATGACCTGGCGCGCGCCGAGGCGCTGCTAAAAGGGATGCGTAGCAACTGATCGACCGGCTACTTGACGAACGCTTTTCCGGGGACCGCTTCACGGCCCCTTCCTCCATAACGACGGCCAAACAAACTTATTGGAACTCTCGTTCTGCGGCACGCGTAACCACTAACATTAGTGAGAGGCGCGGTTGCAGCCCGCTTGATGGAAACTGGTCCCGGAAGCACCGTGCCCAAAGGAGGCAACCATGTTTTGCAGCAAGTGTGGTCAGGCTCTGGGGAATAATGAGGCAGTTTGTCCGCAATGCGGGCGGGCCGCTGGAGCGCCATTGCCTTCTCTGGCCGCTTCCGGGGATCCGCACATTGGCTTCGAGCGCGTGATCCGGAATCTCAGTCGGTTCTGGTATCTGTTTGCAGGACTGAATCTGGTCCTCGGTCTGACAGGGCTGTTCTTGGTCCAAACAGGGTTGGCAAGCACTCCGGGCCCATGGGAGCCGTGGCCTCACCCACCCCTCTGGGAATGGACCCTTGTTGGCGGCGCGGCGTGGACTCTTGTGATTACGCGGGTTGTTCTTTCGGCCGCCGTCGGATGGGGTCTGCAAAACCATACCGACTGGGGCCGGCCTGTGGCGATTGCCTCCGGTATTTTTTCGCTTCTCCAGTTCCCTATCGGCCTGGTTCTGGGGACGTACACGCTTGCAGTGTTGATCGGTAAACATCACGGGGAGCTCTATCACCAACTGGGTTGATGCGGGCCGCCCTCCGCGACACCGTCGGCGTGGACACCGAGGAAGACCTCGCGAGAGCCGAGGCCCTGCTGCGCCACATCGCCGCCGGGAATTGAACAGGCGCCAACCCGTCTTCACGCCTGCCAAACAAGGTCCCCCGTCCGCCGGCCAATCGCGTCGAGTTCGCCGTCGAATATCTCAGGACTAATTGGGGCGTCATCTGATTCTGCTTGACGACAGTCTCCTCAAGGAGTTATTTGTTTCGCGATCTAAGTCACCCGGGAAGTCAGCGGAGGTCGCGATGCCGGTCAAGTATCTTGCAGTTACGATTGCTGGTGCGGTTTCTCTGGGAAGTTATGAGGCTGGAGCCACTTATGAGATTCTCGATGCCATCCGCCAGCACAACGAACACCCCGACACCATCGCCAACGGCGACTACATCCGGATCGACGTTCTCACCGGGGCCTCGGCCGGCGGCATGACCGCGGCCATCCTGGCCCAGAAACTGCTCTTCGCCAGGGACGCATTTGTCGGGCCAGGGGGGAAGTCGGCTCCTTACGACAACCCCCTCTACAATACCTGGGTCAAGGGAATCGACTTGAAGGACTTGCTCGCCGCCGTCGACAAATCCCTGCCCGCCGGAGATCCTGCCAAGCTATCGCTCTTGTCGTCGAACCTGATCGAGAAGATCGCCCAGAATACGCTCGGCCAAATCGACTCCGCGGGACTGGTCCCGCTCAACGGGGGCGCGCACAACGTCATCGATCCCGCCCGTGGCATTCGCCTGGGCCTGACGCTGACCAACCTCAACGGCGTCAATTACCAATACACAATGTTTGGCGGCGATCCCTTCTGCTACACCGACTTCAGCGACCAGATGCTCCGAGTCTTCTCGGTGAGCGATCGCTCCCTCGATCGCTGGAACGAGATCCGCGAGGCTGCCGTCGCGTGCGGGGCATTCCCAATCGCCTTTCGTACCAAGGACCTTCCCAGGGCCGTGGCCGACTACCAGCCCTCCGATACTCTGGTTCCGTTTCCGGCTGACCCATACACCTTCACCTATACCGACGGCGGAGTTCTGCAAAACCAGCCCCTCGGCATGGCCAAGAATCTGGTGGATAAGAACGACCAGCACATCGATAACGACAACCGCTTCTATCTCTTCGTCTCGCCCTCGCCGATGGAGGGTAGGCAAAAACTCGACCTGCACGAGGCCGATGCCGACATGATCCAGGTGGCCAAGCGCCTCTTCGATGTCTACACGGGACAATCGACCTTCCGCGACTGGATCCAGGCCGATACGATCAACCAGCAGATTGAGATCCTCGACCAGCGCGCCGCGGGATTGGCCGACGCTCTGGCGCACGGCCGGATCAATCCAACTCCCCTGACGAAAGCATCGAAGCAGATTCTCGAATTGCTCTACGCCTCCGGTGCAGATGGCGAGACCGAGGAAGAAGCAATCGATCGCCTCGCCAGACAGTACGAGCAAGAGGTCGGGAGTCTCGGTGGAGCCGTCGGTCAAAACGGAAAACTCCCCACAAAGGCTCAGGCCTTCCTCTACGAGATCCTGGCGCTCGAAAAAGCCGCGAACCTGGGGGAACGCGATCGGATGCAGATTTACGGCATCGTCACCAAAGATGGCGATCTGGCTGGCGCGGGAATCTTCGCATTCCTTGGGTTCTTCGACGTGCGCTACCGCGATCACGACTACGACTGCGGCCGGACCGTGGCCCAGCGGCTCCTCGCCAACCCGAAGTTCGGCGAACCCGGCCAGCTCGGGCCCATCCGCTTCACGCCGGCGCCCATCCGCCCCATCGATCCAACTTTGACCGGCTTGCATCTCGATCAGGTCCCGAAGACCCAGGTCAAGGAGTTCAAGGACGGCCTCACCGCGCGGATCAATGAAATCCTCAAGGACTCGCTGTCGAATCCACTGGAACGTTATCCGGCCCAGTTGGGCGCGGACCTGATCTTGAAGCTGCTCCTTGATTGGGAGTTCTCGCGCAATATCCAGGACTGAATGTGAGTCACGCAGGACTGAGGGAATTCGGAATTGCGCGCAAGAATCGGAGTGCGCAATCACACACGTCCTTCCGCGATGCGGCGTCGGCCTGACCTGTCCTTGAGGAATAATCCCCTACGCGGCTGCTCGCCTGGGCCGTCCGCCCTTGGCTCCGTTTGCTCGCGCCGCCAGGCGCTTGGCTGGAGTTTTCGCTCTTCCGCCCGTCCGGCCCAGTTGCGCCATCCATCGGCGGTTTCCGTAGACACCTTCGATCAAGGCGGGAACATAAAGATCGACATCGAGTTCCGGGAAACGAATGCCGGTCCCTCGGCCGAGCAATTCGTAGTTCGCGAAATGCTCGTGAGACGCTCCACTCAAACCTTGCAAGTCCTCGATCGGAAGCGCAAGACGCCGCCGGTTGCTGAGCACGACGAGCAGCAGGTTCAACTCCGGAATGTGCTCCACGGTGCGGGCGACCGTTTCCCGGCCGGTGGATTTCGCCTTTTTAAGCGCGGCGTCGATCTCGGCATCCGTCGTGACAACTTTATGTTCAGCCATGCTGCTTCTCCCAAAGGGCTGCTAACTCATCGAAGTGGCTTGCGGCAGTTTCCAGAACATGGCGCACGTCCGACCGTTTGCCGCCCGCAGGCCGGATGGCTCCGCTGCGGTTGGCCAGCGAAGCCGCGCCATCCGGGCGAAGATCCACGATGACCTCAAGTCCGGCATAAAAGCCGTGTACGTGCCGAGGCTCGTGGTCCATCGAGTACGCCGTAAACCGGACGCCCGCCAACCGGATCGATGCCATTCACTTATACAATATCCCAAGCCGCTTGGGTTGTCGAGATCCGCCGGCGGAATTGCCCGCAAGAATCGGAGTGCGCCCTTGGCGCGCCTCGGCGACGATAATGCTCATGAGCAGCCTTCCGAGTATCGCAACCATCGAAGCGGCCAGCATTCCGACCATGACCCAGTTCACCAGCCCGCACACGGACCCGGCCCCGGCGCAGGGATCGACCTTCGATCCCGACGCCGTGTGGGACCAGCTCGTCGCCCGAGATCCCAGCGCTCGCTTCTTCTACGGCGTCACCACCACCGGCGTCTTCTGCCGCCCCGCCTGCACGAGCCGCCGACCGTTGCGCGCAAACGTCCGCTTCTTCTCGACCGCCGCTGAAGCGCAGGCCGCCGGATTCCGCCCCTGCCGGCGCTGCGGTCCTGCGGACTGCAGCCCTTTGGACAAGAGTCGTGACGCGATCGGCAGAGTCCGCGCTTACATCGAGCGCAACCTCGACCGCCCCGTGCGCCTGGCCGAGCTGGCCCGCCTGGTAGCCTTAAGCCCATTCACCGTGCAGCGCCTCTTCAAGCGCGAGATGGGAGTGAGCCCGCTCGCCTACCAGCGCGCTCTCCGCGCCGGTCGCCTGCGCGGCGCGCTCAAGCAGGGCGCGAGCGTCACCGACGCCATCTACAACGCCGGCTTCGGTTCTTCCAGCCGCGCCTACGAAGGGTCCCCGCTGGGCATGACGCCCGCGCGCTTCGCCCAGGGCGGACGCGGCGAGCGCATCGCCTACACCACGGCTCGCTCGCCCTTCGGCTGGATCGTCGTCGGCGCCACCGCGCGCGGCCTCTGCTGGCTTGCGCTCGCCTCCACCAGCGCCGAAGCCGAGGCCAGCCTCCGCGCCGAGTTCCCCGCGGCCACGCTGCGTCAAGATCCCTCGCTCTCCCGCTGGGTCGATGCCGCGCTTCACAGCGTCCGCGAAGGCGCCGACCTCTCCGCGAGCCGCGCCCGAACCGACTCCCTCGATCTCCGCGGCACCGTCTTCCAGCTCCGCGTCTGGCAGGCTTTGCGGCAGATTCCCCGCGGCCAGACGCGCACCTACTCCCAGCTCGCGCGCGAGCTCGGCGACCCCAACTCGACGCGCGCCGTGGCTCGCGCCTGCGCCACCAATCGCGTCTCCATCCTCGTCCCGTGCCATCGCGTCGTCGGCGCCGACGGCTCCCTCACCGGCTACCGCTGGGGCGTCGACCGCAAGCGCAAGCTACTGGCGGCAGAGAAGGGCTGAGGCGAATTCAATCGCGTTCTGGGGGAGCCGGCCTCAGTCGTGCCGCAGGGCTTCCATGGGAGAAAGCCGCCCGGCGCGCCATGCCGGAACGGCTCCGGCAATCAGCCCGGCGAGCACCGCGATCCCCAATGCCTGAAAAACCAGAGGCCAGCTTATGGATGGCGATATGAGGCTGGCGGTTTGAGGCAAGGCCGACAGCACGCGCAATGCGCAGCATCCCACAACGATGCCGATGACCCCGCCGGCCAGACCCAGTATGGCGGCCTCGAGCTCAATGAGCGCCAGCACCTGCCATCGCTTCCAGCCCATGGCGCGCAGCACGCCAATCTCCTGGGTGCGCTCGAAGACCGACATCACCATGGTGTTCGCGATGCCCAGAATGCCGATGATGATAGCAAGGGCTGAGGTGCCCCATGCGGAAGCGTTGGCCATCTTGACAATCTGATTGTCGACGGCGTGTTCCGCCGCCGACGTGGCGCGGAGCCCGGGTACAGCGGCCTCGATTTCAGTTTCCGCATGTTTCATATACAGATCCCACGGTTCCCCCTTCGGTACGGGGCGCAGCCGGACATGGACCGTGGAGACTTTGCCTTGCAGGCTGGTGAGTTGCTGCACCTGATCGAGCGGCATGATGAGGGCTTCCGCCTCCAGGCTCGATGCGCCATGGTAGATCCCGGTCACCGTAAACTGCGTGCCCTGAATATCCAAGGGGTCGCCCGGTTTCTTTTTCAGATCCTGGGCCAGTAAATCGCCGAGAATCACCTCCGGCTGGCCGTCGCGAAAGCGCCGTCCGGCGAGAATCTCAAGCGAACTGAATTCAAAGGAATCGGCCCGCCAGCCATAGACGAGCGCCGTCACATCCGGAGTCAGGTCCATGACGTTGAAGATCATGGGCGCGGCCTGCGCAACATCGGGCAAACTCCTGATCTTCGCGGCGTCGCCTTCATTCAGCGACGTATTCACAAAGGTTCCGCGAATGACGGTAATGTCGATGCCGCTGGAGGAGTAGAGGCGCAGCCACTGCTGTTCGAATGCGTTGGAAAAGCCCACCAGGCCCACAAACGCACCTACTGCCACGCCGATTCCGCATAGCGTCAAAAGCGTCCTGAGCCGCCGCCGCCCCAGGTTCTTCCATACAAATCCCGTGAACGTGAGTGTCGGAGCCATGCGGCGGGTGACCGTCCTTTTGAGTGCGAATCGCAGCTAGAGTTCCGCCGGTGAAACCGGCAGCACGCACCTTGATCGTTCAGAATATTTGGTTGAGCCGGGTTTTGCCAATTTGCCGCGGCTACGGCGCTCAAAGCGATCGCCCGTCGCGCCGCCGGTCTGCGGCGGGAACAAAATACAATAGAAGCGAGGAGGCAGGCGCATTGCCAGGAACGGAGCCGCAGATCCCAGTTCGAATGCCGCTGCGTGCTGCTCTGGTGCTCGCCGGAGCATTTGGCGCGCTAGCCTTCCTCATCCATCTGGGCAGCTCGCTCTGGGGCTCCCATCTCGGCTACGGCTTTTTCCGCGACGAGCTCTATTTCCTCGTCTGCGGTCATCATCTTGCCTGGGGTTACGTTGATCAGCCTCCCATGGTGGCGCTTCAGGCGCGGCTTGCCGAGCTGCTCTTCGGCATTTCGCCCACCGGCATTCGCATCTTCAGCTTCCTGGCCGGCGGAGTCACCGTCGGGCTGACCGGCCTCCTGGCTTGGCAGTTTGGCGGGCGCCGCCCCGCGCAAATCCTGGCCATGACCTGCGTGCTGTCGGCCCCGGTCTTCCTGGGAACTTCGAACTATCTCACCATGAATTCCTTCGAGCCTTGTTTCTGGATGGGCTCGCTCTTCGTCGTCCTGCGCCTCGCCGACGGCTCGGCCAAACCCCGCGCCTGGCTGCTCTTCGGATTGCTGGCGGGGCTGGGCATCGAGAACAAACACTCCACCGTCTTCTTCCTGATTGCGCTGCTGGTGGGGTTGCTCCTCAGCCCGCAGCGCCGCATCCTCTGGTCCCGCGCCTGCGCCGCCGGCGTTGCCATCCTGGTTCTAGTCGCCCTTCCCAACTTCTTGTGGGAGTACGCCCAGCACTTCGCCACCTACGAGTTTCTCAACGCCGTCGCTCGCACCGGCAAGAACCTTTCGCATTCGCCCCTGGTCTTTCTCCATCAACAAATCGTGGTGCTGCTTTGCACCACCGTCTTCCTCTGGGTTGGCGGACTCGTCTGGCTCGGTTTCTCCCGGAACGCCCGTGCATGGCGATTCGTGGCTCTCACCTACCTCGTCTTCCTCGTGATGATGATGGCCATGCACGCCAAGCACTACTACGTCGCGCCCATCTACCCGGTCCTGTTCGCGGCGGGCGCCGTCGGCTTCGCGCGGCTGCTCCGCCGCCCGTGGCCGCTGAACGCGTACTCGGTCGTCCTCGGCCTGACCCTGATCTTCGGTACGGGCCCTTGCACCCTCACCCTTCTGCCGCCGGACAAGTACATCGCCTACACCGCAATCTTCCAGCCGGATCAGGCCAGGATGGAGAAATTCACCGCGCCCATGCCGCAAATCCTCTCCGACCGCTTCGGCTGGCCGCAGGTTGCCGAGGGATTTGCCTCGCGCTACAACGCCCTGCCGCCCGATGTTCGCGCGCGCACCGCCATCTTCTGCGACAACTACGGCGAGGCCAGCGCCGTGAACGTCTTCGGCCCGAAATACGGCCTGCCCCCCGCGATCAGCGGACACAACAACTACTTCTACTGGGGCTGGAACGGCTATACCGGGGAGTCTGTGCTGACCCTCGGCGACCGCCGCGAGCAGTTCACCGGCGACTACGCCGAGGTCGTTGATCTGGGCCCCTTCGACGCCCCGTGGACCATGGACTACGAGCACCGCCGCTTCTTCTGGCTGCGCGGCCGCAAGCAACCTTTCGCCGTCGACTGGCCCAAGCTCAAGTTCTGGTTTTAGGCGCGTTCCGTGCCGCCGCGTCGCCCAGGGCAAACGCATCATGATTTTCCCTCAGCCAGGAGTTGCCAGAGGAAGGCATCATCCCATGCGGCTTGCAGACGTTTGCCGCGGACGCTTCCTTTGCTGGACTTGTCTTTTCGGATTA
>JBEKUS010000139.1:0-9370 GCA_049514795.1 Occallatibacter sp.
TGGAGCCGACGATCAAGGCGATCGAAGTGGTCGACGCACAGCTCGGGCGCATCTACAAGGCCATCAAGGAGCGGAACGGGAGCTGGATCATCACCGCCGACCACGGCAACGCCGAGCAGATGGTGGACCTGGTGACTGGCGGACCGCACACCGCGCACACTACCAATCCCGTGCCCTTCATTTATGTCGCCGAGGAGGCGCCGCACTACCGGCTGCGCAACGACGGCTCGCTGCGCGACATTTCGCCGACGCTGCTGGGAATCCTGGACCTGGGCCTGCCCAAGGAGATGACCGGCGGGGACATGCGCGTGCCGCTGGCGAAGTAAGACCGGCGCGACAACGGAGAGCGGTCAGGCAAGCACCTTCAAACCGTGCTTTTGCACAACGTCGAGAAGCTTGAGCGCCATCCCGCTCGGCTTCTTCGCGCCGCTCTCCCATTTCTCGATTGTGGATTCGCTGGTGTTGAGGTAGCGCGCGAAGACCGGTTGGCTGACTCGCAGGCTCTCCCGAATCTGCTTGATCCTGCGCGGAGCCATCGGCGGCGGCGCGGCAAGACATGCCTCGTCGAAGCTGCGCATTGTGGCCTTGTCGATTGCGCCAATACGGTAAAGTGCCGACGCTGAGGAGTGGATCGCCTCAAACGCATCGCTCTTGAATTCACGCCGAATCGCCATTACAAATCTCCACCCAATCCCGGTTCACGATGAGTTCATCGACCTCTTGATCTGTCAGGCCTTCATAACTCCGCGCCAGCTTTCTGAATTCCACAAGTTCGCGGTTCGAGATATTATCACGGTCCTTTTTGGCAAATATGTATTCGTAAACCCAGTTGCGGCCGCCTTTTGCCAGAATGATCGATCGGAACTGGTTCCTACCCAATCGCTTCTTAAAGACTCCCCCGCCAAGATCGACGGCCTGGCCCAATAGCACCTGCCGCATCGCCGAACACAGCTCCTCGTCCGAAATCAGCGCCTTTCGCGCCTCTCTCAAGAACCACTTCGTCTTGAAGAACCGATTCCGGTTCGCGGCGCCGTTCGCCATCGTTCAAGTGTAGCACTGGGTGCTACTGTATGGGAAGATCTCGCGCACACGCACAAAAGCCTCCCGAATGGGAGGCCCTTAATTTTGGTGCGCCGGAACGCCGTTAGCGGGAACGCAGCGACTTGATGGCCGCGACGCGCTGCTCGATCAGCCGCCGGCGCTCGGCTGCGGAACCGATTTGCCGGGAAGACGGGCTTTCCCCTCTGCGCGTGTTTGCGTATACTGACGCTCTAAGGGACCCCCCAGTCGACAATTCCGGAGACGCGGGATGATCCGTAATGTGGTGGATTTCATCGGAGGCAACCCCTACCTCTTTTCCAATTTCCCGATCCTGATCGTTACTTCGCTGATCGTCTGGCGGTCGCGGCGCCGCGATATTGCCCGCGCCGCCGTTTTCAGCGGACTCGCCTGCATTCCCTGCTCGCTTGCCGAGTCGACATCTGCCGCCTACTGGCATCCCAAACTCCTTGGCGGCATGAGCTGGGGGATTGAGAGCGTTCAATTCACATATGTTTTGGGCGTGGCCGCGTGGCTGATTGCTGCGGCCCTTCAGCGTCAATCCTGCTCCATCGGAATCCGCGGTGTCGCCGGGGTTTTTCGCCGGTTCACACCGGGAGCGCTTTCTGTAATCGTGCTGTACATCCTTTTGTGGCAAGCGGGTGTCAACTGCGTTACGGCCACGCTGATCTCTCCTTTGGGGTTCTATTTGTACCAGCTCCTTGACCGGCGATCCCTCTGGCGTCTGTCTCTGGCAGGTCTCGCCGGATTCGTGCCGTTCTACTTTGTCGTCATAAGGGTTCAGTTCGCGCTTTGGCCCAATTACATCTCGTACTGGAACAAGGGCGGATGGGGCACGCTCGTATTCGGCGTTCCGGCTGGCGACCTGGCGTGGGCGGCGCTCTTCGGCGCGGTTTGGCCGGTGGCGATTGCCTGGGCGCTCGATGTGAAGTTTGAGGAGCGGGCCTCGGTTGAAGAAAAGGGGTGGCTGCCGGCACCAGCGGAGACGGTCACGGGCTCCCCGCTGGCACAGCCGGCCGTATGTGCCGAGGAGGAGCAATGAGCATCGCATTCCTCCAGGAGCATCCGTACTTGTTCGCCAATCTGCCCATCCTGGTTGCCACTCTTTTTGTTAGCTTGTTGTTGCCCAACCGCGACTTCCGATTCGCGGCCCTATTCTCCGGGCTGGCGTGTCTGGCCTGGCCTGTCGTCATTGCCTACGCGCTGGACGTGCGGTCTGAGCCGCGGCCGGCTCAGGCCGCGGCTCTGCCGATTCGCGCCCGCAGCACGAATGCCATAATCGAAGGCCACGCGGCGCCGTAGCCGGCTGCCCAGCAGAGTTCTTCGATCGGGATGCCGGCGACCGAGACGCCGCTGAGGCCGGCCCGGTTCCAGGCTCCTGCGAACTCGGGGAAGACGCGCCAGGAGACGGCAAGAACTCCCGTGTAGACCGTCAAATACCCGGCGGATCCGGCGAGCGCCAGACGCTAGTAGCCGTCGTAGGCGAGTGAGACAAAGGTGAACGGGAGTGAAATTAGCGCCGAGAGCCATGCCCAGCGCCGATGGCGCGGCGGCGCGGCCAGAAAGACGAGCGCCGCGGCAACGCACAGGGCGAAACAAGCGATAAAGTATGCGTACCGCGCCATCTCACTCTCCGCGTAGCAATTCAACGGGCTGCAACCGCGTGGCGCGCCAGGCTGGATAGATGCCGCCCAGAGCGCCAACGGCGAGAACCATCGCGACCGACTCAAGGACAAGAGCCGGAGTCACGTCGGGCTGGAGAAACGCGCCCAGTTGCGGATGGCGGATCATCCAGCGGAGACCGAGCAGACCACCGGCGATGCCGAACGCCGCGCCGGCGCCTGCCAGCAGCAGCCCCTCGCAGACGACTGCCGCCACAATGCGCGCCGGATGCCAGCCAATGGCCGAAAGCAGCCCGATCTCGCGCATGCGCTCGGTGACGGCCATCAGCAGCGTATTCAAAACGACGACAAAGGTCATCACGAGGGCCACGGTGGAACTGGCCCAGGCCATGGCGCGGACCAGATTCGTGATCTCGGACTGATTCGCCATCTCGGCGGATTCAATGACGAGAAGATCCGGAAAAGCCGCCGCGATCCGGTCCCGAACCTGTGCCACTTGCGCCGGGTTCTCCGGGTGTTCGACACGGATGTGAAAGCCGCTGACCTTGCCTGGCCGGTCCAGCAGGCGTTGGATCACGGGCATGGGAAGCATCACGGAGCGGTCGTCGATCACGCTCTGTTGCCTGGCAATACCGACAATCCTGAACTTCTCGCCGCTTAGCTCAATCGCATCGCCGGGCTTCTTGCCCAGGGCCTCCGCCAGGCTCTCGCCGATAACGGCGCTGGCGGTCTCATCGGCCGTTGGGACGCGGCCGGCCACCATCGGGAGGGTGCGCCAGAAGTCGCTGTCGAGGGGCCAGCCGGAGATGTAGGTCATCTCGCCGGAGTCCATGGTCACCACATCGCCCATGGACGGCATCACGGCGGCGACGCCGGGAATGGCGCGAATCCTCTGGGTCAGGCCCTCACCCAACTCGGCGGCCAGAGGGTCAACGGTGCCTTTCTTGACGGCGACGAGGTCGGTTCCGCGATCCCTGAAGGCGAGCAGGACACTACGGTCGACGCCGCGCGAAAGGCCCATCAGCGCCAGCATTCCGGCCAGTGCGGCGCCCACGCCGGCCGCGGTCAACAGGGAACGTGCACGATGGCTGGCCAGGCTGCGCAGCGGGTATGTGAGGGCGTTCATGGGCGATCCCCTCTGCGTTCCTCGCCTTCGATGCGGCCGTCGCGCAGGTGGATCACGTGAGCGGCGCGCGCGGCAATTGCTTCATCGTGCGTGACCATCACCAAAGAAACGCGCTCATGCTCGCGAACCTCATCGAGAAGGTCGAGAATCTGCGCGGCGGTGCGCGAATCCAGGTTTCCTGTGGGCTCGTCGGCAAGGACGAGTTGAGGCGAGTTGGCCAGGGCGCGGGCAATCGCGACCCGCTGCGCCTCGCCGCCGGAGAGGTCGCCGACACGATGGGTCGTCCGGTGGCCGAGACCGACGCGCTCAAGCAGTGCCGCGGCGCGGCGGCGGCGGTTTGACTCGCCGGCTACGACTCCCAGCATCGGCAGTTCGACGTTCTCGGCCGTGGTGAGCGAGGCAACTAGCTGAAATGTCTGAAAGACGAAGCCGATGTGAAGCGCCCGCAGGCGGGCCCACTGGGCGGTCGATCTGGGCGATTGGCCATCGAAGAAGACCGCGCCGGCATCGGGGAAATCGAGCCCCGAGGCCAGATAGAGCAACGTCGATTTGCCGCTCCCGCTGGGCCCGGTGATGGCGACATACTCCCCCCGGCCGATCTCCAGCGTCACCTCGCGAGTGGCGCGCACGTGGCCCCGCGGATACGTCCGGGAAACGGCTTGCAGCCAGATCAACGGATGATCCCCTCCCCGCGCGCTCGTCCTCGGCGCTGGAGCCCGGTTCGCGTCTCCATGAGTGTCGCTCAAGCAGTTTGTTGCCTTTACCCGGATGTTATCTCGGGTTGCAGGATCCGGCAATGAAGAAGAGTGAGGAAACCCTGCGCTATGCCCAAAACGCACTAAGGCCTCCCGAGTGGGAGGCCCTCAATTTTGGTGCGCCGGGACGGCGCTAGCGGGAACGCAGCGATTTGATGGCCGCGACGCGCTGCTCGATCAGCCGCCGGTGCTCGGCGGCGATGTCGCCCAGATATGCCGGGGCGGGGGTGGTCATCAGCACCAGCGCCAGCGCGATGACCGAGAAGATCAGCCCGGCGACTCCTGCCGAAAACAGCATGTGATACATGTCCTCGATGTCGAGGCCGAAGTAATTGAAGGCGACATGCTCCAGGGGCCGGATGTGCTTGAGCACAGCCAGAGCGAACAGGAAGAAAAGCGCGGAAGTCGACGTGAGAACCGCGAGGGTCACGTCGAGGCTGCGGTGGAACTTCTGGCGCGCACTGCAATGCACGCACTCGACAAAATGGAGTTCGTAATCGCGCCGCATCTCCGGGGAGATGCCCGAGATGTCGTACCGCCAGCTTTTCAGAATTGCGCCCACGACCCGGTCATTGCAGCGGCTTTTTGTCGCAGACATAGGGACTCACCTGGAAGACGGTTCAGTTAGGCTACAAGGCTCCCCGGGTGCATTCCGGCGCGGAAGCCACATCGGTTCGACGCCCTTTCCGGCGTCTCGGATGCACAGCGGCGCTCAAATAGAATTCGCCACGGCTTTCCCGTGGCGTCTTGCGCCGGACGAACACAATTCCCGGTTGTCTGGCCCTGACTACTAATCTCTATCTTACTCCTTCCCCTAAAAACGGATAGCAGAAAGTGCCTGATGTTGCTCTGCCAGCAACAGGCGGTTCGCCAAAAGGCTCGCGCGGCCCAGAAGAGCACGCTCGGCCGCCACCCGGGCTAGCTCGGGAAGATTATTGTTTTCAGAGAGATGCGCAAGGATCACGTAGGATGCCTGGCCGTCGTAGCCTGTGGAAAGAAACTCGGCTGTGGCGTCGTTGGAAAGGTGGCCGACGCGGGAAAGAACCCGCTGCTTGACCGACCAGGGGTAGGGGCCGTCGCGCAGCATCTCCAAATCGTGGTTCGACTCAAGCAGAAGCAGGTCGAGGTCCTGGAGCTGGGCTTTGACGTTGGGCGGGATGTAGCCAAGGTCGGTGGCGAAGCCCATCCGGACCCCCTCCGCGCTGAAAACAAATCCCACAGGGTCGGCGGCATCGTGAGGAGTGGTGAACGGGCTCAGGCCGATGTCGCCGATCGTGAATGGGACCCCGGCCTGAAAGTACTCGACCGCCGGAAGCCAGGTTGGGTCCTCCTTCAGGGATGGCCGGACGTCAATTGCCGATTCCGGAGCCTGTCCAGCCGATTCGCTCGCCGCCGCGGCCGGGGGCTGGACATCGGAATCTGCTTCCTCGGGATCGCTCTCCCCATCGCTGATTCCAGAAGCCCCGTTCTCGATCTCCGCCTGACGCTCGGCCGCCTGCTTGCGGCAGAGCTCGATCCATTGACCATAAGTCATCTGGCGGCGCGGGGTCAGCCAGCGCATCCAGGCGCGGTGCGTCGCCTCAGTGAAGTAAACCGGGATCCCTAACTTGCGCGCGGTGACGGCCAAGCCGCTGATGTGGTCCGAGTGTTCGTGCGTGACGACGATGGCGTCGAGCGCTTCGGGATCTTCCCCGGCCAGCTTCATGCGCCGGAAGAGCTCGCGGCAGCTCAACCCCGCGTCGACGAGGATGACCGTGCGCCCGCCGGAGACAACCGTGCTGTTCCCTTTGGAGCCCGAGGCCAGCACCGTGAAGCGCACCATGGATTGAGAATACCGCGCGGGGCGGCGGACGACGCGGCAAGAGTGCGGGTCTACAGACCCGTGCGATAGCCAGCCACTCACCCCAAGTGGCAATCATCGCTTCCTGGGGACCGCGTCCTGAAGATCGAACCCACCAATAGGCGGTGCAGCTCCTATCCAGTGCCGCCGACTGCCGCCGGAATTTCAATGGCCACCGAAGTCCCCCGGCCTGGCTTGCTGTCCACCTTGAAGCTGGCATGTTTGCCGTAGAGCACTTCCAGCCGCTCCTGAACATTCTTCATGCCGATGCCGGCGCCGTTGCTGCGCACCACCGAGGCCGCGCCGCCGCTCATGCCCACGCCGTCGTCGGCCACTTCGATCAGCAGCCGGTCGCCTTCCAGGTGGCTGCGCAAGGTGACCGTCCCGCCTTGGATGCGCGGCTCCAGGCCGTGCTTGATGCTGTTCTCGATGAGCGGCTGCAGCAGAATGCTGGGCACCAGAACATCGAGCGTGCGGGGATCGATGTCCTTTTCGACGCGCAGCTTGTCGGCGCCGAAGCGGACCACCTCGATATCGAGATAGTCGTCGGTGAAACGCAGCTCTTCGCGCAGCGGCACGTAGGTGTCGTGATCCTTGAGCAATGCGCGAAGGATGTTGGCCAGCTTGACGGTCATCTCGCGGGCCAGCTCGGGCTGGCTGCGCGCCAGCGCGGCAACCGAGTTCAGCGTGTTGAACAGGAAGTGCGGATTGATCTGGCGCTGCAGAGCGTCGAGCCGGGCCTCCAGCACCAGCCGCTTCTGCTCTTCGAGCGACATCTCGAGGCGGAGCGCGTTCCAGACCTTGAGCGCCACGCCGACCGAGATGGGCGCGGCCAGCCACACCAGCGCCTGCAGCCAGATCTGATCGGAGAGCAGGGCGAAGAGGCGATGCGGGAAGACGTGCGCGGTCCAGTCGCGGATCATCTCCATGACCGCGATCAGCACCAGGAGCATGATCTGGCGGTCGATGCGCGGCCTGACCAGCGTGCGGCGCACCCAGCGGTAGAGGCTGAGATCGACAAACGGAGTAAACGACCAGATCTCTTCCTTCTCGACAGAGCGGCCGATCGTGCCGGCAACAAAGCCCAGGACGACGTTGAACGGCAACGCGAGGAACTCATGGTGGAGGACGGCGGGGCCGCTCAGGACCGCGCCGCCGAGCATCGCCCAGCCGGGGCCGACGAGCAGGCCGAGGAGCACGACAGTCTCAAACGAGATGTCGGCGGCGAGAAAGTTGGGCACGACGAGGCGCACCCACACACCCAGAGTGAGCGGCACCAGGAAGAACGCCAGCAGCCCGAGGGTCTGGGCAGGACGGCGCTTCTCGGCGAAGAACAGCCGCCGGAAGCTCGAAGCCCGCGCCAGGATGCTGGCCACCGAGGCGACCACGCCCAACTTGACCAGCAACGTGATGAGAAGGAGCTTATCCGTCACACGATCAATGTACCGCGATGCGCGTGCCGAAGGCGAGAATCGCGACGGCAGGCTTCGCGTGAATGGCCGCGCCGCCTAAAGCTTGATGCGCAGCAGGATCGGTTCCTGCGCGAGTTGGGGAATGGGGGATGACTGAACGGCTGGCGTGGTTGCGGCCCGTTCGAACCCGATGCGATCGTAGAGCGCCAGCGCGTCGCGCATCGCCGGCATGGTGTCGCCCACCATCTCCCGATATCCCGCGGCGCGGGCCTCGCTCATGACCCACTCGACGAGCGCCCGCCCCAGACCGTGAGCGCGAAAGGCCGGGCGCACGTATAGGCGCTTGGCCTCGGCGTGAAAATCGTCGACGCGCCGCAATGCGACGCATCCCGCCGGCCGGCCGCCGACGGTCGCCAATGCGAGCCGGCCGTCCGGCGGCGCGGAGGCGCCGGGCAGGCCTGCCAGCTCGTCGCCGAAGTTCTGGAAGCAGGGGGTAAAGCCGAAAGAGTCCCAATACTCTTTGAGCAGCGCGCGCACCGATGCGAGCGCCGCATCGCCTTCGACCGGTTGAATCTGCCAGGGAGTGCTCATCCTGCTTGGCCTTTGCTACGAGACCTATCGTCCGCATGGGCACGATGTCAAGAACGGCTCGCCGGACGCGGGGACTTCCCACGCCCCGTAAAATGGACGTATGGGACTGGAGGACGTGAAGAAGATCGCCGAAGCGGATTTTCCCACACGATGGGGAGCCTTCCGCATTCTGGGTTTCGAGGGCGTGCGAGCCGAGGGGCAGCCTGGCTGCGAGCCGGCGCGCACGGTCGAGAGCCTGGTGGCGCTGGTCATGGGAGACGTGCACTCCGCGCCGCCGCTGGTGCGCATTCATTCGCAGTGCCTGACCGGCGACGTATTCGGCTCGCTGCGCTGCGATTGCCGCCTGCAATTGGAGCTGGCGCTCTCGAAGATCGCCGATGAGGGCGCGGGAATCCTGCTTTACGAGCAGCAGGAGGGCCGCGGCATCGGGCTGATGGCCAAGCTGCGGGCGTACGAGCTGCAGGATCGGGGGCTCGATACCGTCGAGGCGAACGAAGAGCTGGGCTATGCCGCCGACTGCCGCGAGTATGAACTGCCGGCCGCGGTGTTGAAGCTGCTGGGCATTTCGCGCGTACGGCTGATGACCAACAATCCCGCCAAGGTGGCCGCGCTGGAGTCGGCGGGAATCACGGTGGCGGAGCGCGTTTCGGCCGAGGTCGAGACGCAGGAGACCTTCGAGCGCTACCTGCGGACCAAGCAGGAGAAGATGGGGCACATCTTCGACCAATCCAATGCCGCGAATGGATGACGAAGAATCGGCAACCGCGCGCCCTCTCTGTTGACGGCGGCTATTGCCCCACACAAGCGCAAGTCGCGTTCCGCGACTGCATTGGCACCGGCCAGCCAAGGAAAGCAGTCATTCCACCCTGGCCGGCCCTGTGTGGAAATCGAGCCGATTTTCGCACAGCCTTTGTTGTGCAGGGCAAACGCACCATAGCGGCTATATGCGGCGGTGTGCGAAAAGA
>JBEKUS010000140.1:0-9312 GCA_049514795.1 Occallatibacter sp.
CGCAGTTGCTCGATAAGCTCCGCGCCCTGCCCGGCGTCACCAGCGCCAGCCTCGCCTCGCATCTGCCCTTCGATGTTGGAGGCGGTCAGCGCGCCGGCGTTTGGCCCGAGGGTCAAACCCCAACCGAGATCCAGAAGTTTCTGATGGTTCCTTGCATGTCTGTCGATCATGCCTTTCTTCAAACCCTGGGCACGCGCGTTCTTGCGGGGCGCGATTTTGCCGCGCGCGACAATGAGGCCGCGCCGCGCGTGGTCATCATCAATCGAGCGCTTGCCCGGCAGTTGTGGCCGAATGGCGATGCTGTCGGCAAACGGCTCTCGCTGCAAGGAGACGCGATGCAGGTCGTCGGCGTGGTCGACGACCTCCGCTACTGGGCGATGACCGACATGAATCGGGCGCTGATCTTTTACCCGCTGGCGCAGCATTTCCAGCACATCGCCACCGTCGTTGTGCGCACCGGAGTGGATCCGCTCGAAATCACCGCCTCCGTCAAGCAAGCCGTCGCCCAACTGGACCCCGATATGCCGGTCTACAACATTCGCACTCTCGACCAGCAGATCGCCAGCAGTCCGATGGCCATGGCTCCCATGCGCATGGGCACCATCATCGCGGGCGGGCAGGGCCTCATTGCACTCTTCCTCGCCACGCTCGGTCTCTATGGATTGATCTCTCACTCCGTCAAGCAGCGCACCCATGAGATCGGCATTCGCATCGCGCTCGGCGCCAAACCAGGCTACGTGCTCAATATCCTCATCGGGCAGGGTTTGCGGCTGGTTCTCATCGGCCTCGGCCTGGGATTGGCCGCCGCCTTCGCACTGACGCGCCTGCTCTCCAGCGTGCTTTACGGAGTCCAGCCCACCGATGTGCTCACCTTTTCCGGCGTCTCGCTCCTGCTGGTCGGCGTGGCTGTTCTGGCAAGCTACCTCCCCGCCCGCCGCGCCGCATCCATCCAACCCATGCAGGCATTGCGCACCGAATGATGCGCATCGAAGGAACAGTTTCCAACACGGAGTCGAAAAACAATCATGATCGAACTCAAGAATGTCGAACGCAGTTACAAGTCCGGCGTCACCGAAACCTGGGTGTTGCGCCGTATCGGTCTCACCATCCGCGAAGGTGAGTTTGTCACCGTGATGGGCCCGTCGGGGGCGGGCAAGTCATCGCTCCTGAACGTGCTGGCGCTTCTCGACGACGGCTGGAAGGGTGAGTACTGGTTCGGCGAAACGGCCGTCCAAACGCTCAACCGCAAGCAGCGCGCCGACTTGGCCCGCCAGCGCATCGGCATGGTCTTCCAGAGCTATCACCTGCTCGACGATCTCACCGTTGCCGAGAACATCGACCTGCCGCTCTCCTACAAGAACCTGCCCTCCCAAAAGCGCCAGGGAATGGTGGCCGACATTCTCGACCGCTTTCAGATTGTCGCCAAGAAGGATCTGTATCCCAACCAGCTTTCGGGCGGTCAGCAGCAACTGGTCGGCGTCGCGCGCGCCGTCGTCCACGCGCCCGCGCTGCTGCTGGCCGACGAGCCCACCGGCAACCTGCACTCCACGCAGGCCCGCGAGATCATGGAACTCTTCTGCGAGCTGAACCGCCAGGGCACGACCATCGTGCAGGTGACCCACTCCGAAGAGAACGCACGCTATGGCCAGCGCATCGTGGAGCTGCACGACGGCTGGATGACGCGTGACGAGAAGCTCCCAGCAAAACCCACGGAGGTTGGCTCCCGGTGAAATCGACAATGACGAATCTCGGCAAATCCGCGCTCATTGCTTCGGCGGTTCTTCTTTTGGCGGCGAACCAGGCGTTTGCCGCGGGACCATCCGGCCCCCCCGGCCCATCGGTCGCGGCCGCATCGCTGCCCGGCGCGCAGGCGCCGGCCGCCGCACCCGCGCAGGCGCATCTCGACGGGATTCCGTTCGAGCAGTTGCAGCATCCTTCGCGCAATCCCATCGACGCCTATCGCGGCAAGGCCGTTCCTCCGCCCAGCCTGGCGAACTCCGCGCGCCTCGACTCGCTGATTCACGACGGCAAGCTGACCCTCAGGCTGCAGGATGCGATCGACCTGGCGCTGGAGAACAATCTCGACCTGGTGATTGCGCGCTACAATCTGCCCATCGCGCAGATGGACGTGCTGCGCACCGCCGCGGGCGGATCGGTGCGCGGCGTCAACACCGGCGTGGTCTCGGGCACGCCCGGCGGCGCGGGCGGCCTGTTCGGCGGCAGCTCGGGCGCGGGCGCCGGCGGCACGTCGGGCGGCGCGGGCGGCGCGGGCGCCGGCGCTTCCGGCCTTGTGCAGTCCACTCTGGGCACGGGCACCTCGGTGTCCAGCTACGATCCGTACGTTACCGCGAAGACCTACGTGGATCACACCACGCAGCTCCTGCCCAACCAGGTTCTCTACGGCGTTCCGGTGATCCACGAGAATACCTTCCTTGGCAATTTCACCTACGCGCAAGCCTTCCCCACCGGCGGCGGCATTCAAGTGGCCTGGGACAACAGCCGCGTCACCACCAACAGCCCCAACAACACGCTCAATCCGCAGCTCAACTCCTATTTCGAGTTCCTTGCCCAGCAGCAGCTGCTCGCCGGCTTCGGCCTGGGGCCGAACCTGCGCTTCCTGCGCATCGCCAAGACCAACCAAAAGGTCTCCGACGTCGCATTCCGCGCGCAGATCATCGCCACCGTTACCCAGATCTGCGACCTGTACTGGGACCTGGTGAGCGCCTATGATAACGAGCAGGTGAGCGAGCGCTCCGTGGCTTTTGCCACCGAGACGCTGAACACCGCCCGCAATCAGTTCGCATTGCAGGCGATTCCGGAGATGGACGTGTTGAAAGCGGAGGCGGACCTGGCCACACGGCAGCAGAATCTGACCGTTGCCCGCACCAACCTGGAACTGCAAGAGCTCTACATGAAGAACGCCATCACCCGCTCGCTCGACGACCCCGTGCTGCAGGACATGCCGGTGGTTCCCATCGACCACTCGAGCGGGCAGGTGGAGCAGGCCGCGCAGCCGGTGCAGGACCTGATCGCCTTCGCGCTCAAGAACCGCACCGAGCTCGAAGAGTCGAGCCTGGTTCTGGAAAACAGCGAGCTCAGCCGCAAAACCGCACGCAACGCCCTGTTGCCCTCGCTCACGCTCTACGGCTTCTATGCCGGCACCGGCTACGCCGGCAGGGCCAACCCCTTGAACAGCACCGCCGTCACTGTGCCGTCGGACTTCGGCGGGGCGGTGGACAATGCGTTCAACTACTCCTCGCCCGAATACCAGGTGGGTATGCAGTTGAGCATTCCCCTGCGCAACCGCGTGGCCAAGGCCGACCAGTACCGTACCGAGCTGGAGTACCGGCAGTCGCAGGTCTATCTGGAAGAGCTCAAGAAGCGCATCCGGATCGAGGTCCGCAACGCCCAGTTCGCCCTGGAGCAGGGGGCCAGCCGCGTGGCCGCCGCGCGCCAGGCCCGCGACCTGGCCCAGAAGACGCTCGACATCATGCAGCAGGAGCAGAAGCTTGGCGCCGGGTCGAACCAGCAGACTCTCGCTGCCGAGCACGACCTGGCGCTGGCCGAGTCGGCTCTGGTCGTCGCCGAAACCGATTACGAAAAGGCGCGCATCGAGGTGCGGCGCGCTACCGGGTCGATCCTGGAGGATTACGGCATCTCGATCGCCGACGCCAGGAACGGCGTCGTGGAGGCAGACCATTCCCGCTAAGCAGGAAAGAACCCGCGTCCTGGTCGCCGACGACCAGCCTCACATCCTCGAGGCGGTCGAGCTGCTCCTGTCTCCGCAGGGCATCGATGTCGATTGCGTGCGCTCGCCTCAGTTGCTCATGGAGGCGCTCGGCCAGCGCGAGTACGACGTCGTGCTCATCGACCTCAATTACGCACGCGACACCACCTCCGGGCAGGAGGGCCTGGATCTGCTGGCGCGCGTCCAGGAGGTCGATTCCCGGCTGCCCGTCATCGTGATGACCGCCTGGGGCAATGTCGAGCTGGCGGTCGAATGCATCAAGCGCGGGGCCCGGGACTTCATCCAGAAGCCGTGGGAGAACGAGCGCCTCGTCTCCCTGGTTCGCGTCCATGCCGAGCTGAGACAGGCGTTGCGCCGCGCCCGGCAGTTGGAGCTGGAAAACCGCCTGCTGCTCGCCGAAGGAATGCCGGAGTTCATCGCCAAGGCGCCGGCCATGCAGCCGGTGCTGGAGCTCATCGCCCGAGTCGCGCCCTCCGACGCCAACGTGCTCATCACCGGCGAGCATGGCACGGGCAAGGAGATCGTCGCCCGCATGTTGCACGCCGCTTCGCCGCGCGCGCGCATGCCGCTGGTCGCCGTGAACGCAGGCGGCCTGCCTGAGGGAACCTTCGAAAGCGAAATCTTCGGCCATGTGAAGGGCGCATTTACCGACGCGCGCGCCGACCGCGTCGGCCGCTTCGAGCTGGCCAATGGCGGCACGCTCTTTCTCGACGAGATCGCCAACGTCCCCTTGCGCCAGCAGGCCAAACTGCTGCGCGTGCTGGAGACGGGCGAGCTGGAGCGCGTGGGCTCGTCGCAAACCCGGCGCGTCGACGTGCGCCTGCTGTGCGCCACCAACGCCAAGCTCGACGAGGAGGCCAAGGCCGGCAACTTCCGCGAAGATCTGCTCTTCCGCATCAACACCGTCGAGATTCACCTGCCTCCGCTGCGCGACCGCGGCGAGGATATTCCGCTGCTTGCCCAGCATTTTCTGCGCCGCTGCTCGAGCCGCTACCGCAAACAGATCGCCGGCTTCTCGCCGGCCGCCATGCAACAACTGATGGTCTACGCCTGGCCGGGCAACGTGCGCGAGCTGGAGCACGCCGTGGAGCGCGCCGTTCTGCTCTGCCACGGCGACGAGGTGGAACCTTCCGATCTGGCCATCGTGCAAGGCCGCGCCGCGGCGCAGTCCTTCGACAGCATGAGCATCGACGAAATGGAGGCGCTCCTCATCCGCAAGGTTCTGCGCCGCTGCAACGGCAACATCTCCCAGGCGTCTGAGGCGCTGGGCCTGAGCCGCGCCGCGCTTTACCGGCGCATCGAGAAATATGGCCTCTGACGGCGGCACGCGTAGGCGCAAGCGCTCGGCGATTCGCCGGGTGTGGTTGCATTCCCTGCTCCTGACGCTTCCCGGGCTGGTTCTCGTTTCGGTTTACGTGTTCCAGGGCGGGATGGAGCCCGTGCCTGCGCTGCTTCTTGCGAGCAGCTTGCTCATCTACTTCGTTCTTGTGGCTGCGTCTCTCTCGGAGACCATCGTTCGCCCGCTGCAAACCCTCTCCAACGTGGTGGCCTCTTTGCGCGAGGGCGACACATCGTTCCGCGCGCGCGGCGCCGGCGCCGCCGACGCCGTCAGCGAGCTGGCGGCCGAGATCAACGCCCTGGCCGACCTGCTGCAGAAGCAGCGCGTTCATTCGCTCGAATCCGCGGCCCTGCTGGCGCGCATGTTCGAGGTCATGCATGCGCCGCTGTTCGCGTTCGACCGCGAGAACCTGCTGCAGATCGTCAACCAGGCGGGAATGCGGCTCCTGGGACTGACCTTCTTCCGCTCGATCGGCCGCAGTGCGCGGGATCTCGGGCTCGAGCGCCTTCTCGAAGCGCCCGATCACTCGATCCACGAATTCGGTTCCGGGTCCACGCGCTGGCTGCTGCGCAGAGCGGCCTTCCGCCAGGACGGCGTTCCCCACACGCTGCTCCTGCTTGCCGATGTCAGCCTGCCGCTCCAGGAAGAGGAGCAGATCGCGTGGAAGCGCCTGATCCGCGTTCTCGGCCACGAGCTGTCGAATTCGCTGGCCCCAATCAAGTCGATTGCCGGCAGCCTGCTGGCCCGCGTGGACGGCCTGCCCGACGCCGTGCAGCCCGATTTTCGCCGCGGCCTGGGCGTCGTCGAAAGCCGCGCCGACGCGCTGCATCGCTTCGTGCAATCGTACCGGCAGCTTGCGCAGTTGCCCCCGCCCAGATTCCGCGAAGTTCCGCTCGCGCCGCTCGTGGAGCGCGTCGTGCTTCTGGAGCAGCGCATCCCCGTCGAGCTCGTCCCCGGACCGCCGGTCATCCTGAGCGCCGATTCGGATCAGTTGGAGCAGATGCTCATCAACCTGCTGGCCAACGCCGCCGACGCCGCGATGGCCAACGGGGCAAAGCCGGTGCGCGTCACGTGGAAGGCGAACGGCGCCGGCGTGGAGATCGTCATCGAAGACCGCGGCCTGGGTATCGCCAATCCCGAGAACCTGTTTGTCCCGTTCTATACCACCAAGTCCTCGGGAAGCGGCATCGGCCTCGCACTGGCCCAGCAGGTCGCCCGCGCCCATGGCGGCGAAATCTCGCTGGTCAACCGCGAAGACGGCGGCGCGCGGGCATCGGTCCGTTTGCCCACGAGACCGGCGACCGGACTGAGGGCCGGGCCGGAATCGCGGGATGGAAACGCGCGGGCTTGAAACCACATTCTCCCGGGTCGCGGGAAATCGCCGGCATCGCGTTGAGAACGCTCTAGGCGCGGGAACTCTGATTGCCGCGCGCGCGTACCAACTCAGAGAGGGGCTATGCTCAACGATCTGAAATTCGCCGTCCGCCAACTGGCCAAATCCCCGGGCTTTGCCCTCACCGCGATCGTCACGCTGGCGCTGGGGATTGGCGCCAACGCTGTCGTATTCAGCGTTCTCAACGCGCTCGTGCTGCGCCCGGTGAACGTGCCCAATGCGCAGAACCTTTACCAGGTTCAGCGCTTCCAGTATCCCTCGCAGTCGTACCCCGACTATCTCGATCTGCGCGACCGGAACCGGACCTTCGAGAGCATGACGGCAGTTCTGATCCTGGGTCCCGTGGGAGTGGACACCGGCGGGAACCCCTCGACGGCGTGGCCCTATCTGGCGAGCGGCAACTACTTCGACGCGCTGGGCGTTCAGCCCTATCTGGGCCGGTTCTTTCACGCCGCCGATGAAAAGGGCATGAACAGCGCCCCGTACGTGGTGCTGAGCTATGCGTACTGGCGCAGCCATTTTGACGGCGACCGGGGCGTTGTGGGACGGATGGCGGACATCAACAAGCACCCATTCACCATCATCGGCGTGGCGCCGCCGGCCTTTCGCGGCACCGAGTTGTTCTTTGCGCCGGCGTTCTGGCTTCCCATTGTCGAAGAGCCGGTCGTGCAGGGCAGCAACTCGCTCCAATATCGCGGCAATCATTCACCCTTCGTGCTGGGGCGTCTGAAACCGGGCGTTACGCCGGAACAGGCAACCGCCGACCTCAACGCAATCGGCGCGGGGCTGGCAAAGGCCTATCCGTCCGACGACGAAGGCATCAAATTCTCCCTGGCTCGTCCGGGGCTCATCGGTGACATGCTGGGCGGGCCGGCACGCGCCTTCATGGCCGGCCTCATGCTGCTCGCCAGCCTGATTCTGCTGGCTGCCTGCGCCAATCTCGGCAGCCTGTTCGCCGCGCGCGCCGCCGATCGCGCCAAGGAAATAGCGCTTCGGCTGGCGCTTGGCTCGCGGCGCGGTCTGATCTTGCGCCAACTGCTCACCGAGGCATTGCTGGTATCCCTGGCCGGAGGAGCCATCGGACTGGCCGGCGGCGTGGCCGTCCTGCACGGCCTGAGCGCCTGGCAGCCGATTCCCAATGTCCCCATTAATGTGCCGGTGAATCCTGACGCGCGCACCTATGGCGTGGCGCTGCTGCTGGCGCTTTTGAGCGCCCTGCTCTTCGGCATCGTTCCCGTCCGCCAGGTCATGCGCGCCGATCCGTGGCAAACGATTCGCACGGGAATGAGCGGCGCGGACGGAGGCAGGCGGTTTACCCTGCGCGACGTGCTGCTGGTAACCCAGATCGCGATCTGCGCCGTGCTCGTTACCTCGTCGCTGGTCGCGGTGCGTGGCCTGGTGCGGTCGCTCCACAGCAACTTCGGCTTCCAGCCCCAAAACGCCCTGCTCGTCGAAACCGATCTGCAGATGGCCGGCTACACCGGGGACCACGTACCCGAGATGCAGCGCCGCATGATCAGTGCGGCGGCGGCCATTCCGGGCGTGTCCTCCGTGGGTTTCGTCAATCAGATTCCGCTAGGGATCGGCGGGGGCGACTCCTATGTATATGCCGATACCACGACCGACTTCCGTCCCACCAACACCGCGGCCGACGCCATGAATTACATCGTCTCGCCGGGTTACATCGACGCGGCCGGAACGCGGCTTTTGGCGGGCAGGGACCTGAGCTTCGGCGACGACAAAAAAGAACCCAGTGCAACCCTGGTGAACCGGCAGTTCGCAGTCAAGGTCTTCGGATCGGTCCAGAAAGCGATCGGCGGGCATTTCAAATTCTGGGGCGGCAACCGGGCCATCGTCGTTGGCGTAGTCGAAGACGGCAAATACCGGACTCTGACCGAAGACCAACAGCCGGCGATGTTTTTCTCCTTCCTGCAGCATCAGTCGAGCTACATGGCGCTGGTGGTGCGCTCCGGGCGCGATCCCGCGGAGATGGCGGCGGCGCTGGAGCGCACATTGCACGGCCTGGATTCCAGCCTGCCTCTCAAGACAGAGACCTGGACCGGAGCCATGGATACCGCCCTGTTCGCCCCGCATGTCGCGACCGTGGCCTTGGGCACCCTCGGCCTGCTCGGCGCGATGCTGGCGGTGACCGGCGTCTTCGGCATGGCCTCCTACGTGGTCAGCAGGCGGCTGCGCGAGCTGGGCATCCGTGTCGCGCTCGGCGCGGGCAAGAGGGAGGTTCTGCGCGCTTCGCTGGGACGCGCCTTCCGCCTGCTGGCGATCGGTTCAGTCGCCGGACTGGCGCTGGGCGTGTTGGCCTCGCGCGTGCTCTCCCACATCGTCTACCAGGCCACGCCAAAGGACCCGATGGTGCTGGGCGGGGTGGTCGCGACCATGCTGCTGCTCGGACTGGTGGCCTCCTGGATTCCGGCTCGCCGCGCGCTGGCCGCCGACCCGCTCGTCCTCCTGCGCGAAGAGTAGCCGCGCCGCCGCGACCGTGGAGCTGGAACAGCGATACCTGCATAAGAGCGGACGCATTGTCTGGGTCCGCCTCAAGATTTCCCCCGTTGCTGGCGCCGGCGGGCAGCCCTCGCACTGCATCACCCAGGTTGAAGACATCACCCTGCGCCGGCCGGCCCGATCGAGCCCATGGAGTATCCTGGTACGTCGCGGATAACTCGAACCGGACATACGATTGCTGAATGCCTTCCGTATTCTCGGGTTCGCACTACAGCGGTTCCAGAGTTGCTGCACCCAGAAGCCACTGAGGCGAAGTGGCTCTTTCCTTAAGAAAGAGCCACCTTGAACCACGCTCGCTATGGCACATTAACT
>JBEKUS010000141.1:0-9283 GCA_049514795.1 Occallatibacter sp.
TGCTGGATCCACTTGTACAACTGGCATAGACCCCACGCCAGCCTCGCCAACAACACTCCCATCAGCCGCGCTGGCCTCGATCGGAACAACCTGTTGACACTACACAACTAGGGACGAGGGAACAGAGACTCGATGGGAATTGCTGAGACCAAAGCGGAGAGAATCGAGGGCTGGAACCGGCCGCCGGTGATCGAGCCGGACGGCGAAGGTGAGCTGCTCGAAGTCGCCATGGGGCCTCACCATCCCTCGACGCACGGCGTCTTCCGCATGGATGTGGCGCTCGATGGCGAGCGCGTCGTGCGCCTCAGACCCGTCTTCGGCTACCTGCACCGCAACCACGAGAAGATCGCCGAGGGCACGAGCTATCTGGCGTCGATGCCGTACACGGATCGCCTCGACTACTTCTGCTCGCTCACCAACAACTGGGCCTACGCTCTGGCGGTGGAAAAGCTCACCGGCCAGGAGGTTCCCGAGCGCGCCGAGTACATTCGCGTGATCCTCGCGGAACTGACGCGCGTGCAGAATCACGCTGCGTCGATCGGCTTTCTCATCCAGGAGATGGGCGCCACCGGCACGCCGCTCATGTACGCCTTCCGCGAGCGCGAGAAGATTCTCGATCTGTTCGAATCGCTGACCGGCTCGCGCATGATGTGCAATTACATGCGCTTCGGCGGCTGCCGCGTAGACGTTTCTACAGCGTGGCTCGATGGCGCGCGAAAGGTCGTCGCCGGGCTGTCCGCGTTTGTGGACGAGTTCGAGGCGCTGCTCTCGACCAACGAGATTCTGCTGGCGCGCTGCCAAGGGGTTGGCGTTCTGAAGCGGGAGCTTGCCGTGAACGCCGGAGTCACGGGGCCAATGCTGCGCGGGTCGGGCGTGGACTATGACATTCGCAAGGTGGACCGCTACGGCATCTACGACCGGTTCAAGTTTCGCGTGCCGCTGGGCGACCACGGCGACGTCTACGACCGCTACATGGTGCGCGTGCTAGAGATGCGCGAGTCGATCCGGATTCTGGAGCAGGCGCTCAAGGAGATTCCCGGTGGCCCGATCATGGATCCGAAGGCGAAGCTGCGCGGTTTCCGCCCCAAGGCCGGCGAGGCATACGGGCGCATCGAGGCGCCCAAGGGCGAGCTGGGCTTTTATCTCATCAGCGATGGCGGGGCGAATCCCTATCGCTATCGCGTGCGCCCGCCGAGCCTGATCAACCTGACGGTCCTGGAGGATATGGCGCTGGGGCACAACGTGGCCGACGTGGTGCTGATCTTTGGCAGCGTGGATATTGTGTTGGGTGAAGTGGATCGATGAAGGGAACTGGAGGAGCCTGAGTTGCTGGGTGAAGGAATACTGAAAGGGTTGGGGGAGACTGCGAAGAACTTCTTCGGCAGTTTCGTCTCCGCCGAGCGGATGACGACGGTCGAGTATCCGGAGGAGCGGATTCCGGCGATCGAGAACGCGCGCGTGTTCCCCTTTCTGGTCTACGATTCCAAGAGCCCGGGGGACGGCAACGACTGGGAGGCAGGCCTGCGCTGCGTGGCTTGCCAGATCTGCGAGAAGGAGTGCCCGCCCAAGTGCATCCTCATTGAGAAGAGCAAGGACAAGAAGCCGGACTACGCGGGCAGACAGCAGTTTTATCCGGTGCGCTTCGATATTGACATTTCAGTCTGCATGAGCTGCCAGATTTGCGTGGAAGTGTGCCCGTTCGAGGCCATCAAGATGGATCAGCAGTTCGAGCTGGCGACCGACGACCGCTTCGGCGGGCTGCTGCTTGACCGCAAGCAACTGGCGAAATCGAACGAGTACTATCGGTCGATCCATCCGACCGAGGCTGCCGAAGTGGACGCGCGGCTGGCGGAAGAGAAGGCCAAGGTGGAGGCGAAGGCCAAGGCTGCGGCGGAGGCCGCGGCGGCGAAGGCCTCTGCGCCGAATCAAGCGCCCGCGGCCGGGGGAGGGAACTAGCGCATGGCGGCGACGCTCGACCAGATCTTCATCCTCCTGCGCAACTGGCTCGTCGGATTTCTGCCCGAAGCGCTGAGGCCCGCGGCCGGCGCAGTGCTCGGCGTGATCGGCATCATCGCGGTCTTTCCAGCGCTCTTTGCACTGACAACGGTCCTGGAGCGCAAGGGACTGGGCCGAATCCAGAACCGGATCGGGCCGAATCGCGTGGGCCCCTTCGGACTGCTGCAGCCGATTGCCGACGCCATCAAGTCGCTCACCAAGGAAGACATCGTTCCGCTCAGCGCCAACGCCGTGGTGCATTTTCTCGCGCCGATCGTGCTGGTGGTCGCGGTGTTCATGGGATTCGCCGTGCTGCCGGTGGGCCGCAACATGGTGCTGGTCGACATGGACGCGGGCGTGCTGTTCTTCTTCGCCATGGGCGCGGCGACGGAATTGTCGGTCTTCATGGCGGGATGGTCGAGCCGCAACAAGTATTCGCTCCTGGGCGCCATGCGCGCCGTGGCGCAGATGATCAGCTATGAGATTGTCCTGCTGCTCTCCGCGGTTTCGGTGGTGATGATCTCCGGTTCGCTGTCGCCGACGAAGATTGTCGACGCGCAGAACCAGTACTCATACGGCCTTCCGCACTGGTACATCTTTACGCCTTGGGGGCTGGCGGCATTCGTGATGTACGCCATCGCCGCGACGGCCGAGACGAACCGCTCGCCCTTCGATCTGCCCGAGGGCGAGTCGGAGCTGGTCGCCGGCTACCACACCGAGTACTCGGGCTTCAAATTCGCGCTGTTCTTCCTCGGCGAGTACCTCGCGATGCTGTCGATTTCGGGCATGGGAACAACACTCTTCCTCGGTGGATGGTCGGCTCCGTTTTCGTTCCTCGGCTGGGCGCCGTCGTGGATCTGGTTCTTCGGGAAGGTGATGGTTTCGATTTTCGTGTTCATCTGGATTCGCGGCACGCTGCCGCGACTGCGCCAGGACCAACTGATGAACTTTGCATGGAAATTCGTTCTGCCTTTCACGTTGCTCGACCTGCTCGTCACCGCGCTGTGGCGCTTCCTGGGCGAGGGATGGGCGCGCTGGGTGGTGTGCTCGGCGATTCTCATTGTGGCCTACGTCGCGATGGCCCGAGTGGGAATGCGCAAGGAGCGTTTCGGCCCCAGGAGCTACCGCTATGCTGAATAAATCAGGGAGCGAGCCACCCCAGCGGGTACAAACCACCCGCTGGGGACCCCGGCAGGGAGCGAGCCGCCCCAGCGGATACAAATCACCCGCTGGGGACCCCGGCAGGGAGCAAGGGAGCAAGAGCCCGAGAGAACTTAGGATCGAGGGAACGGGGGGACCAGGCAACCTTGCCGAGCGCGGCAGTGGAATACTGCGGCCAATGTGGGAAGAGGCGAGGCACCCAACTATGCGAGAAAGGACAAGCGGCCGATGAGCCCAATCTTCTACATTCTCGCGGCTCTCACGCTGGGCGGGGCTCTGGCGGCGGTGATGCTCAAGCCGCTGGTGCATTGCGCGCTGGCCACGACTGTTGCATTTGCCGGGTTGGCCATGCTCTTCCTCGAACTCGACGCGCAGTTCGCCGGCTTTACGCAGATTCTCGTTTACATCGGCGCGGTCGCCATCCTGATTGTCTTTGCGATCTTGCTGACGCGCGGATCGGATTTGCCGAAAGAGGGCGTCTTCAGCAAGACGTGGCTCGTGGGAGTGATGATCGCAGCGGGCATTTTTGCCGTGCTGGCGTGGGCGGTGCTCCAGAGCGTGCGCGCGGTACCGCAGCAGGCCGCCGTGCCCGCGGTAACCGTTCGCGACATCGGCAACGCGCTCGTGGGCCGCTACGTGCTGCCGCTCGAGATCGTAGCTCTTTTGCTGACAGCCGCGACTATCGGCGCGGTCATCGTGGCCATGCACGAGAAAGAGAGGCCCAGATGACGGCCGCCACGCCTCTCGCCGGATATCTGCTGGTTGCGGCGGTGCTCTTCGCTATCGGCCTCGCAGGCGCGCTGGTGCGCCGCAACGCCATCATGGTGCTGATCGGCATCGAGCTCATGCTGAACGCGGCCAACTTGAATTTGATTGCCTTCTGGCGCTACGGGCCGCATCCCGAGGCGCTGACCGGAATGATGTTCGCGATCTTTTCGATTGCGGTGGCGGCGGCCGAGGCGGCAGTGGGACTGGGGCTGGTGATCGCGATCTATCGCCACACCGGCACCACCGAACTCGACAAGATCGACAGAATGAAAGGGTGAACGCGTGCTGACTCAGCAGAACATGTTCGATGCTTTTCTGCCCGCCATGCGTTGCGGCGCCCCTGGGGTGGTGGATTTCCTCTGGCTCGTTCCCGCGATTCCGATCGTTGCTTCGGGCTTGATTTCGCTCTTGAAACGGCCGCGGCGGAAGCTCGCCGCCAGCCTTGCGATCGGCTCGCTGAGTCTTTCACTCCTCCTTTCGCTCTTCGCCTTCGCGTATGTTGTCAGCGAGTGGGCTCATAGCTTGGGGACCCGCGACGTCGCCAGTTTCATGTGGATTCAAGTGGGCGCGGCGCGTGTCGATCT
Source organism: Occallatibacter sp. (assembly GCA_049514795.1). GTDB lineage: Bacteria > Acidobacteriota > Terriglobia > Terriglobales > Acidobacteriaceae > Telmatobacter. Next base: position 4,509 of record JBEKUS010000141.1, read on the forward strand.
CGGCTGGGTCCTCGATCCGCTGGCCGCCGTCATGCTGGTGATGGTCAGCTTTGTCGGGCTGCTGATCTTCATCTACTCCGTGGGCTACATGGCCCACGACGAAAACTACACGCGCTTCTTCTGCTTCATGTCGCTCTTTGCCGGAGCCATGCTCGGCGTGGTCATCTCGAACAGCCTGCTTCTGCTGTTCATGTGCTGGGAGATCGTGGGGCTCACGTCGTACCTGCTGATCGGATTCTGGTATCAGAAACCCGCGGCAGCGGCGGCGGCGAAGAAGGCGCTCATCACCACGCGTGTCGGAGACATTTTCTTCCTGCTCGGAATCGTCTGGCTCTTTGCACAGACCGGCACGCTGCTTCTCTACAACGACGGCGCGGGCTCGCTGGAATCCGGTGCGCTGCGCGGACTGCTGGCGGCGCACGGCGGTCTTGGACTCAGTGCCGCGGGCGCCATCGGCCTGCTGATTCTTGCCGGAGCGGTGGGCAAGAGCGGCCAGCTTCCGCTGCACGTGTGGCTGCCCGACGCGATGGAAGGCCCCACGCCGGTCTCCGCGCTGATTCACGCAGCCACGATGGTTGCTGCGGGCGTGTTTCTCGTCGCGCGCGTATATCCGCTGATGTCGATCGGCACGGCTGCCGGTGGAACCACAGCGCCGCTCACCGTCGTCACGTGGGTCGGCGCGGCCACGGCGGTCTTCGCCGCGCTCATCGCGGTCGCGCAAAACGACATCAAGCGCATTCTCGCCTACTCGACCGTCTCGCAGCTCGGCTACATGATGGCGGGACTCGGCCTGGGCGGCGTAGCCGTGGGCATGTTCCACCTGATCACGCACGCGTTCTTCAAGGCGCTCCTGTTCCTCGGCGCGGGCTCGGTGATCCACGGCTGCCACGACGAGCAGGACATTCGGCGCATGGGCGGCTTGCGCGCTGCCATGCCGCTCACCTTCGTCACGTACGCGATTGGAATGCTGGCGCTGTGCGGGTTCCCTATCTTCTTCTCGGGCTTCTGGTCGAAGGACGGCATCCTCGAAGCCGCGCACAACTCGACGGCCATCAAGGGCCCGTTCTATCTGCTCATCTTTGGCGCGCTGCTTACGGCGTTCTACATGACGCGCCAGGTCTGTGCAGTCTTCTTCGGCGACTCGCATGGCCAACATCCGGCGCACGAGAGCCCGCGCGTGATGACGCTGCCGCTCGTCATCCTCGCCTTCTTTGCGATTGTGCTGGGCGCGATCGGAACGCCCGCGTGGCCGTGGTTCCACGCGTTCCTTGAGGGCCGTGTAGTCGGGTTCGACTTCCATAGCTTTGCCGAGCCTGGCCTGCTCGCGCTCATGGCCGGGTCGTCGCTGGTTGTCTTCCTCGGTCTCGGCCTGGGCTGGTGGCTCTATGGCAACAAATCGCCGATGCCGGAAGAGCCGGACGTGATCGAGAAAGCCGCGCCGTGGTTGTGGGCAGGCCTGCGCGATCGCCTGTACGCGGACGAGCTCTACGGCGTGACGGTGATCGCGTTCTATGCATGGTGGGCGCGCGTGGCCGACTGGTTTGACCGCTGCGTGTGGGGCGGCATTGTGGCGGCCGTCGCTTGGGTCTTCGGCCTGTGGGCGCAGCTCAACCGCCTGTTCGACGTGAACTGGGTCGACGGCAGCTTCGACAAGACCTGCGAGGAGCTTTCGTCGGGCGGAGGGCTTCTGGCGCGCGTGCAGAACGGCCTCGTGCAGAATTACCTGCGCATCCTGGCCGCGGCGGTGATTGCGCTGGCGGCAATTCTCTTTTGGAGCAGCCGGCTATGAGCGACTTTGCGACCGGATTCCCGATTCTGACGCTGCTCACGGCGCTGCCGCTGATCGGCGCCGCCATCGCGCTCTTTACCAAGCACCATGCGCGCGGCGTGGCTCTGCTTACTTCGCTGGCCAGCCTGGGCGTGGCGCTTGTCATCTGGACGCGCGTGCCCGCCGACGGAAAGATCGGCTTGGTCGAACTGCACTCGTGGGCGCCTTCGCTCGGAATCGAATATCACCTTGGCGTCGACGGGCTTGGCGCGCTGATGCTGGTGCTCTCGGCCATCGTTCCGCTGATGGCGATCGACGCGGCGCATCGCGTGCATCACATGCCCGGGCTGTTTTACGGCCTCGTGCTCCTGCTTCAGTCGGGACTCTTCGGCTCGTTTACCGCGCTGAACTTCTTCCACTGGTTTCTGTTCTGGGAGCTGAGCCTGATCCCCGCGTTCTTCCTCATCAAGCTGTGGGGCGGCCCGCGGCGCGGCCCGGCGGCGACGCAGTTCTTCATCTACACCATGGCCGGCTCGGCGGTGCTACTAATTTCGTTCCTGGCTGTGTTTCTCTCCACCGGCTCGATGGATTTTGTCGACCTCGCGGCAATGGCCGCATCGGGCGGGCTGGCGAAGATGGTCACCGCACACCTGGGCGCCGTAATGCCGTGGCTCGCCATCGGCGTGCTCGCCGGCTTCGCGGTCAAGGTGCCGATGATGCCCTTCCACACGTGGCTGCCTGCCGCATACGCTGAAGCGCCGTCGCCGGTGACCATGGTGCTGACGGGCGCAATGTCGAAGATGGGCCTTTACGGCCTGCTGCGCATCGCGATTCCGCTCTTCGGCCCGCAGATTGCCGCGATGCGAACGCCGCTGCTCGTACTCGCAACAGCAACCGTCGTGATGGGCGCGTGGGCCGCGGCCGCGCAGAAGGATCTGAAGCGCGTCTTCGCGTACTCGTCGGTGAATCACCTCGGCTACTGCCTGCTCGGCATCTTCGCGCTGGCGATTCCGGCGTCGGGCGCTGCGGCGCAGGCGAGTCAGGCCGCGGCGCTCAATGGCGTCATCCTGCAGATGTTCAATCACGGCGTGACCGCGGCGGCGATCTTCTGGTTCATCGCCATGATCCAGTTCCGCACCGGCGGCCTGCGCGGCATCGATGATTTCGGCGGATTGCGCAAGCCCGCGCCGGTCTTCGCCGGGCTGATGGGCATCGCGCTCTTTTCGTCGCTCGGACTACCGGGGCTGAACGGCTTCGTCGGCGAGTTCCTGATCTTCCGCGGCGTCTTTCCTCTGGCGTGGGTGGCGGCTACGGTGTCGATCCTGGGACTACTCGTCACTGCAGTCTTCATCCTCACCGTGATTCAGAAGGTCTTCAACGGCCCCGTGCCGGAGCACTGGACCCACTTTCCCGATCTGCATCACAGCGAGCGGATGGCGCTGGCGCCCGTCATTGGACTCATGTTCCTGCTTGGGCTTGTGCCCCAGCTTGTTGTGGCCACCGTGAATCCGACGGTGGTAAACCTGCTGGCGCACTGGAGATTTTAGATGTTGGCTTGGTCGATCATCCTCTCGTTTGCCGGCGCGCTCGTTTCCGCGCTGCTGCCGAGAGGCAAGCCCGCTCTGGCGCGCTGGTGGGCGCTCGCCGTGGCCGCGGCGGGCCTCGCGATCGCCATCGCGGGCTACGCGGCTGGTATGAGCCAGGGCCGGCAGACGATCGTCGACGCGCTGTGGGTGCCGTCGATGGGTATCCACTTCATGCTCGCGGCCGACGGCATCAGCCGCGTGCTGGTGCTGCTGACCGGAATCGCGGCAGTCGCGGGCGTTCTGTTCAGTTGGAACTTCGACCTCCGTACCAACCAGTTCTTTGCGTTCTATTTCGCGCTCATCGGCGGCGTGTACGGCGTCTTCCTCAGCTTCGATTTCTTCCTGCTCCTTGTCTTCTACGAGATCGCAATCGTTCCCAAGTACTTCCTCATCGCCATCTGGGGATCGACGCGGCGCGAGTACGGAGCGATGAAGCTGGCGCTCTACTCTTTCGGCGGCTCGGCGATGGTGCTGATCGGACTGCTCGCGGCCTACGTCACTTCCGGCAGCCACTCGACTGCGCTCGTCGATCTGGCGCGCGCGGGCCTGCCGGTCAGCTTCCAGATGTGGTGTTTTCCGCTGGTCTTCGTCGGCTTCGGGATTCTCGCCGGCCTTTGGCCGTTCCATACCTGGGCGCCAACGGGTCACGTTGCCGCGCCCACGGCGGCCTCAATGCTGCTGGCCGGCGTGGTGATGAAACTCGGCGCGTACGGCTGCCTGCGCGTCGCCATCGGGCTCTTCCCGCACGGCCTCGATCCGTGGGGATTTTCGCTGCTCGGCCTCGGCTCCTGGCGCGACGTGTTTGCGTGGCTCGCGGTCATCGGCATTGTCTATGGCGCGCTCGTCGCCCTGGCGCAGACCGACTTCAAATTCGTCATCGGCTACTCGAGCGTGAGCCACATGGGATTCGTGCTGCTTGGCCTGGTGACGCTCAACCAGATCGGCGTCGACGGCGCGGTGCTGCAGATGTTCTCCCACGGCGTGATCGCCGGACTGCTCTTCGCTATCGTCGGCCGCATCGTTTACGACCGCACGCACACGCGGCAGTTTGCCGAGCTCGAGCCGATGCATCTTTCGCGGCGGCTGCCCTTCGCCGCGTGGGCGTTTGTGGTGGCGGGCGTCGCGTCGATGGGCCTGCCGGGATTCTCGGGCTTCGTGGCCGAGCTGCAGGTGCTGGTCGGCGCGTGGCGCGTGAATCCCTGGTGGACGGCTGTTGCCGGAGTGGGCATCGTCGTTGGCGTCGCCTACATCTGGCGCGCAATGCAGAAGGCTTTCTTCACCGACGTGCTGCCCACGGCGCATGAGCTCGAATCCGAGCACGCGCACAAGTTCGACGCCATTACTTGGCCCGAGATCGCCGGGGTCGCGTTGCTCGGCGCGTCCACCCTGGCTGTCGGCCTCTATCCGCGCATTCTTCTCGA
>JBEKUS010000142.1:0-9133 GCA_049514795.1 Occallatibacter sp.
GATCCAGGGCGTAAAGACAGCGGCGATGAGAGCGAGGGGATGGGCGAGAGAGATGGCAGGCATCTGTGTCATGCCGCGGGAGAGACAACCGTCGCCAAGAGGGGCGCTAATGGAGACCCAGGCCAGGATCAGGGTTTGGCGCGGCGTGAGAGAGGGATGGGACATGGGGTCGTGTGTTTCAATGGAGCCGCGCCTGGTGGGCCCCAGGGGTATTGGTTGCGAGGCAGGGGGTACCCCGGTCTTTCCGTGCCTAAAGGCCTATTTGATGTGGCGCCGATTTCAGGGGCCTAAAGGCCCCTGCTCCCTCCGCCAACTTCGTTATGCGCCGGCGCCAGCCGGGGCCTGCTCGCTGCGCGCTTGTTTCACCATCTTGTTGCGTTGCGCGCGCAGCTTGAGGAACGATTTGGCCTCGACATAGAGCCGGGGCAGGTCGCGATTGAGGATGGCCTTCCACACCACGCGGAAGGCAGCCTTGGGACGGAAGTAGTACTCGTCGTAGAAGCGGTGGACCATCTCGAGCACGTAGTCGGTGGGCAGGCCGGGATATTCGATGTGGGCCATCTGGTGGCCGCCGCCGTCTTCCATGCGCTCATTGGTGATAAAGCCGCCCTTGGCGGCGTATTCGTAGAATTCCGTGCCCGGGTACGCGTGGGCGATGGAGACCTGGATGGTTTCGCAGTCCAGGGTCTTGGCGAAGTTGATGGTGTTGCGGATGGACTGCCTGGTTTCGCCGGGCAGGCCGAGGATGAAGTCGGCGTGGATGGTGAGGCCGAGATCGTGACAATCCTTGGCGAACTGGCGGGCGCGCTCGACGGTGGCGCCCTTCTTGATGTTCTTGAGGATCTGCGGATCGCCGGACTCGAAGCCGACGATAAGCAGGCGGCAACCGGCTTCGCGCATTGCCTTCAGGGTCTCGCGATCGGTGGTGACGCGCGAGGTGCAGCTCCAGGTTAGGCCCAGCGGCTTGAGCTTCTCGCAGAGCTCGACGGTGCGCTGCTTCTGGATGTTGAAGGTGTCGTCGTCGAAGAAAAACTCCTTGACCTCGGGGAAGTTCTCCTTGGCCCAGGCGAGCTCGGCGGCGACATCGTCGGTTGACCGCTTGCGCCAGGCGTGGCCGCTCAGGGTCTGCGGCCACAGGCAGTAAGTGCACTGCGCCGGGCATCCGCGCGTGGAGTAGAGCGCGATGTAGGGGTGGAGCAGGAAAGGAACGTTGTAGCGCGTAACGTCGAGATCGCGCTTGTAGATCTTGGTGGCCCAGGGCATGGCGTCGAGGTTATCGTTCTGCGGGCGGTCGGGATTGTGAACGATCTGGCCGTCCTTCTTGTAGCTGATGCCCAGGATCTCGTCGAGCGGCTTGCCCTGTGCATATTCGACGACGGAGAACTCAAACTCGCGGCGGCAGATGAAGTCGAGGACGGAGCACTCGTTCAGCGCGCGTTCGGGATCGGTGGTGACCGGCGGGCCGACGAAGGCGATGCGGATGGAGGGATTGGCCGCCTTGATGGCCTCGGCGAGGCGCTGATCCACGCTCCACCCGACCGTGGACGTGAACAGCACCAGGAACTCGTAGTCTTTCGAGATGTCGATCGTCTGCTGGACGGAGATGTGGTGGGGCGGGGCATCGATCAGGCGCGAACCCTCAAGCAGACCGGCGGGATAAGTGAGCCAGACCGGGTACCAGTAGGACTCGATCTCGCGCGTGGCCGGCCAGCGCGAACTGGCGCCGCCGTCGAAGTTCTCGAAGGAAGGAGGGTTGAGGAAGAGTGTTCTGAGGGGCATAGACATCTCTTTCATTCTACCATTCGCGTTGTTTTCTTCGTTGGATGCGAGGCGAAGGCGGAGCGGTTCATTTTGCCGGGCCGCCGTGCGTGGAGCGCATGAATGCTGCGTGATATCAGCGAAATACGGCGACTCGTGAATGTGAACGATGCATTGTTCGCGGGTGGTTGCGTGGGTGCCCGGCGCGACTACTTGGCGTGGAGTTCGTCGAGCCAGTCCTGCATGTGGCCCAGAGCGCGGAGGAGATTGAGGCGCGCCCGGCTGAGATCGAGGGAGGCGTCGGTCGCGTCCAGGAACTTCTGGCGCTCGTCGATGCGGGCCTGCTGCTCGGCGGAGGGGGAGAGCTGGGGCGGAGCGCCGGGTATGTTGGCAGCGCCGTTGCCGAGTTCGAGCTGCGACAGAACGCTCTTCAACTGCTCGTTGGCGAGCTGCTGCTTGAGGCTGGCGACCTCCGCCTGGGCATCGAGCTCGCGCAGGCTGGCCGTGAGTTCGGCGATCTGGATATCGTTCTGGTGTTGCGCCTGTTCGGCCTCGACCTTGGCTCGCAGCGCCTCAGCCGCCGAGACCTTGGCTCTTGCGCGAATGGCAAAGTCGAAGAATGGGATTGAAATCTGGAGACCGAAACTGACGTTGTTTGGAGTGAAGTTTTTGTAATAGGTGCTGTAACTGTTTAGCTCATTGGAGTCGTAGTTATAGACGGCGCCGAACCCGATAAATGGGCGGCGCCACGCCAGGTCGTCTCCCTTTGCCTCCAGCAGTCTGGAGCGCGCTAGGGCAGTTGCGGATTGAATGCCGGGAAGGGGGCGTGGAGCTTCATCGGCCGACACGGCGGGAATTTCAGGAATGCTTCCATGGTCAGGCGTGATGGAGCCGACCGGCAGACCAGTAAGCGCGGCAAGCTGCTTGCAGAGTGTGGCGGAGCGAGTTTCAAGGTGCATGCGACTCAGCTTGAGCTGCGCCGCCGTCAGTTGCGCCTGCAGCAGAGCGCTGAGGGGATCGACGCCGGCTTCTATTCGCTGCTGCTCGATGACGACGAGACGGGCCGCATCCTGCTCCTGTGCGTGAACGGCATCGAGTTCGCGCTGGACTGTGTCCAACTCGATGTAATCCGTGGAGGCGTCGAGAGCGACCTGCTCCTTTGCATCCCTCAGGCTCAGGTTTGCGGCCTCCACACCGGCCTGCGCAGCCTTGGTGTATTGACGCTGAGAGAAGCTGAAAACCAGCGACTGCATCGTAGCGCTCCCGACAGAGGGCTGGCCGGTTGGGAAACCGTGAGAGTAGCCGATCTGGGATCCAATGACAAAGTTGGGGATATATGCGTCTTCAGTCCGGTCGAGGGCGGCCCGCGCCTTTTGAAGGTCGGCGTTGGCGAGCTTGACGGCAATCGAGTTTTCCTGGGCCAACTCAACCACGGAAGTAAGCGAGACTTGCGCGGATGCAACAGATGATGAGGCGACAAGCGCCAGAAGAGCGAATACCGGCGCCGCGAACCTGCGTGCTTTGCCTGCGGCCGGGATGTGCGTTCTCGGGGTCAATGTCTGGAATCCTGTGCCGGATTATATTCGTACGCCATTGCATGGGCGGCGGCGAACTCCCGATCGGCGCCGGCGGCATCGCCAAACTGTTGTCTGAGATGCGCGAGGCGGATATGTGCAATAAAAGCGGGCCCCTCCTCGGTTTTGGAGGCGCCGGCCAGATAGGTCTCCAGCATTTTGGCCGCGAATCCGGGGTCGCGGTCGGTTTCGACTAGTACACCGGCGCTATCGTACAGGGCAACGCCGGGAGCCTTATCCCGGACGGCTGAGTTAAAGCAGTTGTGGATCGCGGTCTCCATGTCGGTCCAGCGCTCGCGATGGCGATAGAAGATGCCGAGATTGGTCCAGGCCGAAGCGGGGCGGGAGCTGACGGCGATGGCTTGTTTGAACTCGCGCTCCGCGGTGCCGTAGTCCTTTCGCGCCTCGGCCATTTTGGCGCGCAGATGGGCGGCCCGGGGAGGATCGAGCGAATCCAGCCGCCGGGCAATGGACTCGGCCTTGTCCATTCCGCCGCCCACGATTCCCGGGGCTTCCTTGTAGAAGTCGCCGAGGTCCGAGAGGGCCTCCGCATTCCGCGGATCGAGGCGTACGGCCTCCTCAAACTCGGCGCGGACGCGCTTGCCCAGAGAGTATGCGGTGAGGAAGGAAGCGAGACCGGCCTTCTGGCCCAGGGCGCGGCCCAGCCACAGATGGTTGTTGGAGTTCTGCGGGTTGAGCCGCACGGCATTCTCGCAGGCTCTGACTGCGGCATCCCACTGCTGAAGCGTAAGACGCACGCGGCACAAGAGGTTCTGCGCCTGGTCGGCTCCCGGTCCCGAAGTGGGAAGGGAGGAAAGCAGGGCGATGGCCTTGTCGGCTTCGCCGGCCTGCAGATCGGCGTTTGCCTGTGTGAGGGTGGCGGGGGCGATCTGCGCGTAGGCCCGATTCCCGGCGGCCGCAGCCAGGCAAGCCATCGACAGCGCAAAGGCGATTGTGTGGGAGCGGCTCACCGCTCTTCCTTGATCGGTATGCCCTCCTGCAAGGGCTGCCCGTTGGAGGTGCCGACCGCGACAGTGTCGCCGTCCTGAAGGCCGGAGAGGATTGGCACCTGGGTGAGGTTGGGGGACCCGATCTTGACCTGTGTTCGCTTCAATTCGCCGCCGACAACCTTATAGACGTAGTACTGCCCGCTCTGCTCGTGAAGCGCCTCGCGGGGCATGCTGAGGGCGTTGGGCTCGCTGGAGGTGGTCACGGTGACGGTGACATTGGTGTCGGGCAGCAGGCCGTCTTCCGGCTCGTCGATGTCGATGAGGACTTCGCCGACGTTGCGGGTGGTGTAGGTAACCACGGTTACGGGAAGGCGCGTGATATGGCCTTTCCACTCACGGCTGGGCTTGGCGTCCCAGCGGATGAGGACCTTCTGCCCGACGCCCAAACGGCCGAGATCCGGCTCGTCGAAGTAGGCGCGGACGCGCTCATTGTTCAAGTCCGCCATCTGCAGCAGCAGCTTTCCGGCTTCGGCGAATGAAGAAGGAGCTGCATCCATGGTGTAGATGGTCCCCTTGATCGGGGCGCGGATGACAGTCTGAGCTTCGACATGTTGCGCAGCGGCGAGCGCGGCTTCCGCATCGGCCAGCGCGGCCTGCGCGCGGGCCACGTCGCCGGAAGAGAAGCGCTGGCGCCCGCTTTGCTCGGCCGCCCTGAGACTCGCCTGGGCGGAATCGAGCCTCTGGCGAGCTGCCGCCACTTCACTCTGCGCAGCGGCGCCCGTCGAGGCCAACCGGGTGAGCGCGTCCAGATCGCGCTGGGCCTGATCGCGAGTAATGCGGTCCTGCTCGATCTCCGCGGCCGAGGTTTGGCGCTCCGCCAGGGTGCCGTTGTGCTCGACCGCATCGAGGTTGGCCTGGGCGTTTCGGACCGCGCTCTGGGCGCTGGCAACCTGTGCACGGGCGGCCACGCCGTCGAGCACGACCAGCAACTTGCCCGGCGGGACGAGATCGCCCTCCTGTGCGTGGACCTCTTTCACAGTCGTGGCGAGAGGGCTGTAGAACTGGTAGTTTACGATGGGTTCCACGCGGCCGTTGGTGCTCACCGTGTTCAGCAGCATCGCGTGGCCCACCTGCGCCACACGCACGGGAAGCTGCTCGCGGAGGAAGTAGTGGGCGATGAAGAATACGACCAGCAGGACAACGACTGCACCAGCCCAAAGCCATCGACGGCTCGTTTGCGCTCTTGCTTCAGCCATGTACCTAACCAGAGTCAGTATATAAGACTCCGAAAACCGATGATAAGAAGCAGGAAAACGGCTGGGCAATGGATCGAAAGGGGCACAGGTTCCGGCTCGTACAATAGCGCTATGGGAACGAAGGCGAGATACACCGACGAACATGCCAAGGCTGGGCTGGATTTCGACTTTCCGGCCATCGAAACCTGGCAGAACCAGTTCCCGAGCTACGAGATCCAGATCGACGATCCGGAGCTGACCTCGCTGTGCCCGAAGACCGGCTTGCCGGACTTTGGAACATTGACCATCCGGTACATGCCGCGCAAACGATGCCTGGAACTCAAGTCGCTGAAGGAGTACCTGTTCTGCTACCGCAACCTGGGGATCTTCCAGGAGAACATCGTGAATCGGGTGCTGGAGGACGTGGTGAAGGCTTGCCACCCGGTATGGGCGGTGGTAAGGGGCGAATTCCGGCCGCGCGGGGGGATCGGGACGACGGTCGAAGCCCGCTGGCCGCGGCCGAAAACGGAAATCGTGTCAGGAACCGGTGGGCGCACATAGCCCGGCTGTGATATTTGTTGTTCTTCGCGACGCTTTCCACTGAAAGAGAGCCGCTTGCCAACATTTCTTCGAAAGCTGCGTCCCCGCATTAGCCCAGCCTTCGGCACGGTCCTGCTGCTCCTCGCGCTCAACCTGCTCAACTACCTCGATCGCTACATCCTGAACGGTGCGCAACCCCTCATCCAACAGGAATTTCACGCCACCGACGAGCAGATGGGCGCGCTCACCACGGCCCTGTTCCTCTTCTACATGTTTGCGGCGCCGGCAAGCGGGTGGCTGGGGGACTGGTTCCGGCGCAAGCCCCTGATCATCACAGGCGCGATTCTCTGGAGCCTGGCCACACTGGGCACCGCCTTTGTTCACACCTACTGGAGCCTCTATACCCGCCGCGCGCTGGTGGGCATAGGCGAGGCCACCTTCGGTATCTATGCTCCAGCCGTGCTCTCGGACTTCTACAAGGAACGCGACCGCAACCGCATTCTCTCCATCTTTTATCTCGCCATTCCCGTGGGCGCGGCGCTGGGTTACCTGGCGGGCGGGGAACTAGGCAGCCTGTGGGGTTGGCGCGCGCCGTATCTCATCTGCGCGGTTCCCGGCCTTGTCATTGCGGCGCTCTTCGGCGTATGGGGCCGGGAGCCGGAGCGTGGCGCCAAGGACCGCTACAGGGTCGTGCCAACGCGCGTCGGCTCCTGGGATGCGCTCGAGCGTATGGTCAAACGGCGGTTCCGTCTCTTCAAGATGGGCGCATTCCTGGAAGCGTTTGGCCGGGCGGCGATCGCCTTCACATTCGGCAGCGTCCGTTTCGTGCGGCCGCGCCTGCGCCTCTTCAGGAATGGGGCCTTCCTCACCGCGACCTTTGGCCTGGCTGCCATCACCTTCGCGCTCGGCGGCATCTCGGCCTGGGTGCCCACGTTCCTGCACCGCGCCGAAGGCTTCTCCGTGGCCAACGCCAGCCTTGTGGTGAGCGCCATTACCGTGATCGACGGCATCGGTGGCACCATTGTTGGCGGCTGGATCGCGCATCGATGGCAGCGCACCGACCATCGCGCACTCTATCTAATCTCGTTCTGGAGCGTCATCCTGACCATTCCCTTCGGCATTCTGGTCTTCTTCGGGCCGCACGTCACGACCATTCCCGCACTCTTTTTCGCCGAGTTCTTCATCTTTCTCAACACCGGCCCGCTCAACGCCGCCATCGTGAACTCGGTGCACGGAGCCGTGCGCGCCACCGCCATCTCCATCAATCTCTTCTGCATTCACGCCTTCGGCGACACCTTCTCGCCGCAGATCATCGGCGCCATCAGCGACCGCTCGAACCTGAGCATCGGGTTGGGAGCGACGCTGGTGTCGCTGTTCATTGCTGCGTGGATTCTCTGGTATGGCGCACGTTTCGCCCCGCCGTTCGAAGAGGCGCAACTGCCGTGATTGTGGTTGGTCTGCGAAGAGGCCAAACGAACTCCGTGGTCCGGCTATTTCCCTCGACGGGGCTTCCCGGCCTTGCGCACTCCGCTCGTCCCACCAGGCCTGCTATTTCGCAGGCAGGGTCACCCGATCTCTCGTATTCATGAAGGAGCGATGGCCGCCTTGCGGACGCAGGTTGGGGTCGCCGATCGGCGGACGGTCCTGCTCGGCCGAGAAGCCGCGGGCAAGGAGGGGATTGGGCCGGAACCTGGGCGGGCCGCCTGAGAACTGGCGCGCGTGGCTCAGGATCATGCCGGCGCGGCCATGCATGGGTTCGACAATGCCGCGAATCCGCACGTCCTGGCCGCGGTACTTCCCGAGATCGCCGACCGCGTCGCGGTCCTCCAGAAAACTCATGACCGTGAACCGGCAAAGGTCGTCCGGAGTCTGGGGAGGGCAGACATCGAGGAAGCGTGTGCCGTCGGTAAGCTCGCTTACTTCATAAATATGTGCGGAAATACAAATGTCATGGTTGAGCATCTGCGCCGCCTGGTCCGCAGGCACACAGGTCTTGGGTTTGGCGGCGAAGACGAGGGCGGGGAGCCAGAGGGCGAGAGCCGCGAGAGTGCGGGGGAGGAGGGGCCGCATCGGAGCACTCCGAGAGAAGATGAAGAAAGAGTAGCGCGAAGTTGGCTACCCGAGAAGTTACGAAGGTTGTATGTCCGGCCGAGTGGTTCGCAGGAAGTAATCAGTGCGCGTTCGCGGCAACACCGGCGCTGGCGGCCTGGCCGTAGTGCGATTCGACGTAGTTGTCGAGGATCTGCTTGAAGTCGGCGACAATCGTCTCGCCGCGCAGCGTCGTCGCGAGCTTCCCATCGACGTAGACCGGAGCGACGGGGTCTTCGAACGTTCCGGGCAAGCTGATCCCCAAATTCGCGTGCTTGGATTCGCCGGGGCCATTGACCACGCAGCCCATGACGGCGAGCTTGAGCTCCTCGACGCCGGGATACTTCTTGCGCCACTCGGGCATCTGCGTGCGCAGGTGGCTCTGGATCTGCTCGGCGAGCTGCTGGAAATACGTGCTGGTCGTCCGGCCGCAGCCGGGACAGCTCGTCACCTGCGGCATGAAGCTGCGGATCCCGAGCGATTGCAGGATCTGCTGCGCGGCCAGCACCTCTTCCGTGCGGTCGCCGCCGGGCTTGGGCGTAAGCGACACGCGAATCGTGTCGCCGATGCCGCTCAGCAGCAGCGGAGCCAGACCGGCCGTCGAGGCGATCAGGCCCTTCGATCCCATTCCGGCTTCGGTCAGGCCGAGGTGGAGCGGATAGTCGCTGCGCGCGGCGAGCTTGGTGTAGACGTCGATCAGGTCGCGCACGCCGCTCACCTTGGCGGAGAGGATGATCCTATCGTGGCCGAGGCCGTAGCGCTCGGCGGCGGCAGCCGAGGAGAGAGCGCTCTCGATCATGGCCTCGATCATCACGTCGCGCGTGGGCAGCGGCTGCGCCGAGCGCGAGTTCTCATCCATCATGCGCGTCAGCAGCGATTGGTCCAGCGAACCCCAGTTGACGCCGATGCGCACGGGCTTCCGATTCTCGACCGCGCACTCGATCATGGTGCGGAAATTGTCGTCGTCTTTGCGGCCGATCGACACGTT
>JBEKUS010000143.1:0-10786 GCA_049514795.1 Occallatibacter sp.
GGAAGAAGCACCAATCCGTCTCGGCCTTTTGGAGGGGGAGGGCTGGATTGCCGATGACTTCGATGCGCCCTTGCCGGACGAAATCCTGGCGGAATTTGAAGGCCGGTGATGCGGCTTCTCTTGGACACCCAAATTGTCTACTGGTCTTATTACGAGGCGAGCCGGCTCCCGGCAGAAGCGCGAAAACTCATCTTCGAAGCCGAGATGGTGTTCGTTTCAGCGGCATCGATCTGGGAAATCGCCATCAAATCCAGGCTGGGCAAGATCAACGCCAACCCCAAACGCCTCGCCGAGCACATTCGCGCAGCAGGCTTTCACGAGCTTCCCGTTCTAGCAAAACATGCCGTCATTGTTTCGGATCTTCCGCTCTACCACAACGATCCGTTTGACCGCCTTTTGATTGCACAAGCCATCAGCGAACCACTTCGCTTTGTAACCGCTGATACAGAACTAACCCGTTACAGCGATCTCGTGGTTACGGTCTGAAGAACGGTCCCTCCAAAAACAGCTTGCTCACAGCACCTGCGCCAGCCACTTCCCCGTATGCGAGTGCAGACTGCCGGCGATCTCCTCGGGCGGTCCTTCGGCCACGATGCGCCCGCCGGCTTCGCCGCCCTCGGGTCCCAGATCGATCACCCAATCCGCGCTCTTGATCACGTCCAGGTTGTGCTCGATCACGATCAGCGATCCGCCGCCGTCGATCAGCTTGCGAAACGCCGTCAGCAGCTTTGACACATCGTCGAAGTGCAGGCCCGTGGTCGGCTCGTCGAGAATATAGAGCACCCGGCTGGCCTGCGAGGGCTTCGCCGTCGCATTCGCCGCGCGCACCGAGGACAGATGCGCCGCGAGCTTGACGCGTTGCGCCTCGCCGCCAGAAAGCGTCGTCGCCGACTGTCCCAGCCGCAGATACCCGAGCCCGATCTCATCCAGCACCGCAAGCTTCTCCAGCAGCCTCGTCTGCCCGGCGAAGAAGCGCAGCGCTTCCTTCACTGTCATCTGCAGCACTTCGTGAATGTTCTTGCCCCTGTATCGCACCTCAAGAATCTTCGCCTGGTAGCGCGTGCCGTTGCAGTCCTCGCAGGGCAGCTCCACGTCGGCCAGGAACTGCATCTCGACGGTCACCGTGCCGTCGCCCTCGCAGGTGTTGCAGCGCCCGCCCGGCACGTTGAAGGAGAAATGCCCCGGCGTGAGGGAAAGCCGTTTGGCCTCGGGCTGGGCGGCAAACAGCTCGCGGATCAGGTCGAAGCCCTTGATGTAGGTGATCGGATTCGAGCGCGGCGTGCGCCCGATCGGCGTCTGATCCACCAGCACCACGTCGTTCAGCCGTTCCACGCCGTTCAGCGAACTGAACACGCCTGACGGATCGCCGCCATCGGTCTGTCCCAGCGCCCGCGCCACCGCGCGATAGAGCACCTGGTGCACGAGCGTCGACTTGCCCGAGCCAGAAACCCCTGTCACCGCTACCAGCAGCCCGAGCGGGATCGTCACATCCAGCCCGTGCAGATTGTTCGCCCGCGCCCCGCGCAGCACCAGCTTCTCGCGCCCCGGCGTTCGCCGCCGCGTGGGCACGGGAATCGCGATCTTCCCGCTTAAGTATCGGCCCGTGAGAGATGCCGGATTCGCCTCAATCTCCGCCAGCACGCCCTCGGCCAGCAGCTTGCCGCCGAACTCGCCCGCGCCCGGCCCCAGATCGAGCAGATGATCGGCCGCACGCAGAATGTCCGCGTCGTGCTCAACGACAAGGATCGTGTTCCCCAGGTCGCGCAGCTCTTCGAGGATGTGGATCAGCCGCGCCGTGTCGCGCGTGTGAAGTCCGATCGAGGGCTCGTCGAGCACATAAAGCGAGCCCACCAGCCGCGACCCCAGCGACGTTGCCAGTTGAATCCGCTGCGCCTCACCGCCCGACAGCGTCGACGCCAGCCGGTCCAACGTCAGGTATTCGAGCCCCACAGCGTCCAAGAAGCTCAGCCTCTGCCGCACTTCAGTCAGAATCGGCCCGGCGATCTCTTCCTGCATCGGCGGGAGCTTCAGCGAGTCGGAGAACTCCTTCGCCTGCGCAATGGTCATCGCCGAGGCCTCGCAAATGTTCCTGCCCTCGATGCGCACGGCCCGCGCCTCGGCACGCAGCCGCTGCCCGCGGCAATCGGGGCACTCCGCGTAGCCGCGGTACTTCGACAGCATCACGCGCACGTGCAGCTTGTACTTCTTGCGCTCCAACTGCGCGAAGAACCCATAGACGCCCGGGAATCCGTCTCCGCCGCGCAACACGGTCTCGCGCGCCGCCGCCGGCAAATCGCACCACGGCACATCCAACGGCACGCCCAGCTCCGCCGCGCGCTTGCGCAGCTCGCTGAACCACGGACGGTACTTCGGCCGGTTCCACGGATCGATGGCGCCCGCCTGCAAGCTCAGGCTCTGATCGGGGACTACCAGCCCCAAATCGTAGTCCACCGTGTTGCCAAACCCCTGGCACCGCGGGCACGCGCCAAAGGGATTGTTGAAGCTGAACAGCCGCGGCTCCGGCTCGCGCCCCGTCCGATGGCACCTCGTGCACTCGTACGACCCCGAGAACCGCAGCCGCCTGCGCTCCGCCTGCTCATCACTTGGCGCCTCTTCAAAAATCGCCTCGCCCGCTTCGCGATACGCAATCTCGACCGCATCCACAATCCGCGAGCGGTTCTCGGCGCTGACCACAACCCGGTCCAGAAGCACAAAGACCGGCTGCGTCAGGTCCAGATCGATCAGCGACTCCGGCGTCGAAAACTCGAAGATTCTCCCCTGCTGCCACAGCCGGTTGAATCCCCCGGCACGCAATTCGGCCAGCCGCGCCTTCATCGCCTCAATGTGGAGCGATTCCGCGCTCTTCGCCGCGGCCTTGCCCTTGGCCGCCGCTTTCGCCGTGCGCCCCGCGGCCTTCCCTGCCTTTGCTTCGACTTTCGCTTCCGGTTCCGCGGCAACAGGCGCTGCGCTCATCGCCGGAAACAGCACATTCAGCCGCGTTCCCTCGCCCAGCGCCAGCACCCCCTCGGTTGCCTCGTCCACCGAGTCGCGCTTCACCAGACCGTCGCAGTGAACGCAATGCACTTCGCCGCAGCGCGCCCACAGCAACCGCATGTAGTCGTAGATTTCGGTCGCCGTGGCCACCGTCGACCGCGGATTGCGCGTTGTGTTCTTCTGCTTGATGGCAATCGCCGGCGCCAGCCCGTCGATCTCGTCCGCGTCCGGCTTCTCGATCCGCTCCAAGAACTGCCGCGCGTAGGCCGAAAGCGACTCCACATACCGTCGCTGTCCCTCGGCGTAGATCGTGTCGAACGCCAGAGAGCTCTTGCCAGAACCCGACACGCCGCTGATTACCGTCAGCCTGCCATGCGGAATCTCGCAGGAGAGATTCTTCAGGTTATGTGTCCGCGCGCCGCGGATGACGATGGCATCGTTCAAAGGGAAGCACCGCAGAGGTTCTTTCGGCCGCGCCCCAGTGAACTCTTCCGGCACTGAGGCACAACCGTCCATCATCATTATACGAGCCATCAGATCTTTGCATTCCACACCACGATCACCGCGCCGCGTCCAACTATCGTGCCCACGCGTTCATTACACTGTTGGTTGAGGGATTCTGTGCCCCGTATCGCCTTTTTCGCCCTGCTCTTCGCGCTGATCTCCTGCCCTGCGCTCGTCTCCGCCGAGAATTCGTCGTCGCCGGTCGCCGGCGCGGCCCAGCCATCAACCCAGCCCGCGCCCTCCCAATCCCTCCCCGCCGAAGTTGCTGCCGCCGAAGCCGCCATCGCCACCTCCGACTGGAAAGCCGCCGAGGCCAGACTTGACCCATATCTCGGCGCTCATCCTGCCGACGCGCGCGCCCTCTTCGACGCCGGCTACGTGGCCGACGCGCAGGATCGCCCGGACGACGCCGCCGCCTTCTACCGCCGCGCCATCGCCGCGAATCCCCAGTCCTTCGAGTCGCACATCTCGCTGGGCCTGCTCCTGGCGCGCCGGAACAAGCTCGACGAGGCGCGTTCCGAACTCGTCACCGCCACCACGCTCGATCCCGGCGCCGCCGATCCGGCGCTTAGAGCCCGCGCATGGCGCGCCCTGGCTCGTATCGATCGCGACTCAAACCCCGCCGCTGCTTCCAGTGACCTGCTCGAGGCCCTCAAGCTCACGCCGGAAACCACCGCCGACACGCTCCTCGCCGCTGAGCTCGCCGAGAAAACCGGCCAGGATGAGGCGGCTTCCAACGCCTACCGTCGCATCCTCGCCGAGGAGCCTGCCAACGCCGCGGCCGGCATCGGCCTCGCGCACCTGCTCATCCGGCACAAACAGTATCCCGAAGCCGAGACCCTCCTGCGCGCCGCGCTCGACAAGAACCCGGATGAGCCGACCCTCACCGCACAGCTTGCCAGCGTGCTCGCCGACGAGGACAAAGCCGACGCGCTCCCGCTCCTGCAGAAGCTGCACGCTGCCCATCCCGCCGATTCGACCATCTCCGGCATGTTGGCCGCCATACTCGCCGACGCTGGCGACTACGCCGGCTCCGATCAGCTAACCCTCCAACTCCTCGCCGCCAAGCCGAACGACCCCGATCTGCTCGTCGCCCATGGCCAGAATCTCGTCCACCAGGTTCAGCTCGCCGACGCCTATGCCGTCTTCGAAAAGGCCGCCCAGATAGACCCGTCGAACGCCGATGCCTGGAGCGGCCTGGCCTTCACCGCGTCGCGCACGGGAAAGCCCGAGGTCACCCTGCACGCCCTCACCATGCGCTCCCGCACCCAGCAGGAAAACGCCTCCACCCTCTTCCTCTGGGCCACGGCCTACGATTCGCTACATCAAAAGGTGCAGGCCGCCGACTACTACCACCGCTTTCTCGACGCTTCGGCCGGCAAATACCCCAACCAGGAATGGCAGGCCCGTCAGCGTCTGCAAATCCTTGAGCGGAAATAGCCTTACCGGCATTCCTGCGCTCCGTCTACTGTCCTCTTTTCCCAGTCCCCGGCGCCCTTTCGGGGTCTTTCCCCCTTTGGTACCTGCGTGATCGACCCCATCAGAACCTCGCGCTTCTTTTCTTGCGAGTCGCGGCGCAATGCGCGTACTATAGCCACAATTCGCGGAGGCAGCACCGCATCTGTGGAGGTCCCCATGCGGATTGTGATTCCCATCGCCGCCTTGCTCGCACTTAGCCTGAACGTAGGGTTTCTGCGCGCCTCGTCCGCAATCGTTCCCGACCAGCAGAGCATCGATGCCCTCGAGGCGCGCGCCAACCAGGCGCAGCCGCGAGAGCAGTGTTTCCTCTATGCCGAGCTGGTGCAGCAGATGACCGAACTCAGCATCCGCCAGTACGCAGCGGGCGACGTCGACCACGCCACCGGCCTCCTCAAACGGATCCAGCGCATCACGCAGAGAATCCACCTCTCCCTGTCCGATCACGACAAGCGCCTCAAGAACGCCCAGATCCTGCTCCGCCGCACCGCATTCCGCCTGAACGAGATGCTCCAGTCCAGCAGCCTGGAAGACCGCCCGCTCGTGCAGCAGACCCTCGCGCAGGTCACCGACGTCAAGAACGCGGCCATGATGCAGGTGTTCCAGAAGTAGTTGCCAGTTGTCAGCAAGACTGACGCACGTCGCCCGTAGTCAGCTTCGACCAAGCCTGATCCTCTGCGTCCCCAATTCCTTCGTCTCTATCTTCTCGTTCCCCTTTTCCCTGTTCCTTTATTCCGATGTCCCTGTTGTCCTTGCCGCTTCGCTCTCTCGCTCCCTTGCTGCCTTGCTCCCTGTTCCCTAGCAGGCTGTGGCTAAAGTCGCAGGGGGCCAAACGTCGCGATAGATTCTCTTGTCGGCGTCAACGAAGGAAACAGCCAACTGCCACCGCAACGATTGTGAGTTTTATGAGCCAGCCAATCGCGTAAGATACCACAAAGACCCGGTGCAGCTTCATAAATGCGGCATTAGTGAGGATCAGGGGCAACGGGCCAATCAGCCATACCGCAACCGCCAGTTTGACCGCGCCCGACACAGAATGAAGACCCAGCCGGGCGGTGACATAGGCAAAGATCCCGCAGGTCAGAAATGGTAGCGGACTGGTCAGAGCAATCGCTCTCCTTTCGGCACCCTGACGCCAGATTTCGGGATAGCTGTAGCGTCTATGAATCCAATCGCCGGCAAAGAACCAGTCAGTAAGCGACGAGACGACACCGGCGCCAACAACGATCGCAACGACTCGCGTCCAGTTCATGCTGCCTTCCCTCCAAATACCCAGGCATTATACTCGTACTAAACAGCATCGGGCATGTTCAAGCCTTATCCCACCACCGCAGGTATTCGCCGCGACACAGAAGCATTGCAATCGTCACCTGCGCTGCCGAAATAGCGCCGCTTCTACCACGGGCTGCTAGTCCCCGTTTATGCTTCAATAGAACCGCCGGAGGCTTGACGCCATGCGCACTCTCGCCGTCATCTTCTTCTGCCTCGTCTTCGCCGCACCAATCGCGGCGCAAAAGCAAAAGCGCGAGCCGCTGACCGAGGCGCAGCAGGACCAGATCGCCGAAGCCGGCATCGATCCCGTGACACGCGTCGGCCTCTACATCAAGTTCCTCGACGAATACTCCGACACCGTCAAGGGCCTCACCGCCCGCGCCAAGTCTCCCGCGCGTAGTCAGCGTCTCAACGGCGAGCTTCTCGACTTCGCCGCGCTGCTTGACGAGTTCGGCGACAACCTCGACATCTACTCCGAGCGCAAGGCCGACATACGCCGGTCGCTCAAGAGGCTCAACGAAGGAATCGAGCGCTGGCAGGGCGCGCTGCGCGGTTTGCCCAGCGAACCGGGCTTCGAGCTTTCGCTCAAGGAAGCTCTCGAAAGCCTCGGCGACCTCGCCGATCAAGCCAAGCAGATCACCGCGGACCAGGAAGCCTACTTCAAGGCTCACCCCGACGAAAAGGACCAGGACCGCTGGGAGCCGAAGTGAGGCAGCTACTAGCTTTCAGCTTCTAGCTAGTAGCTAGTCGTGCGAAGCCGTCTTCTGTTAACCTCCGACTTGGTGACCCCCGACTTCGCCCCCATCTTCCAGCACGAGTACCGCGCCCTTCGCCCGCGCGCGCCCATGCCGCCAATCCATGTCCGCTTGCGGCGCTTCACCTCGCTCAACACCACCATCCGTCTGCGCGAGGGCGAGATCTTTGTCTCGCTCTCCGACCTGCTTGAAGGCGCGCCGGAGCAAGTCCTCCACGCCATCGCTCACATCCTTCTCGCCAAGCTCTACCGCAAACCCATCGAGCGCGCGCACAACCTCCGCTACAAGCGGTTCGCTACCAGCGCCGCGGTCACGCGCCAAACCGAGCTCATCCGCACGGCGCGCGGCAGCAAGCGGTACTTCGGCCCCGAGGGCCGCTACTTCCATCTCGATGAGGTTTTCGATTCTCTCAACACGCGCTTTTTCGGCGGGCTCCTCGGCCGACCCGAGCTCACCTGGAGCGAGCATCACGCCAAGCGTTCACTCGGCCACTACGACGCCGCCCACAACACCATCGTCGTCAGCCGCGTCTTTGACCGCCCGTCCAGCCCCCGATACGCCATCGAGTACCTGCTCTACCACGAGATGCTGCACCTCAAGTACCCGGTCAGGACCCGCGGCCTGCGCCGCTGCGTCCACTCCCGCGAGTTCAAGGCCGAAGAGGCCCGCTTCCCCCAGCTCGCCGAAGCCCTCGCCTTCATCAAACGCCTTTAGCCTCTCCGGAAGACT
This sequence comes from Occallatibacter sp., assembly GCA_049514795.1. Lineage (GTDB taxonomy): Bacteria > Acidobacteriota > Terriglobia > Terriglobales > Acidobacteriaceae > Telmatobacter. The sequence goes on from JBEKUS010000143.1 coordinate 7,731, forward strand.
CTCGGCCCCGTGCAGCCCTGCGCAATCGGCCCGCTCATCGCAAGCTGCCGCCGCTCCGCCTGACGAACCAGATTTCTCCGCCCAGCTTGCGGCGTCTGCCTCTTGATTTTCCACTCGAGGATTTCGCCCGAAATCGTTCGAACAATTGATCGTTAGATCGGAGAGAAACAGATAGCAGAATCGCGGCGGGTCGGCTCCTTGGTCCCTGCCTTCATGTTCCCTAGTTCCCCTGGTCCCTTGCTCCCTGCACTTCCAGCGCTCCCGTCAGGCTCGCCACCCTCTCCACATCGTGGCTCTTGCACCACGATGTCAGCCCCTTGACCAGTCGCTCGGTCGCCCGCGGATCGGCAAAACTCGCCGTGCCAATCTCGACTGCCGTCGCCCCGGCCAGCAGGAACTCCACGATATCCTCCGGCGTCATGATCCCGCCCATGCCCAGGATCGGAATCCTCACCGCCTTCGCCGTCTCGTAAACCATGCGCAGCGCGATTGGCTTTATGGCCGGACCCGACAATCCACCCGTCACGTTGTCCAGGCGCGGCTTCCGCTCCTCCGCGTCGATCGACATGGCGAGGAACGTGTTCACGAGGCTCACCGCGTCGGCCCCCGCATCGGCCGCCACCTGCGCCATGTGCGCGATCGAGGTGACATTCGGCGTAAGCTTCACGATCAACGGCCTCCGCGCGTGCGCTTTCACGCGGCTCACCAGGTACTCGAGCGATCCCGCGTCCGTCCCAAACGACATGCCGCCCGCATGAACGTTCGGGCACGAAACGTTTAGTTCGTACGCCGCGACCCCCTCCGCATGGTTCAGCCGCTCGACGACGCCGATATACTCGGCCACCGTGTACCCGAAGACATTCACAATCACCTTGCACTTCGGATACCGCTTCAACGCTGGGAGTTTTCGCTCCACGAAATCTTCCACGCCCACATTCTGCAGACCGATGGCGTTCAGCATTCCCGCCGCCGTAGGCAAGATGCGCGGCGCGGCGTTGCCCGCGATCGGCTCCAGCGAGATGCCCTTGGTGACAATGGCGCCCAGCCGCTCCAGCGACACGATCTCTTCAAATTCAATGCCGTAGCCAAACGTTCCGCTGGCCGCGATCACCGGATTCACCAGTTCCAATCCGGCGAACGAAACTCTCATGTCGGGTTTCACGGGTTGCCGATCTTCCTTTCCAGCAGCGCCGCGTGGCTCCGCAACGCGCGAAGCACCAAGCGACGCTCGGATTCATGATAATTGGCCGCCGCGCCGCAGATATTCAGCAAAGACTCAGTGCGGCGCTCCTCCGCACGCATAAGCGAAACGCCGGCCTGAATGCTGACAGCTGACGGCTGACGGCTGAAAGCTGCTTTACGCCGTCACCGTTTCGCTCGCGTCTACCTTCACTGGCGTCAGCCATCCGAACCGGTCGGGTTTCAGCCCGTTGGCAATCGCAAAGAACTCGTCCGCGATCCTCTTGGTGATCTCGCCCGGCGTCCCGTCCGCGATCAAAACGCGGTCGATCGACCGGATCGGCTGCACCTCGGCCGCCGTTCCTGTCAGGAAGACCTCGTCGGCGATGTACAACAGCTCCCTCGGCAACGCCTGCTCGGTTACCGTCAGCCCAAGGTGGCGTGCAAGGGTCAGCACGCTGTCGCGCGTGATCCCGGAAAGCGCCGAGTTCGCCAGCGGCGGCGTGAACAGCACACCGTTGCGCACGATAAACAGGTTCTCGCCCGATCCCTCGCTCACCAGCCCGTTCACGTCCAGAGCAATGCCCTCCTGGTAGCCGTTCGTCTCGGCCTCCATCTTGATGAGCTGCGAATTCATGTAGTTCGCCCCGGCCTTGGCCAGCGCCGGCATCGTGTTCGGCGCCAACCGGTGCCAGCTCGAGACGCACACGTTCGCGCCTCCATGCCCGGAGATGTACTTGCCCCACGGGAAGTTCGCAATGTAGACCTCGAGCGGACATCCCTTCGGGTTCACGCCAATCTCCCCGTACCCGCGAAGGATGATCGGCCGGATGTAGCACGGCGCCACTCCGTTCGCCTCGATCACCTCCACGACTCCCGCGCACAACTCTTCCAGCGTGAACGGAACGTCCATCCGGTAGATCTTGGCCGAATCCAGCAGCCGCTGCATGTGCTCCGGCAGCCGGAACACCGCCGAGCCGTGCGGCTGGCCGTAGCAGCGAATCCCCTCAAAGACGCTCGAGCCGTAGTGAATCACGTGGCTCATCACGTGGATCGTCGCCTGCTCCCAAGGAATCAAGTTGCCGTTGTACCAGATCTTTTCTGTAGTTTGGATAGGCATGGTGAGTTCACACACTCCTTCGCCTGCGCAAATCGCGCACTGCCTCTAAGGTTGTCACGCTCCGCCGCCCGCTGGCAAGCGCGCCCCTCCTACCCCGTCCACGAATCGTCACGCCCCTGGTCCCCAGTCTCTATTCCGTCTGTCCCTGCTCTCTCGTTCCCTCGTTCTCTCAATCCCTTGTTCCCTGTTTCTCTCACCAGGGAATGACCTCGTCCATGTGGAAATACCCACCCGTCGGCCCATCCTCGCCGAGCGTCGCCAGCCGCACGCTCGTCTTCGCGCCATCGCTCAACGCCATCGGCGCCTCCGCTCCGCCCATATCGGTCTTCACCCATCCGGGATGCGCCGAATTCACCTTGATCTTCGTGTCCTTCAGCTCGTGTGCCAGATGCACCGTGAACGCATTGAGCGCCGTCTTCGATGCGTCATAGGCAAACGTTTTCGAATTGTAGATTCCCGACCCGGGATCGGAATGCAGCGCCAGCGATCCCAGAATGCTCGACAAATTCACAATCCGACCCGCCGGGCTCTTCCGGATCAGGGGCAGCAGCGTCTCGGTCAGCGCGACCGGCGCAAAGAAGTTCGTATCGAAAACCTTGCGCAGCAGATCCATCGGCACATCGGCTGCCCTGTGCTCCGGCCCCGTGCCGGGGAACGTTCCACCCGCGATCCCCGCATTGTTCACCAGAATGTCCAGCCGTCCGTACCTCGAGTTGAAGTACTCATATGCCGCATTGTGATCCGCCGGCTTGGTCAC
>JBEKUS010000144.1:0-8996 GCA_049514795.1 Occallatibacter sp.
GGCCCAGAACATTGACTAGGGAAGACCGTTGATGGTCAGATGTGTGCGTTGGGAGGCGGTCATGATTCCTCGTTCAGCGTGGGGCAGAGTGCGGGTCGGTGTTTTCGCGGCAATGCTGTCGGGGGCCGTGTTGTCCGGCGGGCCGTTGTGCGCTTGCGGCGGCAGCGGCGCGGACAATTCGGGCGGTTCCGGGTCTGCGCAGCGGGCAGCGACGCCGGCCATCAACACAACCGCGGCGCTGAACGGCGCGGTGATCGTGAGCCTGTCGACGACGACATCGGGCGCGGCCATCTACTACACGGTCGACGGAACGACGCCGACGGCATCCTCGCAGGCCTACCAGGCGCCGTTTCTGGTGGCGTCGAACCTGACGGTCAAGGCCATTGCGCAGGGCTTGGGCGGCGCCAGCGATGTCGCGTCGCAGAGCTTCAGTCCGAACATCCCCTCGGGCACGCTGGTGTGGAGCGACGAGTTCACGAACGCGACGGGAGCCAATGCACAACCCGATCCGAAGGTGTGGACCTACGATACCGGGAGCGGCGGGTTTGGCAACAACGAGCTGGAAACGTATTGCGCGTGGGGATCGAACACCTCGCCCTGTGCGACGGCGAGTCCGAGCGCGTATGTCGGGACCGACGGATACTTGCACATCGTGGCGCAGCAGCCGTCAACGGGCGTCTATACTTCGGCGCGGCTCAAGTCGCAGGGGCTGTTCAGCTTTCAATATGGCCGCCTGGAGTTTCGCATCGAAGTACCGGAGGCCCAGGGCTTCTGGCCGGCGGGGTGGTCGATGGGCAACACGATTGCCGCGGTGGGGTGGCCGGCCTGCGGAGAGATGGACGTGATGGAGCGGATCGATGCTGCGGGACCGCCATCCGGCAATCCGCCCGCGGGAACGTCGGATTGGAATGAGGGATCGATTCACGGAACCGGGTTCACCGGCTCGCACATCGGAACGATCTACGACTTCACCGGCGGCGCGACCGCGTCGACCTGGCACACCTATGGCATGATCTGGGGCAAGAACAGCGTGTCGTACTACATCGACGACCCCACCAAGCCCTACGTCACCTACACCTCGACCAGCTTGAGCGGCCTGAGCGGCGCGGTCTGGCCGTTCGACGGCAGCCAGAGCAACTTCCTCATTCTGAACCTGGCGATCGGGGGCGACTGGCCGGGCCCGCCGAACGCGGCGACGCCGTTCCCTTCGCAGATGCTTGTCGATTACGTGCGGATCTATACGAATTGAGGATGCATCGACGGACCGCACACGACGCATCTTCATTCCTTTTGTCACCTCGCGCAACGAAATATTCTCTTCATCCCGCGAAACTTTTGCATTCCTGCAGGGTTCATCTGCGGTATTGGGGTTTTCCTGCCTGTTCCCGCTCGCGCAGACTCGATCTTCGCGAGCCGCAGGGAATCCTCGTCCGAAGCTTCGCCTTGGAGACGATCCATGAAACCTATCTCCCTCGTTGTCCTCTCTCTCTTGCTGGCGCCTCCGCTGTTCGCTGACGCCGGCCAGCGTCTCATCCCCGCCGGCTCGCTGGTGTCCTGCACAACCGGCGACGCGCGCATCTCCTCGAAAACCACCGCTGTCGGCGATCCCGTGCTGTGCAAAGTCGAGCACAAACGCGGCGACTTCATGCTCCCCTATGGCAGTTATCTGGGCGGAGAATTCGCCGAATACAAAGACCCCGGCCACTTCGTCGGCAAAGGCTGGATGGAACTCAGCTTCGACCGGCTCTACGTCGGCGACACGGTCGTTCCCATCAACGCGAAGGTCGTCGACGTGCCCGGCTACAAGATCGATGCGCAGGGGCGCATTCTGGGCAAAGGGCACGCCGTTCGCGACACGATCCTGTGGATGATCCCGGTGCTGTGGCCGATCGACCTGCTTGAATTGCCGCGCCGCGGGCCGCGCCCGACGCTGAAGCAGGAAACGGCGCTCACGCTGCGAGTGATGGATGACCTCCAGGTGCCGGTGGCGCCGGAGCCGCAGCGCGATCCCTATGGGCTCTACCAGCGCGGGTCGAACTCCGACGCGCCCCAGCCGGCTCCTCCCGTCCAACAGCCGGAGCCCGAGCAGCAGAATGCGTATGTCCCCGAGCAGCCTGCGCCGGTCGAGCAGCCGGCTCCTCCTGTGATGGCGTATGCGCCGCCTGTGATCGTGGCGCCGTACGTTGCGCCCGTCGTGGTCGCGCCGTATCCGGTGGCGATGGGCTACAGCGTCGTGATCGTGCCGCGGGTTGGGGTCGTCTACGCGCCGCGAGCGTATATGAGCCTGCCGATGGTGCGGCCGTATGCGCCGCGTGTCTACGCCTATGGATACACGGGTCCAGGATTCGCTGGAGGCGGCTACGCGGCGCGTGCCGGGTTTGTTTATCCAGGCGCGCGAATGCGCTGAAGCGAAGCGGACGCGGCGAAGCAATTAGAAACGAACCCCGGCCGGGGACCGGCCGCCCTACCGGCGGCCGTGTTTCCGGCTGTTCGTCTCTCTCCGGCGCTCCGAACCCAACTTCCGGCCGGCCCGAAAACAAATCCCCAGATTTCAGGACGGGAAAGTTGCAGCGATGGTTTGGGTGAAGGGGCTTGCGGGACGCGGTCGGCAGAGAGCGGTCTCGCCCGGGAATGGCTACGTGAGCCAAATCACAAAGATAATCCTCGCACAAGACGATGCCGCGCCTGTATCATCTTCCGCATTAAAGTTCGAAGACAATATTCGCACGGTTTTTGAATTGGATTGACAGTCCTTTCATCAACCGGTGGGAGACTGATCCGGTGGCTCCGTTCAATCGGTCAATGACTCCGCTGCAGCCCAATCTCCGTTCCACCCCCATTACGGAAATCGAGTTCGCCGCCTGCGCTCCGGCCCATTCGTTGCCGGGGCACGTTTCGCGCATTCACGCCGACGTCGGGCGATACCGTCTGCGCCTGGCAGAGACTGCCGAGGATCGCGAGGCGGCCTGCCGCCTGCGCTTCAAGGTCTTCAATATCGAGTTGGGCGAGGGCCTGGAGAGCTCCTATGAGACCGGGCTCGACACGGACCGCTTCGATCCCGTGTGCGAGCACCTTCTTGTTGAAGACAAGGCGACCCGCCGGGTGGTGGGAACCTACCGGATGCAATCGGGGACGACCGCGACGCGCCAACTGGGTTATTACTCGGAGCAGGAGTTCGACCTGACGCCCTATGAGCCGCTGCGGCCGGGGGTCCTGGAACTGGGGCGCGCATCGATCGACCGCGAGCACCGCACCCCCGAAGTGCTCATGTTGTTATGGCGGGGCATCGCGCAGTATGCTACCGACATGGGGCTTCGTTATTTGCTCGGTTGCTCTTCGTTGAACTCCAACGACCCGGCGGAAGGCTGGCAAATGTACCGCCAGTTGGACAACTTCCGGATTCCCAGGGAGTTTGAGACGGCGCCAACCGCAGCCTATGCGTGCCCTGAGGAGCGGCAGAACGCGGACGCACAGCCGTCGACCTGCCAGCCCGATGGATCGCAGCCGGAAGGTTCAACTCCGGCGCTTGCTCCTTCCCCAGTCAAGGTTCCCAAGCTGCTGAAGACCTATCTTGCGATTGGCGCACGTATCGCCGCGCCGCCGGCATGGGACCGCGAGTTTCACACCATCGACTTCCTTACGCTCCTGGATCTGAAATTGCTTTCGCCGGCGGCGCGCAACCGCTTCCTGGCGCCTCTGACCACTTGACGCTGCGCCGGCTCCGGCGCGCTGTGGCGCTGGTTTTTGTTCTGGCATTCTGCTTCGTTCGCTTCTGGCTGATGCGCCTGCGCGGGCCGATGACGCTGGAGCGCCGCGCCCAGTGGGTGCAGATTGCTTCGCGGATGATTCTGCGTTCGCTCGGCATCGGCTCGAAAATGACGGGCAAGCCTCCATCGCACGGATTGGTGGTGTCCAATCACCTAAGCTACCTCGACATCCTTATCCTCAGCGCGGAGATGCCCTGCTTCTTCGTCGCCAAGACGGAGATCGAACGCTGGCCGTATTTCGGCAAGGCGGCGCAGATGGGGGCCACGCTGTTCCTTGACCGTTCCAGCCTGGCCAGCGCCATGGTGGTGGCGGAGAAGATGATCGAACGTCTTCGCATGCCGGTTCCGGTGCTGCTGTTCCCCGAGGGCACCAGCACCGATGGCAAGCAGTTGCTCCGCTTCCACTCGCGACTGATCGATCCGGCGACAACCATAGGCGCGCCGATTACAGCAGCGGGACTGCGGTACGTGATCGAGGGCGGTGTCGAGGAGCGGGAGCTCTGCTGGTACGACGACACGTCGTTCGCCACCCATCTATGGAGCGTGCTTGGCGTGAAGGGCTTCTCGGCCCAGGTCCACTTCGGCGAGCCGCGCGTCTATCCGCACCGGCGCGTTGCCGCCGACGAGACGCACGCCGAAATCACGGCATGGCGCGAAGCAACCGCTCCGGCGGCCGAAAGAGCGATGGCGGCACAGTAAAAAGGCCATCCGGAGCCGCGCCGGCAATCAATCTCTTCTCAGAATCGAAACAGGTACGAGGCCTTGATGAAGATCTGCCTGCCGTCGTTCATCATCGGTCCGGCGCGCGGCGGGGTGGTATTGTTCGGATCGCAGGCGCCGCCGGGCAAGCGATTGCAGAGGCCGCGATCCAGGTTCTGCAGGTCGTCGTTGTAGCCGATGTAGATCGCCGTGCCGGGATGCGGCAGCCAGGTAAGCAACGCCTGCGTGGCCACCTGCCTGGTTCGCGGGAGCGAGGTCTCCGCCGGGTTGGCCAGCGTGGAATCGTACTCCGCAATCAAGCGGGCCGAGAACGAGCGAGTGAACTGGTAGTTCACCTTGGTCCGCATGGTCTGCGTTTCATAGACCAGGGCGCCGCCGGCGACCGCATGATCGCGATCCAGCAGATAGGTGTTGTCGATGGTCAGCGGGTGAACCGGCTGCAGAGTGAAAAGAAGCGACACGGTCTCTTGGTTGAGAAGCGACGGCGGCTGTCCGGCCACGGGGTTGTAGTTGACGTTCCCGCCGCGAATCGCGACCAGATTGAAATTGAATTGCGACCAGGGCGCGCCGCGCACCACGAGTCCGCCGAAATTCTCGGTGAAGTTTCTGAAACCGGTGAGCGCCGAATAGCTCTGCGGGCTGACGGTATCCGAGTTCTGGCCGAAGATGGGCGCCATCACAATATCGCGCGGCAGCAGCCAGAATGGATCGAAGGTCGAATAGTGGAAGACGCGGTCGCCCTGATGATCGAAGGCGATGTTCTGGTCCGTCTCAAGCCCGAAGCTTTGATAGAACCGGTGCTTCGGAAACCACTGATATGTGGCGTGTGTATGCTCGTAGCGAAAGTTGGCCGACTGGATGAAGCCGAGCTGAGTCTCGAAGCCGGTGCTGTTGTCCACGTAGCTGCTCCAGAGGTTGAAGGCGTGGCCGGAGCGCTGCAGTTGAAAGGCGCTGGCTGGGCCGGCCGAATATGTCGGTGGTGAGCCGCTGTCTTCGTCGCTCATGGTCGAGCTTTCGACCATTTGTCCCCACGCGGTCCAATGCTTGTCGAAGCGGATGGTGAAGTCGGCGCCGCCAATTCGGTTCCAGCCCTTGCCGAACTCCTCGTCGGTGTAGATCACGCCCAGGCTCGATCCCTTGCCGATGTCCTGAGAAACGCGGCCCACAGCCACGGTTGCGCGTTTCCGGTAGAGGGGATCGCCGGGCGCAACCGCCTCACCCGGCTGGCGGTCGTCGGTCAGAAAGAGCCCGACGTTCGTATGCTGCATCTTGCCGGTCAGACGGACGCCGTATTCCGGATGCACGATGCTTCGCGTGTAGATCAAATTGATCGGGGTCGAGAAGTAGTTCGCGTTCTCCAGGAAGAACGGCCGCAATTCAGGAAAATAGACCGGATAACGCTGATCGACGGTGAACTGCGGCTGGTCGGATTCGACGTCGCTGAAATCTGGGTTGACGGTGGCGTCCAGAACGATGCTGTCTTTGAGGATCAGCTTGGCCTCGCCCCCGCCGGTGTTCTCGAAGTGGCGCGAGCTGATGTAGGGGTTGGCCGGATCAATGTTGATCAGCTTGCGCTCGTTCTGCGACAGGCCGTAGGGATTGAACTGCAGATTGTGCGAGCCGGTCACGCCTTCGATTCCGTGCAGCGTGCCTTCCTGGCTCAGGACGCCGCTTACGTTTGCCGCCACGCGCGGCCAGTAGTCGGCCTCGGAGTTGCGGGGCAGGTTGCGAATGAAGACCACTCCCCAGTCTGACTGACTGCGGGGGAAGCGAAGGCTGCGGAAGGGAATCGAAATCAGCGCCATCCATCCGTCGCGGGTCACCTGGCCTTCCGAGTCCCACACCGTGTCGTAGCTGTAGTCGTTCCCATTGGCCTCGCTCCAGGACGAGTCGGCTTGTACGCCGGCTGGATTGACCCGAAAGCCCACTCCGAGGCGCCGGTCGCGGAAGGGATCGAGAAGCACCGCGACATTGTCGTCCTTGAGAATATTCTCGCGGCGCGCCAGGTGGCCGCGAATCAGGTTCGGATGATCGTCGTGACAGATGAAGACGAAATAGATGGCCGACTTGGTGTACGCCATCCAGACTTCGGTCTTCTCCATCCCCGGTTTCCCGTCGTCGGGTGAATTCTGGATGAAACCGTCGACTTGCGCAAGCTTGGGACGAAGATCGGCACGCGGCGCCATGTTGGGGAAATCGGTCAGGTGAAGGGCCCGATCGATCAATGGCACGGTCGTCTCGGTGCGCTGCGGGTTGGCAACCGGCGGTGCGGCGGTGGAGTTGCGTCTGTCGGCGGCGCATTGGCCCGCCGTAACCAGGCAAAGAAATAGTCCCCAACCCCAGGTCCTCATGTTATTCCGATACGCCCTTGATCACCGTCGTGTTCCCAAACGAGCCGTCCATTTGGCAGATTGAGATGCCCGGCTCGTACATCGGGCCCGGGGAAATTCGAGGTCAATTCAATTGACGCTTCACGATGCCATTGGAAAGCAGAATCGGTCCCGGTCCTTTATTCATGGGCCGCCAGGGGGCGCGGCAGTGGAGCCGCGCACGACCAGGTTCGTCGAAACGAGGAATTCGCGACGCAGTCTTGAGCCATCACTATCTTCGATTTGCAGCCGGAGCGCATTGAAGGCGGCGCGGGCCAGTTCTGCGCGCGATAGGCGAATCGTGGTCAGCGGCGGCAGCGTGTACTCGTCGAAGTCGATGTCATCGAGGCCGATCACCGAGACATCGTGAGGCACGCGCAGTCCATCCATGTGCGCCGCGCGAAGGACGCCGATAGCGGTCATGTCGTTGGAGCACATGATCGCGGTGGGGCGATTGGCGAGTTTGCGCAACTGCTCGAAGCCGGAGACTCCTCCCTTGAGCGTGTGATCGCACTCGATGATCCACTTCTTCTGGAGAGGGAGCCCGGCCGACTGCATTGCCGTTCGAAAGTCGTTTTCGCGCGTGATGGCCGAGTGCAGGCTGTGAGGGCCGGCCAAGAAAGCGATCGAGCGATGGCCGAGGTCGGCGAGATGACGAACGGCTTGGTGCATACCGGTGGAGTAGTCGAGCAGAATGGTGCTGGCTTTGGGATCGTCGAGCTTGAACTCGGCCATCACAATAGGTACGCCGCGGTGCACGATCTGATCGAGAACGGGCTCCTCCTCCCCGAAGGTCATCACGGCCACGCCGTCGACCTTGCGCTCCAGCATGCGGCGCGCGCAGGTGGCCAGCACCGCCGGATCGCTGTTCGTGGAACTGACCAGGATCTCGTAGCCGCGGGCCACGGCGATCTCTTCAAAGCTCTGGATCAGCTCCGGGAAAAAGGGGTTGGTGATGTTCTCGACGATGATGCCCAACAGACGACTGCGGCCGGAGACCAGTGTCCGCGCGTGGGTGTTGGGGAGATAGTTCAGTTGCCGAATGGCCTGCCAGACGCGCTTGCTCAGATGCTCGCTCACCAGACTCGAGCCGTTCATGGCTCTCGAAACCGTGGCGATCGACACTTTTGCTGCTGCGGCAACCGCGCGAATGTCAGGGGGCTTGCCGGTCGCTTTCCGGAGTGGCTTTCGAGGCACGAATCCCATCCTACTTCAGCTTTTCCGGATTCGTAACAGAAAGTAAATTCGATTTTCTACGGGGGCCCCGGCGCAGCGGCCGGCTGCATCAGGCGTTTTCCGAGATCAGCAGGCGCAGGTCCCTGAGGTTCTGGCCGGTGGGACCGGTGACCACCGAGTCGCCAATTGCGGTGAAGAGCGGACAGGCATTGAACTCGGCCAGCGACTGCTCGGGGTCGAAGCCGAAGGCCTTCGCGCGCGCGACGGTGGTCGGATCGGCGATGGCGCCGGCGGCCTGCGTGTTGCCGTCGATCCCATCGGAGCCCGCGCTGAGCACAGTCAGGCGCGCACCGGGATATTTGGCGAGCTCAAGGGCGCAGGCCAGGGCGAACTGCTGATTCCGGCCGCCCGCGCCCGGTGTTCGGTCGATTGTGACCGTGACTTCGCCCACGGAGACTAGACAGAAGCGGTCGTGGCTGGCGCGAAAAGTATGGAACCGCTCCAGCAGGTAGCGCGCCGCATCGGCGTAATCCCAGTCGTCGCAACCGTTGTCGACGATGACGTGATAGCCGGCGGCGCGGGCGCGGGCGCGCGCATTCTCGACCAGGTCATGACTGGAGAGAAGAATCTCGAAGACGGAGTCGCTGAAGGCTGCGTCCTCCCCGCGCAGACTGTCCGCCGAGGTCATCGAGCGCGGGCGCGTGGCGTCGGCCCGGGGCAGCTTGGGCAGGAACGACGGACGCCAGCTCTTGTTGCCCGGCGACTCGGGCAGGTCCTCGCGCTCGAAGAACGCGCGAATAGATGCGGGAAACTTTGGCGCGAGATCGTACGTGGCGATCAGTTCGCGCACGTCGGCCACGGTCGAGTGGTCGGGCGACGTTGGCCCGGAAGAGAGCGCATCCAGCGCCCGCAGGGGCACATCGGGAAGCAATAGGTTGATCTTGAGAGCTTCCGGCGCAGCCAT
>JBEKUS010000145.1:0-8938 GCA_049514795.1 Occallatibacter sp.
TTGACCCTGCCTTTCCGCTCCCTCGCTCCCTATTCCCTGCTCTCTTGTTCCCTCGTTCCCTGTCTTTCTCGTTACAATACTTTCAGGGAGTCGTCCAACTGCTATGTCCTTTATCGTGACCTCGTTGCCCGCGCGTTCCCTCCGCACCCGCTCCAGCCGCGCCCGCCTGACAGTCGTCCTGGCCCTCGCGCCCGCCGCTCTGATGGTCGCCGCGCTCGTCGGCTCCGCCCCGGCCGCGCACGCCCAGTTCGGCACGCCGCAGACCACACAGGTCCACGACCCCGCCGCCCTCAAGCCCCCGGCCGGCGCCCGCATCGCCATCGTCGAGTTCGAAGACCTCGAGTGCCCCGACTGCGCCCGCGCCAACCCCCTTCTCAAGGAAGCTGCCGCCAAGTACGACATCCCCTGGGTCCGCCACGACTTCCCGCTCCCACAGCACGCCTGGAGCTTCCAGGCAGCCGTCAACGCCCGCTTCTTCGACACCAAGAGCAAGAAGCTCGGCGACGACTACCGCGACTCCGTCTTCGAGAACCAGGTCTCCATCGAGACCCTCGGCCAGCTCCAGGACTTCACGCAGAAGTTCGCCTCCGCCCACGGTGTCGCCCTGCCCTTCGCCGTCGACCCAATGGGCCACTTCACCCAGCAGGTTAAGAACGACTACGCCCTCGGCCAGCGCGTCGGCATCGAGCACACCCCCACCATCTGGATCGTCACCAGCGCTGCCCACGCCGCGCCCTTTGTCGAGGTCGTTGACCGCAGCAAACTCTTCCAGCTCATCGACGAAGCCCTCGCCAACGCCCGCCGCTAGCCCGCTTCGCGCGGTTCGCCGCCCTGAAATGGACTGAGGCGCGCCCCTTCGTCGCAGCCGGCGCTCTTCCCGCCGCGTTGCTCCGTCCTTTCCGCGCACCTTGCGGAAAGGGTACGGCCGCACAATGCCTGCCCGCAGGTTGCCCCTCTGCTGCCCCGCCGCAAGCCGGCCCCGCGGTTTGCGCTGAAAGCGCCCATCCCGCTTCGCCCCTTCACTCCCCCCAAAAACACCAACGGCGTCCGCCCCGGCGAACGCCGCCTCTGTTCCTTACTCTCTGTTTTCTGTCTCTCTACTCCGTCGTCCCCTGTCTTTCCGTTTTCTGACCACTGATCGCTGACAACTGGAGCGAAGCCATGATTGGTGTGTCCTGGTAGCCGCAGTGACGAAGCCACGCGGCGGCGTTGTCAGCAGTAATCGTTTTAAGGGGCCGCGCTCAATCTCGAAGTGCAACATTTCGCTTTGGGATGATGTTGCATGGGCAAGTTCTATGAGCAGTTGAACTTATCTGAGCGGGTGCACGTTCAGTCTCAGTTGGAGTTGGGTTTCAAGGCGGCGCCAATTGCCGCCGCGACCCTTCCTTGCGCTCATACGCTTGAAGAATCCGCAGCGCAGATCGTCAGACAATGGTCTAGCCATCGATCTCCTGTCGCCGAGACAATCGCCAAACCCAGACGACCGGTTCTCCCCCACATAGGGGTATAGCTATCTTGGTTCCGATCTAACTCATTTGGAATCAACAAATCGACCTGAAAATTGCGGTCAATATCGGTCGAATCTGGCATCCAAACAGGCCTCTTTCGAAGGAAAAACTCGTTCTTCTCGCAATTCTCGTTCAATCAGTTCAGATCACGAAAAGCAATGGGACCCGCCTTGGCCAGCGGATCCCATCTTTGAACAGCGTGTTCGCGACGCCGGGCGTCTACTTCGTCTTCGCTGTTGCTGCTGCCCCGGCCTGTTCCGCGAGCTTGGCGGCCTTGTCGGTCAGTTCCCAGGTGAACTCCGGCTCCGTGCGGCCGAAGTGCCCGTAGGCGGCGGTTTTCTGGAAGATCGGCCGGCGCAAGTTGAGGGCCTCGATGATTCCCTTGGGCGTCAACGCAAAGTTCTTGCGGACGAGCGCGGTGAGCTTAGCCTCGCTGAGCTTTCCGGTTCCGAAGGTCTCCACAAGGACGCTCACCGGCTCGGCAACGCCGATGGCATAGGCAAGCTGCACTTCGGCCTTCTCGGCCAGTCCCGCGGCCACGATGTTCTTGGCGATGTGGCGCGCCATGTAGGCAGCCGAGCGGTCGACCTTGGTCGGGTCTTTTCCCGAAAAAGCGCCGCCGCCGTGCCGGCCCATGCCGCCGTAAGTGTCCACGATGATCTTGCGGCCGGTGAGGCCGGTGTCGCCCATGGGCCCGCCGATGACGAAGCGGCCGGTGGGATTGATGTGGTACTTGGTGTGCTCGTCGAGCCACTGCCCGGGCAGAACCGCCTGGATGACATGCTTAAGGATGTCGGCGTGGAGATCTTCGTTGCTGACGGACTCGGAGTGCTGGCTTGAGATGACCACCGCGTCGATGCGCGCCGGCTTGCCGTCTTCTCCGTACTCCACTGTCACCTGGCTCTTACCGTCGGGGCGCAGGTAGGGGAGCTTGCCGCTCTTGCGCACGGCTGTCAACTGCCGGCAGAGCTTGTGGGCCAGTGAAATCGGCGCCGGCATCAGCTCGGGCGTCTCATTCGAGGCGTAGCCGAACATCATGCCCTGGTCGCCCGCGCCGCCGGTATCGACGCCCTGGGCGATGTCGCCCGACTGCTTGTTAATGCTCGAGATCACCGCACAGGTGTTCGAGTCGAAGCCATAGAGCGCGTTGTCGTAGCCGATGGACGCAACCACGCCGCGAACCAGCGACTGGAAATCGACGTAGGCCTTGGTGGTGATTTCGCCGGCGATGACGACCAGTCCGGTGGCGGTGAGGGTCTCGGCCGCGACGCGGCTGTAGGGGTCCTGCTCCAGGCAGGCGTCCAGAATCGCATCCGACACCTGGTCGGCGATCTTATCCGGATGGCCTTCGGTGACGGATTCAGAGGTAAACAAGAAACGATCGCTCAACTTCAGACTCCTTCCCATGGCAGGGATTGCATTTGGTGCTACCGCGATGGCCGGCTTCGAGACATGACGCAGCGGAAGCTGCCTGCCGCCGGATGCCGCATATTCTGTTCCTGGGCCCGGCCTGCCCGCGCGCGCGGGCTCGAGCCCGGCTGTACTTCATTCTATGGTAATTGCGGCGGGGGTAGGGGGCAAAGGCTTGCAGTGTATGGCGCTTATCGGTCTCTAAACGGTGGAAAGGCGATCCCGAGCCGCTGCCTCGCGGCTGGCCAAGGTTTCTTCAGGCCGAGCGCGACCAGACCGAGAGCGGACGCCCCGGCGCCATGAAGCGCCGCTGCGGCCCCTTGCACCATGAGAAGAGAGTGCCACCAGCCCTTGTGCAGGCCGTAGTAGCGCACGCACAGGAGCGCGGCTGCGGCGACCGCCAGCGCCAACAGAACCGCGCCGATCCAACGCAAACGAACCTCGGCCTGTTCACGGTGAAGAATCCGCGCCTTGCCCACGTTGGCGACAAAGGTCGTCCACCCGCGCTCTTCATCGCCTGCCTGGCCCGACACATCCTGAGCGACGAGAAAGCGATCGGTCCATTCCTGGGGGTCGAGCCCGAGGGCGCTGGCGTAGCTGCGGACGATGCCCTTGCTCAAGATGCCGCCGGGCAGCAGACGAAACCTCTCCTGCTCCAGCGCAACGAGGTAGCGCTGGCTGATCTTGGTAACCGTCGAAATGTCTTCCAGCGCAATGCCGCGCGCGAGGCGCTCCTTGCGCAGGTCTTCTCCGAAACTGCTCATCGGGGACCGGAAACGGGCCAGAAGCCCCTGATTAATTTCCACTTTACGATAAACCCGGCGTGTGTTCCGGTCAAAATGACTCGTGCCGGTCCAGGGCGCGCGGGCTCAGAACCGTCACGGCCTTTGGAATGGGTGCCACAACGAGACGGAAGGCCTCCAGGCTGATACCCTTGAGACAACGGTTCCATCGCTGTTTCGCGCGCTCGATCCGTGCTCCAACATGAACAAGCTCATCTTCGCCAACCTGCTTCACCGCCCCATGCGTTCGGTCATCAGCGTCCTGGCCGTGGCCATCGAAGTGATCATGATCCTGTCGATCGTGGGCATCTTCATGGGCATGCTGAACGACCAGAAGCAGCGCACCAACGGAATCGGCGCCGACCTGATGTTGTTGCCATCGAATGCCAGCCTGTTCAACGGGGTGGGCGGGGCGTCGATGCCGATCCGGGACCGGGAAGCTCTGCTGAAGCTGGCGCACGTCACGGTGGTTTCGCCGGCCATCCAGAAGATTTCGACGACCGGCAGCGTGGAGATTCTGTACGGGATCGACTACCAGAGCTTCAACGCCTTGAAGCCGTTCGTTTTTCTGGCCGGCGGCCCGTTTCAGGGGCCGAACGACGCGATCATCGACAGCGTTTTCGCGGCGTCCGGCAAGGGCTATCACGTTGGCGATACGGTGACGATTCTCGATCGGCCCTTCCGGGTCACGGGGATCGTGGAGCCGGGCAAGGGCGGGCGCAAACTGATCCCACTGGCGACCATGCAGGAGCTGGCCGGGGCCGACGACAAGGTTTCGCTGTTCTACATCAAGTGCGACAACCCGGCGAACGACGACCTTGTGCTCCAGGAAATTCATGCGACGCGCGGCTTCGGGAACAACACCCTGACTACGGTCGACGAGTGGCTGGACCAGATGACGCCGAGCAAGATTCCGGGCTTCAATCTGGCGCTCGAAGTCATCACGGGAATCGCGGTCATCATCGGCTTTCTGGTCATTTTCCAGTCCATGTACACGGCGGTGCTTGAGCGCACGCGCGAGATCGGGATTCTCAAGTCGATGGGCGCATCCAAGCCGGCGATCGTCGGCGTGGTACTGCGCGAGTGCGGGGTTCTGGCGGTGGCCGGCGTGTTGGTTGGGATCGCAGGCACTTACGGAGTGCGCTTCCTCATGGCGCATGTCTTTCCCACGCAGCACTTTGAAATCACGGCCTTATGGCTGGTTCGGGGCGCCATCATCGCCTTCGTCGGATCGATCTGCGGGGCGCTCTATCCGGCCTGGATGGCGGCCCGGAAAGACCCCATCGACGCCCTCGCTTACGAGTAGATTTGCACCGCTTCTTCACAGGATTTTGATGGTCGGCCCGGTTGCGCCGTGTGGTAGCCTTCTGCCTAGAGAAGGTGTCTTCGGGAACTGTGTTTTCTGCTCTGCTTATGCAGAGCTAGATTTCGTTCTTTCCCGGCCATAAGGACCAATCAGAGGAAAGACTCGCTCCGTTCGCCGCGTTTCCCCCAAATACGGCGTTGCACTCTGTTCTTCCGAAGACGCAGTAGCAGCCTACCAACCTCAAAAAAGGAGAGCCCATGACGAAGGAACACTCTTTCTGTCCACAGCGAACTCTCGCCGCGATCGTATTGACGGCGTTTTTCGTGGTATTCGCAGGTGTAGCTGCGAGGTCGCAGACTTCCGGCGCAGGCACGATCAATGGGACCGTCGCCGACATCAACCAGGCGGTGATCCCGGGCGCGCAGGTGACCGTCATCAACATCGACACCGGCGTGGCGCACCAGTACGCGACCAACGCTGAGGGCCTGTACTCGGCGCCGTTCCTTTTGCCCGGGCACTACGAGGTGGATGCCTCGGCGGCCAACTTCGGCAAAGTGCAAACCAAGGGCATCACGCTTCTGGTAGGCCAGACACTCACCATCAACCTCACGCTGAAGGTGAGCGCGGAAGCCACCACGGTCGAGGTGTCGGGCACGAATCAGATCCTGGACACGGAAAAGACCGAGGTTTCGCAGGTGATGGACTCGGAACTGGTGGCCAACCTGCCGGTCCAGATCCGCAACTGGAGCGCATTCGTTCTGCTGACGCCGAACGTGACCCAGGATGGATCGACCGGACTAGTCGCCTTCCACGGGATCAGCGGGTTGTACAACCAGAACTACGTGGACGGGGCGAACAACAACGAGATGCTGTTCTCGGAAGCGCGCGGGCGCTCGAACGGCATCCCGTATGTGTATTCGACCGACTCGATCAAGGAATTCCAGGCCGAGACCTCGAACTACTCGGTTGAGTTCGGGCAGTCGGCCGGCGGGCAGGTGAACGCGATCACTAAGAGCGGCACCAACAGCCTGCACGGCGACCTGTTCTACTCCCTCCGTTATCCCAGCCTGAACGCGCTCGATCCGTACACCAAGTACCAGGCGCTGTACAACACCTCGAGTTCGACGATCGCGAAGTTCCTCCTCACCCAGCCGATCCACCAGCAACAGCAGTTCGGCGGCAGCGTGGGCGGTCCCCTGCTGCGGGACAGGTTGTTCTACTTCTTCACCTACGACGGATTCCGCCAGGTGGGGCAGGCGCTCTACACCGATACGAACTCGATTTCGACGACGCGCTCGGGCTTGTACACTGCGACGAATGTCATTACGCCGAACCAGTGCCCGACAGCCTCAAACACCGGAACGGGCACCGGGAACTACGCTCCGCCGTCGACCAACCCATCGGCGTATGTGAGCGACGCGCAATGCACCGCGGCCATTCAATTCATTCAAAACGTGTCCACCGCGGCGCCCCGGCGCTTTGCGAAGGAGACTCTCTTCTTCCCGCGCATCGACTATCACATCAACGCCAAGAACGATGCCTTCGCCGACTTCGATTTTGTGGATTTCGACCGCACCAACGGCTATGTCTCGTCAAATACCTTCAGCAATAGTTCGCCCTCGACCAACGGGCCCACGAGCTACCACGAACGGATCCTTGTTGGTGGCCTGACGACGGTGCTTTCCTCGACCGCTGTCAACACCATTCACGCCCAGTGGGGACGCGACCTGGAGACAGCCGGCGCCAATGCGGCCGGCCCCAGCGTGGCCGTCAGCTCGCTTGTCACCTTCGGGATGCCCAATGCGCTGCCGCGCGTGGCGGAGCCGGACGAGCACCGCATTCAGGTTTCCGACGTCTTCTCGAAGGTGCTCGGGCGTCACAACGTCAAGTTCGGCGGCGACGTGAACAACGTTCACGAAATCATGATCAACCTCTACCAGGGCGGCGGTCTTTACAGCTACGGCGAAAGCACGGCCACGGCCAACTTCCAGGACTGGATCTTCGATGCCTTCCAGGGACAGTCGGGCGACACCGACCCTTATGCCGGCTTCCACTACAACACCTTCGTGCAGACGGTCGACGTGGTCCACACCAAGGCCAACACGCAGGGCACCGACGACTTCTGGATGAACATGTTCGACGTCTTCGGCGAGGACTCCTGGAAGGTGAACCGGAAACTGACGGTGACCGCCGGTGTGCGCTGGGATGCCCAGTTCACGCCCGCGCCCGGCATGGTCAACAACAACTACTCCCCGCTTTCGACCCAGTACACCCAGACCATCAAGAACCTTCTGGACCGCGTGCAGCCGCGCATCGGGTTCTCGTACAGCCCATTCAGCGGGACAGTGGTTCGCGGCGGGTATGGCCTGTTTTCGGCGCTGAACCAGGGCAGCACCTACTACGCCATGCGGGTGGAAAACGGCGTGGTGCAGATCAACTACAACTACACGGGCTGCTTGGCCGCCGTGGGCAGCGTGTCCGGCACCAAGTGCGCCACGGTGCCCAGCACCAGCGCCAAACTGCAGTACCCCAACGTGCCGTTCCAGCCCACGGGGCCGCCGCTGTCGGCGTCGCTCTACCCCAGCGGCGGAACCGTACCCTCGATCAGCGGTCCGACGACGCTCGGGGCGCAGAGCTTCCACGGTCTCGATCCCAACTTCGTGCCGCCCTACTCGCACGAGTTCGAACTGTCGGTCGAGCAGGCCATGCCGGGCGGTCTATCGCTCAGCGTAGGCTACGTGGGAACGCGGGGCATGAGGCTGCCGGTCTTTGTCGACTCGAACCTGATCGGACAAAAGCCGAGCGGCGCCCGCACCTACAATGTGCTCGGTTCTCTGACCTCCGCGGCCGCCGGCGCGCTGCTCAAGCAGCTCACCGTGCCCGTCTATCTGCCCACGGACCGCCGAAATACCTCTCTGGCGACCTTCAACACCGGCTTCAGCGTCGCCAACACCTGGTACAACGCCATGGCGGTGACGGTGAAGCGGCCCTTCCGGCACGGACTGGAGGTCGTGGCCAACTACACATGGGCGCACGCCACTGACACCGGCCAGGTGGGCGGCGCCAACGGCACCTTCTACGGCGGCGATGTGCCGCTCGACCCCAACAACATCCGCCTCGAAAACGGCCCGTCGGACGTCGACATCCGCAACCGCGCCACGGTGAGCTTCGTCTACGAGCCGAAGTTCACGGTGAGCAATCCGTGGGCGAATTACCTGCTCAACGGCTTCACCTTCTCCGGCGACGACACCGCTTCCGGCGGCGAGCCCATCTACCTGGGGGTCAGCGGAACCATCTATAGCGGCTCAACCAGCTCCTCCAGCTATGGCGATGACGGCGGCATCTATGGCGGCGCCATCAGCTCGGGCTCCGGTCTGCCCACCAGCGGCCGTCCGCCGTACATCGGGCGCAACAGCATCACCGGACCGGGATTCAACAACGCGGACTTCCGCATCACGCGGAGTATTCCGATTCACGACAAGATCTCAATGCAGGTGGTTGGCGAGGCGTTCAACGTGGTGAACCACAAGATCACCTCCGCGGTGAACAGTACCTACGCATCGTACACCCAGACCGCGACCACGAGCGGCAGCGCCGGTCTGCAATGCTCCAACAGCGGCGCGGCTCCAACGGGCTCGACTCTGCAGGGATGCTTCTATCCCTACACCGGCACGGGCCTCAGCGCATTTGGCGCCGGAAGCAGCACAAACTCTTACCTATACACTGCGCGCCAGTTGCAGGTCTCGGCCAAGCTGTTCTTCTAATCCGCAAGGCAGTCAACCGCAGGGCGGCGGCTGAAAGGCTGCCGCCCTCTTCTTTTGCGTACGGATTTTCGAATCTGCGGACGAGCCCGGGCTCATCAACGATACTTGAATGGCGGGCCCGTTCCCGCGCACCGCCGTGCCGACCGACCTACAGAATCTCGTCCCGAT
>JBEKUS010000146.1:0-8908 GCA_049514795.1 Occallatibacter sp.
GATTACGAACAGATCTTCCTGCCAGCGGTCTTGCTTGCCGATCATCGATCCTCCTGACACGACAAACATAACTCAGAATCGATTCGATATACGTGAATGATGAAGACTTTTTCAACGGCCCCACCACGCAGCGCTGCCACTTGGCCTCAGGGAAGAAGTCCGCCAGGTTCTCCACCAGCCCCAAGCACTTGTCGGAGACGAACAGCTCGACGCCCTTCAGGCCGCGCTGCTTCATCTCGCGCAGGAAGTTGGTCCAACTGGCCGTGTCTTCCTTGGCCCCTTCGCTCACCGCCAGAATCTCGCGATAGCCGCTCTGCGCCACGCCTATGGCCACCAGCACCGATACGTTCTTCACCTCCCCGCCCCAGCTTCGCTTCAGCCACAGGCCGTCGAGAAAGACATACGGAAAGTCGCCCACCAGCGGACGCTCCCGCCACTCGTCGATCTTGCCGTATATCTTCTGGTTCAGGTCGCTGACCGTCGAGGCCGAAACCCGCGTACCCCACAGCGCTTGCGTGATGTCTTCCACCCGCCGCACGCTCACCCCGGCCAGATACATCTCGATCAGCGCCTCTTCCACCGACGACTCACGCCGCCGGTAGCGTTCGATGATCGCCGTTTCAAACGGCAGCGTGCGCAACTTCGGCACTGTCAGCGTCACTTCGCCCGCCCTGGTCTGCAAGTGCCGGTCGTAGCTGCCAGCCCGTGTGTCCTTGCGGCCTTCCGTGCGCTCGCACTTCCTGGCCCCGCACAGCTCGTCCGCCTCGGCATCCAGCAACGCGTTCAGCGTCTCCTCGACCGTCGCTCGGACCACCTCGTCCAAATGTGCCTGGATGCGCCCTTCGTCGATCTGCACCACCGGACCAGGTACACCCTTCAACCCGCCCCTCGGCTCCACTCCTGATTCCATGGTTGGCTCCATCGTTCCAGCCTCGGAGGTCTCACTCCTCCTGCTTGTACCAACCTCCCAGCATAAAACTCGAATCAAATGTACGAAAAATAGCCTACGTTATCCGGATTCGATTCCTACCGCCTATGCCGTCATCCGCTGCGCTCCGTCCGCTCCGAGCACTTCCAAGTTGGTTCCGGGCCGGAGGGTGCGCCGTGCTGAGGAGGTCACATGCAGCGACGCGTGCCGAAAGCAGAAGAGGCGGAAATTCTTGCAGTGAAATACCCCCGGCTTAGAAGACTCGTAGTCAGCAAAAGATGAGGCAGCATTTACCATCGGAGAAGCAGTTGCCATCACCGGATTCTCTCGGAAAACCACCACACGGCTCTTCGAGCAGGAGCCGGGCGTCATCGTCCTTGGGCGTCCCGAGAGTGTGCGCAAGCGCACTATGCACGGCGGCTCGTCTTGCGCACATTGCCGGTCGCTGCCCACGTTCCCACCACAAGCGCGACGAGCCGGGCTTGCCGTCCCTTGACCCACTTCGCGTAATGGCGCTCCGTAGTCTTGATGGACTCATGGCCCAACAGCTTGGAAACTTCCTCCAGCGGGACACCTTTCTCAAGAAGGTCTACGGCGAAGGTATCGCGGAGCCTGTGGGATACCATGCTGCCGCCGCGTTCGATCTCGGCCGCCTTGAAGACTGGGGCAATGAAGTACTTCCTCCAGCTCTTCGTAATCACATCGGCGCTTAACTCTTCATCCGATGAAAACACATAACGCGGGTTGCCTTTGGAGATGTTGAGTAGCTCATCAGCCACGTCATTGGGAATCGGCACGGCCACATCCGTGCCCGTCTTCTGCCGCGCTGTCACGATGAGGTACACGCCGTGGTCATCATCGCGCTTGATGTCCGATTTTCTCAGCGTGAGTGCGTCCCCAATCGCTAGCCCGCTCCAGCGCATGAGCTGGAGAGCTGCACGGGCGCGGGCTTGTTTCTCCGGGTCCTCAAACACCTTGACGGCCCGCAAGAGCTGCGCGTATTCCTCCGGCGTCAAAGGCAGCGTGGGAGGCTCAACCACCTTGATGATGGGCAGAGTGGGCACGCGGGGAATCCACTGCGCCTCATAACAGTAACGGAGGAAACTGCGCGCACGGTCCCGGACGGTTGAGCGTGTTTGGGTGGAAGGGTAGATTTGCTCCCACGTTGCCGCGTAGCCCGTGAGCAATTCGCGCGTGATGCCCTGGACGGTGTACACGCTGTGGCGCTCGCAATAGTCTTGGAGTCTGCCTAGCTCGCGGACGTACCGGCCAATGCGGTCCTCAGTGACGCCCTGGATTCGCTTGTCCTGGATGAACAGGTCAATGCACCCCTGGAGGTCACGCCCTCTGTCTTCCGGCCTCTGCTCGGTGGTGCGCCCACAGAGCTGGTCTTCAATCTTCCGTTTGACTTCTTCGGCCTCTTCCCAAGAGCGGGTCCCGGCTGTGCGGCGATGCTGCTTGCCGTTCTGAGTCCAGCGGAGGTGCTTTCTACACCGGCAGCGCCGGGCAAACTCATCTCCGACGTACTTGCACCCGGCTGAGTGCCGAACAAATACCGTAATCACAGGAGTGCTCATGCTCCGTGCCTCTGTTGACGGACCTACGGTAGCACAAACTTAGCACAATTCGTCAATGCCTCCTTGTATGTATTTGATTTTAATTGAGGTTGGATTTGGAGGCGCGGGCCGGGATCGAACCGGCGCATAAAGGTTTTGCAGACCTCTCCCTTACCACTTGGGTACCGCGCCTCGGGCTGTCCGCGTCACCGGTTGCGAATCGTCCCACTCCGCCCTCCAGCCCAGGCAAACCCGCCGGGGCGATGCGAAATGGAGCGGGAGACGAGACTTGAACTCGCGACCCTCGCCTTGGCAAGGCGATGCTCTACCACTGAGCTACTCCCGCTTGACGCAAATTCGAGTATACCGGGCTGCCGAAGACCGGTCAAACCGGCTCGAACCACCACAAATGGCACTTTCAGGTCAGACTCTCGACATGGCCGAGCCGGTTTCAACGACCCTTGCAGCGCCGTCTTCCGGGTTGCCACTGATTGACCCGGTCCCAGGCTTCCCGTACACTAAGAAATTGCGAGGGATGCGGCTCGAGATGCCTTCTACCCCGCATCACTAACCCCTGAAAACAGGACCCCATTCTCCTGAACTTCAGGCATGGAGATTGAAGCAGAATCATGGCAAATCACGTATCGGCGCTCAAGCGCGCTCGCCAGACCGAGACCAGAACCGAAGTGAACCGCGCCAACCGTACGCGGGTGAGAACCAGCCTGCGGGCGTTCCGCGAAGCGGTGGCCAAGGGCGACGCAAAAGCCGCCCAAGTGCAGTACCGCGCCACGGTCTCGGCGCTCGACAAGGGAGCGCAGAAGGGCATCCTCCACTCGAACACCGTCTCGCGGCACAAGAGCCGCCTGAATGCCCGCCTGAAGGCCCTTGCGACCGCCACCACGACCACGAAGGCCGCTAAGAAGAAGTAGCTCTTCACGACTCTCCGCCACAATGCTCTGCGGCCCCCGCCGCCGCGGCGAGATTCCGTGTCGACCGCGGCATTGTGCCGATGAGCTGGGGTTTCTCCAAAGCGATTCCAGACCCCAAGCGCCCTCCGTGGCGCCGTTCAGGGCGGCTCCTTCTTAAGGAGAGAGCTACTTGGCCTCTGCTTTCACTGTTCTGGCGTGTCCCACCGGCTCCTTCGACAACACAAAAGACCTCACGGCCCCTTGCGCAGCAGCGGTTTGAGCGCGGGGAAGAGCGTGTTGGCGATGATCTGGGACCCTTTGGCGGTGGGATGGATGCCGTCATCCTGAATCGTTCCGTGGACGTGGATCAGGTCCTGATAAAGCAT
The DNA here is from genome assembly GCA_049514795.1 of Occallatibacter sp. Classification (GTDB taxonomy): domain Bacteria; phylum Acidobacteriota; class Terriglobia; order Terriglobales; family Acidobacteriaceae; genus Telmatobacter. The sequence goes on from JBEKUS010000146.1 coordinate 3,779, forward strand.
GGGCACGAAAGCGACGCGGTGCTTCGCGGCGAGATCGCGGAAGACCTGGTTGAACGAGCGGATGTAGTCCGGGCCGTAGTCGGGCGGAAGCGTGATGCCGGCGAAGAGGATCTTGACGTGCGCTTTCTCAAGGCCTGTGAGGAACTGGTCGAGGTTGCTGCGCGTCTGGTCCACAGGCAGGCCGCGCAGGCCGTCGTTGCCGCCGAACTCGACGATCACGATCTCCGGATGCTGGCGCAGCACAAACGGCAGGCCGGCGAGCGCGTCTTTTGTGGTCGCGCCGCTGGCGCCCTGATTCACGACTTTGTACCGGTAGCCGCGCGCGTCGAGAAGCTTCTGGAGGTAGTCGGGAAAGGACTGGCCGTAGGGAAGGCCGTGCCCTGCGGTGATGCTATCTCCGTAGCAGATGAGGACCGGCGGCGCGGCGGCATGGAGCGGCGCCGCCAGCATCCACGAGAAACATGCGACGAGAACTGCGCGCCGGACGTCCACGTATATAGTGTAGCCGCGTGCGAGACGCGGCGAAGTGCGCGAACGAGCGGCAAGATACACTGCAAGGAGTGGAGGGCGAATTGATTCAGGTCAAGGGCGCGAAGAAGTGGATCCAGAACGGCGCGCGGCGCGTGGACATACTTCGCGGAATCTCGCTGGAGATTCCCGCGGGGCAGTTCGTGGCCATCTTGGGCGCGAGCGGCAGCGGCAAGAGCACGCTGCTCGGGCTGCTGGCCGGTCTCGACACGCCCAGCGAAGGCGAAATCTGGATCGACGGCGTGCCCATCCACAATCTTGCCGAAGGCGAACTGGCCGCGGTGCGCGGGCGCAAGATCGGCTTCGTCTTTCAGTCGTATCAGCTCATCCAAACGCTCACTGCTCTCGAAAATGTGCTGCTGCCCTACGAACTCAATATGGAGGGAAGCGGACTCGCGCAGGCACGGCGGCTGCTCGACGAAGTCGGCCTGAAGGAGCGCGTGGATCACTATCCCGTGCAGCTCTCGGGCGGCGAGCAGCAGCGCGTGGCGCTGGCGCGGGCCTTTGTGGCCGAGCCGCCGATCGTAATGGCCGACGAGCCCACCGGCAACCTCGATTCCACGAATGGCCGGCTGGTGCTCGATCTTCTGCTGGAGCGGAAGCGCAGGGCCGGGACCACGCTGGTGCTCGTGACGCACGATCCCGATATCGCCGGCCGCGCCGACCGCAAGATCGTGCTTAGAGACGGACTGGTGGTGGAGGACTCGAATCCGGGACCGTTCCCGCCGGACTTTCAACCGGCGCAAGGAGAACAATGGCCAAGCGCGCTCTAAGCTGGAAGCGCGCCGCGGCCATCGGCTGGCGCGATCTGAAGTCGGCGCCTGGCAAGTTCGGCTTCGTCGTCTTGTCGGTGGCCATTGGTGTGGCGGCGCTGGTGGGCGTGCGCGGGCTGAGCGACAGCTTCCGGGCCACGCTCAACACGCAGGCGCGCTCGCTGCTGGCCGGCGACCTGAGCGCGCGCATGTTCGGGGCGCCGACTGCGGACGAGCAGAACAAGCTCGCGGCGATTCAGACGCAAAGCGGTGGAGCAATTCGTTCGACGTGGGTCACCGAGTCCGTTTCGATGGCCTCCGTGAGCTCGTATCCGGCGCCGATGCTGATTTCGCTCAAAGCGGTCGATCCCGCTGAGTATCCCTACTACGGGACCGCCGAGCTGGAGCCGTCGATACCGCTCGTGCAGGCGCTCGATGGCGACTCGGCCATCGTGGCGGACGAGTTTCTCATCCGGCTGAATGCTCACGTGGGCGACACGCTGCGGCTGGGCGGAAGAGACTTCCGCATCACGGCAGTGTTGAAGCAGGAGCCGGACCGGATCAGCGCGGGCATGGGACTGGGGCCGCGCGTGATGATCTCGCAGGCGGCGCTCGCGCGCACCGGGCTGCTGGCGCCGGGCAGCCGTGCGACGCGTCGACTGCTCGTGAAGCTGCCGGACAAGCCCCCGCATGGAACGACTGCCGTGGCGGAAGCCGCTGCGGTGCGCTCGCAACTGGAAGCCGCGCTGCCCGATGCGCAGGTGATGGACTATCGCGAGGGCAACCCCGCGCTGACGCGCGGCCTCGACAATGCAACATCGATCCTGAGCCTCATCTGCCTGGTCGCGATGGTTCTGGGCGCCATCGGCGTAGCCATGGCCATGCACGCGCATCTTGAGCAGCGAATGGACATGCTGGCGATTCTGAAAGCGGTCGGCGCGGACTCCAACGACCTGTTGCGCATCTTTTTGCTGCAGACGCTGGGTCTGGGCCTGGCGGGCGGATTGCTGGGCGTTGCGGCGGGCGTTGGCGTGATGGCTGCACTGCCCGCGGCATTCGGCAAGCTGCTTCCCGTACACGTGATTCTGCACTTCCCCTGGCAGTCGGCGCTGGCGGGCCTGGCGACGGGACTGCTCACGACGCTGCTCTTCTGTGTTCCGCCGCTGCTCGACGTGCGCGCCGTGCGGCCGGTGCTTGTACTGCGCAGGCTAGTGGAGCAGGGGCCGACGGGCATCGCCGCGTGGTTTGCACGCTGGTGGGCTCGGCGGCTGCAGCTCGGGATCGCAGTGGCGGTGGTGGCAGCGCTGGGCGGCATCGCGTGGGCGCTTTCCGATTCGCCAAAAGTGGGCGCGTGGTTTGCATTTCTTTTCACCGTCACGCTGGTCGTATTGCTGATTTTGGCGGCGGTTGCGCTGTGGCTGCTTCGACTGTTCTTGCGTATCACGCGCCTTCGCCTGCCCTCCTCGCTGCGCCACGGCCTCGCCAATCTCTACCGGCCCGGCAATCAATCCGCCGCAGTGCTGGCGGCGCTGGGCACGGGGGTCATGCTCATCTTCACCGTCTATCTCATGCAGAAGGGCCTGCTGCGCGACCTGCACGAGACCGCATCGCCGAGCCTGCCCAACGTCTTCCTCATCGACGTCCGCACCGGCGAGGTCGACGGCGTGAAGACATTCTTCGCGCATCAGCCGGGAGTCAGCCAGCAGGTGAGCCTGATTCCCGTCGTGATGGGCCGGTTCATTACCATCAACGGGCAACCGGTGGAGCAGATGAAGGACCAGCACTACCCGCGCCGGATGCTGGAGAGCGCCGAGCTGAGCTGGGCCGATGCGCCGCCCGAAGGCGACAAGGTGACCCAGGGCGCCTGGTGGAAGGATCCGAATTCGGAGCAGATCGCCGTGGGCGAGGGTGTCGCCAAGCGACTGCACCTCGGCGTAGGCTCCACGATGGAACTCGAAACTGGCGGAACAACGCACACGCTCAAGGTGAGCGCGCTCTTCATCCCGGACGGCCAGCATCTGGCGGGGCGGATGCAGTTCCTTCTGCCTTCGAGCCTGATCTCCGGCGAGCAATCCACGTGGTACGGCGGCCTGCACATCGATCCCAAGCAGGTAGGCGCGATGGAGCGGGCGTTCTTCTCTGCTTATCCATCGATCAGCGTCATCAATGTCGCCGACGTGCTGGAGCGGGTTGAGGATGTGGTCGACCAGATCACGTTCGTCGTCCGGCTGCTCGCCGGGTTCTCGATTCTCGCGGGGCTGACCATTCTGGCCTCGAGCATCGCCAGCACGCGTTTCCGGCGCATGCAGGAGGCAGTGGTGCTCAAGACGCTGGGTGCCACGCGGATGCGCATCGTGCGCACCTTCAGCGTGGAATTCAGCGTTCTAGGGCTGCTGGCCGGCGCGGTCGGCGCCGTTTTCGCCAACGTGCTCACGCAGATTCTCCTGCACCGGATCGAGGTCGCTTTCCAGTTCGATTGGCTGGCCGGGCTCGTGGCGCTCGCCGGAACCGCGGTGCTGGCTACGGCCACGGGTTGGCTCGCGAGCTATCGAATTCTGGGCCTGAGGCCACTGGAAGTGTTGCGGGAGGAATAGCGGAATTCGGAGCGGGAGACCGGAAACGATGAAACTGATCTTCATTTACGGGCTGCCCGCAACCGGCAAGCTGGCCGTTGGCCGGGAACTTGCGGCGCTGACTGGATACAAGCTCTTCCACAACCATCTTACCGTCGATCTTCTGTTGCCGGTCTTCGAGTTCGGCAGCGCGCCGTTCGTGGAACTGCGCGAAGAGATCTGGCTCGCGGTCCTCAAGCGGGCCGTCCGCGATCGTCTGGCCGGGTTGATCTTCACCTTCGCACCGGAGAAGACCGTGCGTCCGCAGTTTCTTGCCAACGCAGTCGGCGCAGTCGCCGGCGCCGGGGGCGTTGTGGAATTCGTCGAGCTCACATGCCCCATGCCGGAGCTAAAGCGGCGCCTCGGCAACCCTTCGCGGAGCGAGCACGGCAAGCTGACATCCGTCTCGCTCTTCGAGCAGCTTCTTGCGGAGGGGGCTTTCGAAACGCCAACGATGCCGCCTCCGGCCATCACGATCGACACGGGTGCATGCAATTCCGCGCAGGCGGCCGTGCAGATTCAGCGGGCGCTCGGGCTGGCGCACGCATCGGAAAGCAAGTCCTGATTCGACGCCACACATCGCACACGTTCGCTAGATCTCGCCGGAGGTCTCCGCAAGCGGCAGCATGTTGTCCTTGCGCGCCACCCAAACATACAGCGTGGGCAGCAGGAAAATGCCGATGACGAGATTCGTGATGAGCCCGCCAACGATAACGATGGCGAATGAGCGTAGCGAGTCGGAGCCGATGGCGTGGGAAAGCGCAGCGGGCAGCAGGATCACGATGGCGACGGCCAACGCGACGAATTGCGCACAGCGGCCGAGCGCCTTGCGGGGCGCCATGCGCAGCCACACGCACAGCAGCCGGCACGCGATCATCACCCATCCGATATTGAGCGCGAACTCTATATCCCGTGCCCGTTTTATACCAGGCAAGAATGCGAACGCAGAACTCCTTCAACCTTCAGGTTGAACGGAAGCCCGGCGGAAAGTAGAAACCGATTGAAGGATCGATGAATCGCGGAATTCCCGTTCATCCACGTCGAGGGCGCAGGCGGAAGCAGTTCAGCCGCCGAACTTCTCTTGCGCAGCACTGTGCGCTCATTCCTGAGCCGCCGTGTTCTTAGCAAGTGCAGATGTCCGGTTTACTAAGCGAGTGAAATGTCCGGTTTGATAACTCATCCAGCCGCCGTCGAGGCGGTGGGAAAGTGGGAATCCCGCGCGCCTGGCGGGATTTCCA
>JBEKUS010000147.1:0-8710 GCA_049514795.1 Occallatibacter sp.
GCGTTAATCGGGCATTCTTGTGATAGTCCATCTGGTCTCCTGTTCTGCCAAGTCTTCTCAAACTCAGCCTTACAGGTCCCGATCAGATGGACAACCTATTGAAACATCACAACTAGTCCCTAGTCCCTAGTCCTTAGTCCCTGCTCTTCTGCGCCTGCGCTCTCTTGAGCACGGCATCGTGAGCCGTCGGCTCGTACTCAAAATCGTCCGGCTCCACGTAGTCCTTGCGCATCGGATGATCCTTGAATTCCGGCCACATCAACAGCCGTCGCAAATCCGGGTGGCCCGTGAAAACGATACCGAAGAGATCGAAGACCTCGCGCTCCTGGAACTCTGCCGAGCGCCAGACAGGCGTGAGCGACGGCAGCTCCACCCGATCGCTCCGATTCACCGTCCGCATCCGGATCACCAGCGGCCCGTGCTTCTTTGCGACGGAGTAGAGGTGATACACCGTCTCAAGGCATCCGGGCTCGACGCGCTTGCGCATCTCCTCGACGGTTTCCTCTGTCTTCGTCTCGATGCCGTCGATCGTCTTCGTGACTCCACGCGTCACATCAACTTTCTCTGCAATCTCTTTGTCCGGCCAGTCGACGCCGCTGAGGTTCGACAGGAAGTCGAAGGCCAGCTCGGGATCGTCGCGCAGAAACGTGGCAACAGCGACGGCGCATTCCGGCGCGAGCCGCAGCGAGTGCTGCGCGGAGGGGCTCGGATTCGGCACAAACTCCACGCCCGCACCGGGAACCGCCGCCTCGATCGCCGCCTTGATCTCTTCCACCGTCTTCAAACCAGCTCCTAGCTTCTAGCTCTCAGCTCCTAGCCGCGTGTTCTTTGCTGCCGGCTTGTCCCTACTCCCTACTTCCTATTCCCTGCTTTATTTCCACCGGCCAAACGCTCCTGTTCGACGTCGGCTCCAGATCGTGCGCGCCCTGCTCCGGCACGGGGAACTCGCCCTGCGCCTCCGCGTCGAGATAACGTGGCCGCCCCTCCCCAGTTAAATGCTGCGCGTCGATCTTCTTCTGCAGCGTGATGAATGCCTGGATGAGCGCCTCGGGCCGAGGCGGGCAGCCTGGGATGTGCACGTCAACCGGGATGTAGCGGTCAATGCCCTTGAGCACGTTATAGCCCTGCTTGAACGGCCCGCCGGAGATGGCGCAGGCGCCCATCGCGATCACGTAGCGCGGCTCGGCCATCTGGTTGTAGAGACGTACCACCTGCGGCGCCATCTTCTTGGTCACCGTGCCGGAAACGATCATCAGGTCGGCCTGCCGCGGCGACGGCCGGAAGATCTCGGCGCCGAAGCGCGCCAGGTCGTAGCGCGCCATCGTGGTCGCGATCATCTCGATGGCGCAGCAGGCCAGGCCAAACTGCATGGGCCAGATCGATCCGCGCCGGCCCCAGTTGTAGAGCTCCTGGATGGTCGTGACGAACACGCCCTGCTTGCCCATCTCGATCTTCAGTTGTTGATCCACGTCGCTACGCTCCAGTTGTCAGTGGTCGGTTGTCAGTTATCAGACCCTTCTTGCACTCTGTTTTGCCGTTTCGTTCGCGCAACTTGTCTCTGTTGATCATGCCGCCGACGTCGCCGCCGGCAAACTGGCAACTGATCACTGTTCACTGACAACTGACGTGGTCCTTATCCGCCCGTGGCGGATCAGGACCACGTCAACACTCCCTTAGCCCACGCCCACGCCAGCCCTTCCACCAGCATGAGCACAAACACGAGCATCGCCACACACGCCGCGGCGCTCAACCCCGTAAACGCCACCGCGAAGGGCAGCAGAAACACCGCCTCCACATCGAAGATGAGAAAGATGATTGCGTAAAGGTAGTAGGCCGAGCGGAACTGCATCCACGCATCGCCTGTCGACACCAGCCCGCATTCGTAGATCGAGTTCTTCGTCGCGTTCGGCTTAGCCGGCGAAAACATCCGCGCCCAAAGCCATGCCAGCCCCAGCGGTACGAGGCCAAACGCCAGCGCGGCCACGAACAAAACTGCCAGGGAAAAATAGGGACTGGAAGCCATTAGGGAAAGAAGTCCTTCTTCTTCAAGCTACCAGTTTGGGGCCGGTTTTGGCTAAGACGAACCGGCCATTTCGACCCGGTTTTCCGCAGATCTCGGCTTCGTGCAGCCGGCGGCCAAACAGCGACAAAAACGCCGCGTTGGACCCGATCGCGCTTCCGCCGGCGCGCCCGATTCCCGCGAGGCTCGCCGGCTCACAGCCTCGTTACAGCGGTTCCAGAGTTGCTGTACCCAGAAGCCACTGAGGCGAAGTGGCTCTTTCCTTAAGAAAGAGCCACCTTGAACCACGCTCGCTATGGCACATTAACTCTGGAACCGCTCTAGTCATCGTCATCCAGGGCGGACTTCTTCCCGTGCGCCTTCAGCATCGCCGGGACCGGCGCCGAGCCCATGGCGTCCTTCCACAAAATCACGTTGAGCTTTTCTGCGGGCGCGCGGTCGGCATGACTGAAGTCCATCTTCCTGCTGGCCCGTCCGCCGGCCGCGTCCTTGGGATTGGCCGCGTAAATCAGGCCATTGTCGCGATTGGAGGTGTCGGCTGTGTACGGCTGCTGATCGCCTGGCCCCGTGAACAGCGGCGCCATCAACGAGCAGAATGCGTCGTTGTTGTTCATCGGCGGCAGGCCGAGCAGCGCCTCCATGGTGCGGATCATGCTCACCGTCGAGTAGAAACGGCTATCGACAAACGGCGCGCCATTCGTTCCGTGCGGCGAGTATTTGCTGATCACGAGCCCGATGCTGCGATGCGCGTCCACGTGGTCGGCGCCGTTCTGCGCGTCGTCTTCCAGCACGAAGAACGCCGTGTCGTCCCAATACGGCGAGTGCGAGATCGCCTCCACGGCGCGTCCCAGCGCAAGATCGTTGTCGGCAACCGAAGATCTGGGCGTCGGTCCGCCGGGGCGCGTTCCCGCGGTGTGATCGTTGGGCAGCCGCAGCAGAACGAAGTCCGGCATCGTGTCGTGGCCGCGCTCGCGGTCCGCGACCCACTGCCTCAAGTGGCGCAGGAAGATCTCGACTCGGACCTGGTCGGGAATCATGAGATTGAAGTCCGGCGCCTCCGGCGCGAAGTGGCCCGCCAGCTCCGGTTTCGTGGCAATGTTTCCGGCAAGCCGCGGAATCCGCCACGGCCACTTGTTCACGCCGCCGCCCCACTCCGCGGGAATCGCCTCGCCCGGCTTGATCTCCTTGTGCGCGCAGTTCGGACCCGCCAGCATGGCGCCTAGCGTCGGATCGGAGACCGTGCTCTCGCCGCAGAACGTCGACGAGATGTACTCGCCGAAGTAGAGGTAACTCTTGCCGTGCGCGGCCAGGTTGCCCCACAGGTAGCCGCTGGCGGGCTCGTTCACGTCGGGAATCTTCTCCAGCACCGGATATCCCTCGGCCACCACGCCCTCGTAGTCGTAGGACCGCTGCTCGCCGCGATAGTTCTGCTCCCACGTCTTCTCCAGATAATCCGTGCCGATCGCGGCATTGGACCACACGTGGCCGTCGCCCGAAACCTCGCCCGCGTCGAAGAAGTTGTCGAGCACGCCGAACTCGAGCGCCAGTTTGTGCAGGTTCGGCGTGATCGCCTCGCCGTACATGGTCAGGCTCGGGTCGCCGTTGCCCACCGGCTTTCCGTCCTGCTTCAGGTCGCCAAGGATCTGATCGTAGGTCCGGTTCTCCTTGATGACGTAGATGACGTGCCTGATCCGATGCTCGCCGCCGGCAAAAGCGATCTGTTCCTGCGCCGCTTTCATCCGGTTCGAGGCCAGCACGGCCGAAGTCCACTCCGGCAGCTTGCTCGCAATCTCCCGCTCGTCGAGCGCCGCCAGCGAGCCGTAGAGCAACGATCCGATGTAGGTGCTGCTGCTCTTGTGTCCTTTCAGTTGCGCCTGTTGCGATTCAGTCAATCGCTGCGGGAAGTTGTTCGGCCCGGTCCCCTTCCCCTTTGCGCTGGCCACATACAGTTTGCCGCCGCTGGGCGACGCGACGAACGCCATCGACACCGGCATCCACTCCGTCGGCACAAATCCGTCCGGCTCTACCATCCCCGTCTTTGTGGTCTTTGCCGTCAGCTTGCGGGTGTCGAGCACCGCGACCGCATCGCTCGCCATGTTCGCCACATAGAGCCGGCTGCCGTCGGCGTTCACGGCGAGCGCATCCGGCTCGGCCCCGAAAAAACTCTGTCCCGGCAGCCGCGTGTCGAAGGAGCCCTTCACAGCGAACTGCCCGGCGCCCACGTTCACCGCCGCAACGGCGTCGCGATTGGCCAGCGCCACGTAGAGCGTCTTCTCGTCCGGCGAGAAGGCGAACGCGCACGGGTGCGTCCCCGGCGCAACAGGATTCGACGGCTTGAGCAGCGCCAGCTTGCGCGCCACGGTCCCGCGAACCAGATCGAGCTCCGCGATCTCCGACCCATTCCATAGCGCGACAAAAGCGCGCCTGCCGTCCTTCGTCGCGGCAAGTGCAATCGGGTAGGTCGACGGTACGGTTGCGCTCTCGGAAAGGTCGAAGCGCTTCTCGATCGCGCCCGTCGCGGCATCCAACAGCACAACGTCGTCGGAGAGATTCTCGGCGACCAGCAGCTTCTCATGGCCGCTTTCGCCCACCACCGAAATCGCCGCCGGATACGGCGCGCCTTGATCGTTCTCCGTCCCGGAGGGCAGCCGCGTTGTTCGCCCCTTCGGGAGCGGCGCGATGGGCAGAGGGATCAACCGCTCCGGCGCAATTCTACCCGCCGAAAAGCTGTACACCGCAATCCCGCTCCCCACTGCCTCCTTCCCGTCGCCCTTGGGATCGCTTAGCGATGCCATGCTCGCGTAGATGTGGCCGCCATCGCGGCTGAAGGCGAGGCCCGAGTAAAGCGTCTGCTTCGCATGCTGCGGCGTACGCTCGTCGGGGAAGTCCGCGATCGCGCCGGTCTGGGTATCGAGCACCGCGAGCGATTGCTCGTACTGCGACTCGAAGGTCCCGTAGCCGGCATTCAAAGTCACGACGTAGCGGCCATCGGGCGAGACAGCCATCGAGATGGGCAGGCTGTTGATGCGCCGCGGATGACCGGGCATCTCGCCGATCAGTTGCTTGCTCGACGGCAGATCGATGGTCTGCCCTGAAAGAATCGCCGGGACGAGAATTGCAGTTGCGCCGATTTGCGCAAAAAGAAGGAATTTCGATGACATGCGGAGAGAACCCTCGGGCCCATTGAACGCTGAACGCGTGAATGGGCTGCAAACGATGCCCATGCCGGCCGCGCCCAGACGTGAATGGAGTCCAGCGGGCAGAATACACCTCAGCCTTTCCGCAGGCTATGCGGAAAGGCTGAGGGCTTGGCAGATCTGGGAAAGTTGAAAGATCCTGTTTCAGCTCTCCGGCGCCCGAAATCTCCGCAGGAGAACCCGGGCGCCCGAGAGACCCGATTACGGATAGATCCCGCGAATCTGCACGGCCTCGGCCACGCGGCCGATGCCCAGCATGTTGGCGGCGATCCGCATCGACACCTTTCGATCCAGGTGGATCTTGAGCACGTCGCGGAAGGAGGTCTTCATCACCTGGTCGAGGCGCTTGTAGATATCCTTCGCGTCCCAGAACAGGTGCTGCTCGTCCTGCACCCACTCGAAGTACGACACCGTGACGCCGCCCGCGTTGCATAGAATATCCGGGATTACAAAGATGCCTTTGCTCTCGAGGATTCTGTCCGCCGCGGGAGTGATGGGCCCGTTGGCCGCCTCGGCAATGATGCGTGCGCGCACCGCGCCGGCGTTCTCAGCGTAGAGGGCGTTCTCAAGCGCCGCCGGCACCAGGATGTCGCAGGGCAGAGCCAGCAGCTCGTGCGGCAGGATCGGCTCGCTCTCCGGGAAGCCGTCCACGTGGCCGCAGAGTGCCTTCATATGGATCAGCTCCGGAACGTTCAGCCCATTCTTGTTGTAGACGCATCCGGTCGAGTCGCTCACGGCGATGACCTTCGCTCCCGCTTCGTGCAGCAACTGCGCGGCGATGGAGCCGGCGTTGCCGAAGCCCTGAACCACGACCGTGGCGCCCTTCAGCGGGATGTGCAGATGCTCGCAGGCGCACTCGACGGTGTAGAACACGCCGCGGCCGGTGGCCTCGTTGCGCCCCAGCGATCCGCCCAGGCTGATGGGCTTGCCCGTCACCACGCCGGGGACCGAATAGCCCTTGGTCATGCTGTAGGTGTCCATGATCCAGGCCATGGTCTGCGAGTTGGTGTAGACGTCGGGCGCGGGAATGTCCTGCTCCGGTCCGATCAACGGCAGAATCGCGCTCGTATAGCGGCGCGTCATCCGCTCCAGCTCGCCCTGCGACATCTTCTTCGGGTCGCAGGTGATGCCGCCCTTGGCTCCGCCAAAGGGAATGTTCACCACCGCGCACTTCCACGTCATCCACGTGGCCAGCGCCTTCACCTCGTCGAGCGTGACCTGCGGATGGAAACGGATGCCGCCCTTGGATGGCCCGCGCACCGAGCTGTGCTGCACGCGGTATCCCTCGAAGCGGTGAATGTTGCCGTCGTCCATGCGCACCGGCACACCAACCGTCAGCATGCGTTCGGGCCACTTGATCATTTCACGCGTGTTTTTGTCCAACCCGATGGCGTCCGCCGCGGTGTCGAAGTTCTCCATGGCGACGTCGTACGGGTTCGCTTGAATTACTGTTGTAGGCATTCGGTATTCCTCCCTGCCTGGGCCTCACAGCGCGGTTGCCCCGCCCTTTTCCGCGGCTTTATCGCGGCAAGGGTGGGAAAGCCGGCATTCGCTCAGGCGAAACTCGTTTCCTCGGCGCGCGTGCCGTCCCGCTCTGGCATCTTCGCGCCGCGATAAACCGGCAGCAACCACTTGCGGTATGCCGGCAGATGTCCGCGTGTCGCTTCGAAATACAGATGGCGCAACTGGCGGGTCACTGGTCCGATGGCGCCATCGCCGACCGGCCGATGATCGACGCGCACCACGGGCGCCAGGCCGACCGCCGTTCCGGTCAGGAAAAGCTCGTCGCACACGTAGAGCTCGCTGCGATAGATCGGCCGCTCCACGATCTCCAACCCCAGCTCCCGTGCCGCGAGTTCCATCACCGAGCTGCGCGTGATGCCCTCGAGCACGTTCTCGCCAAGGTCCGGCGTGATCAGCCGACGTTTGCGCACCATGAAAAGGTTGCAGGTGGCGCCCTCGGTCACGTGGCCGCTTTCGTTCAGCAGGATCGCTTCGTCGAATCCCGCGCGGCGCACCTCGTCGCTGGCCAGCGCGCTGTTGGCGTACGATCCGCAGATCTTGGCGCGGGGCGGAATCGCGTTGTCCTCGATCCGGCGCCATGAGCTGACGCCCGCGTGCAGCCCGTTCTCGCTGTGTAGGTACTCGCCGAAGGGAATCGCGACGATGGCGAAGGCGTCCTGGTCGTCGATGGCCACGCCGATGCGTTCGGCGCTTTTGTACGCAAGCGGCCGGATGTAGAGATCGGTGTGGAATCCGTTGCGCCGCGCCAGCTCGAGAGTGATCGTGCACAACTCATCCGGCGGCGGCACGTCGATGCGCAGAATCCCGCAGTTCTGCTTCCAGCGCCGGTAGTGCTCCGCGGGCCGCAGGATGTAGAGCTCGTGCTCGTCCTCGTCCCAGTAGGCGCGAATCCCTTCGAATACTCCCGTGCCGTAGTGCAGCGCGTGCGTCAGGATTCCGACGCGCGCCTCGTGCATGGGAACGTATTGCCCGCCAAAATACACAATCAGGTTCGGATCGCCGTCCGCCTTCATCTCACACCTCCCAGCGAGACCACGCGATCTTGCTGAAAACGCCGGCGCGCAACGGCCAATTCGGCCCTCGCCGTCAGCCCTCCACTACTGCAGAGGCACGTGCTCTCGCGTTTCCGCGAGCGATTGCCGGTACAATTCCCTTCCCCTCGCCATGGCGCGCTCGTCCACTTCCACCCAGCGCGGGTTCTTGACCAGACGACGCAGCGCCGCATCGATGCTCACCTGCGGCAGCACGCCCGAAATCTCCAGCAGTGCGCCCAACATCACCATGTTGGCCGCCCGCTTGTTGCCCAGCTCGTCGGCCAGGCGCGTAAATGGAACGGCCAGGACATGCACGTCCTCGCGCGCGCAATCGGCCGGAAACTCGTCGCCGTCGTAGATCACCCAGCCGCCCGGGCGCACGCTCTTGTCGAACTTGCGCAGCGAGGGCTCGTTCATCGCCACCAGCAGGTTCGGCGCCGACACCAGCGGCGAATCGATGGTGTGGCGCGACATCCGCACGTGGCAGTTCGACGTCCCCGACCGCATCTCCGGCCCGTACGACGGCAGCCACGAGACCTCGAGCCCTGCGTCGAGGCCCGCCTCGGCCAGCACCTCGCCCAGCAGCAGCACTCCCTGCCCGCCAAAGCCCGCGATGCGCACCTGCAGGTCGATCTCACCCGCCTGCGCCAGCGCCGCGGCGTTGCCCTCGGGCAAGCCCTCTTCGTCCACGTACAGAATCCGCGGCAGTTCGCCTAGCGGCGGCGCATCGTGCTGCGCGGCAGCGCCGGCAGCCAGCCGCTCCTCGGTGCGGTCGCAGAACACGCCCAGCGGGAACGTCTTCTCCATCACGTCGCGCACCCAGTGCTGCGCATCCACCGGAGTCATCTTCCAGATCGTCGGGCAGGGTGAAAGCACTTCGATCAGCGAAAAGCCCAGCCCGCGCACCTGGTTCTCCAGCGCGCGCTTGATGGCGC
>JBEKUS010000148.1:0-8624 GCA_049514795.1 Occallatibacter sp.
GTGCCGTAGTCGCTTCAGCAATTGTGAGCAGGCGCGGGCGTGGACGCCCGCACGACAGCCGATCTGGAGATCGGCGGTCCCCTTCAGGCTTTCTGCTGCTCGAGAGGTCGGTGACTCGGCCTCACCAAGAAACTCAGGCTCCAAACTCACACAACCCCGTCACGTACTCGGCGGAGCCGTCGCGCAGCCAGCCATCCAATTGCGCCGGCTCCTTGAGCTGTTGCCCGCGCGCCCGCGGAACGATCACGTACTCGCACGCCATCTGCGGCAGCGCGGTCATATCGCCCCACAGACGCTCGGACTGCGCCACGGGATAGATGTCCTCCTGCCCCTTGCCCCAGCGCTTCTTCACGTCCTTGAGCGTGATGTAAGTGGGCATGCGCGCCGCCATGGCGCGAACCGCCGCTGCGACCTTGTCCTGATTCCCCAGGTCCTTTCGGCTTAATCCAAACACCGCCAGCAATGCGTCGATGTCGATCCAGAAGGTGTTCGAATTGTAGTAGGACAGATGGAACTCCATCTCCTCTTGCGGCAGCGCCAGGCCTTCGACGAGGCGCAGGCGCCCGTCGACGCGCGCCAGCCCGCCGCCGCGATCCTCGATGCGGCGGGTGATGACTTCAACGGTCATGGCGGCCTTGCGCGCGATGTGCCAGCCGAGGATTCCGGCGTCGAGGTTCGTGCCCACCGTGTCCACGTTATGAACCATCAGATAGCGCAGTTGCGGTTGGGCCTCCAGCATTGCGTTCAGCGCGCCGCTGCGGAACAAGTTCGGCACCTCGTACCAGTGGCCGACTGGGTGCAGGCACTGCAGGGGAAGATTGTCTTTGTAGTCGCTCGCTTCGCCCTTAGCCCGAGCCCAGGCGAGCAGCGCCGCGCGCACGCTTTCGCGCACCTTCTGCGCCTGCTCGTCGAGCATCTGCTGCGGCGTGTCTTCCCACGCGAAACGAAGATCGCGCACCGTGGGGATCAGCCGCAAGCCAACGGCCCGCCCCGGCGATAGATAGAGCGGCCCCTTGTATCCGTAAGCGCCTTCGCGGCGCAGCGCCTCGTCGATGGGCTTGTGCGTCAGGTAGCTCGTGGTGATGGCGTGCGCGACCGGGCATCCGTATTTCCGGCTGGCGCGCCGACTCTTCGCCAGGTGCGTCTCGAGAAATGTGCGGTGCGCGCCGGCGAGCTTGCAGAAGGGGCTGAGCGCCTTGACCACGCCCGCGCCACGCGTCCATCGGCTGCCCGCTCCGCCGCTCAATGTGACGACTGCAACCGCACCGGCGGCGAGCGCCTCTTCGCCCAGGGCGCGAATCTTTGCGTCCACGCTATCGCGCGCATCGAAGAGCAGTTCCGGCGAAACATCCTCTATTTGCACGGAAGCGGGCAGCCGGTTCTGCGCAAGCCCGATGTGCCCGGCGCGCAGCTCCGCCTGGATGCGCTCGTGCTGGATGGGATCGAAGCCGTTCGCCACCAGCAGGGAATCCAGCGACTCCGTTTGCTCGCCGGCGGAGTTTCCGCGCGGCAGCAGGCGGTCGAGCAGGCCGCGGCTGCGTTCGCTGGCGCCCGGCACATCTTGGCAGAGCGAGTTGAATCGCTCCAGGTCGGTTCGCTCACACGCCGAGAGCAGCCGCTGATCTCGGCGGAGCAGGGCGGGCAGCACGATGTTGTAATAGCCGTCGGGCAGAATGGCCGCGGCGCCCGCCTTCAGCTCCGCGAACGTCCCGCGCTCGTTGATCGAAAAATCGTAGACTACGGGCTGCATGGCGAAGGCGACGCCGCCGGCGAGCCGGCTGCTTACGTCGCGCATCAGCGCGCCGAGGCGGCTTTGCGCCTCCGGCTTGCACATGGGATCGAAGATGAACCCCATCCCGCCGCCCGACATGCCGCCCAGCATCCAAAATCCCCAGAACGCATCACCAAACGCCTTGCGCGTCTCGCGGATCAGCGTTTCCGTATAGAGATTGCTCGCCCAGGGAATGATCGTCTGGATCGGTCCTTCGAAGTTCCGTTCCGTGGCGCCGCCGATCGCACGCACGTCGCCCTTGCGCAAGTCGTCAAGAATCTCGTCCAGGATTTTGCACGCAGTCTGCCGCGCATCCCACTCGGCCGCGGAGCGCAGCAGGTATCGCTCGGTCACCATCTCGAGGATCGGTCCCACGTCCTGCGCCATGCCACCGTGGACCAGCACCAGGCTCTCCTGCAGCCGCTCCCGCGTCTGCGCGCTGACTTCGGTCTCAGGCAGGATGCGGTGATTGGGCAGCAGCCGGCCACGGCTGATGCCGAACTCCGGATCGCCTTCGGCCGCGAGCACGCCTTCGATCAGTTTGATTCCCGGCCAAACGCCGCCCGAGTCCTGCCATCCTCCGCCCGATCCGCCCATCCACTCGCCGAGAATGGCGCGCGCCGCTACCAGCCGCCGCTCGGACTCGGCCAGCGGGCCGGTGAGCGATGCAGCCTGCCCCGTGGCGCGCATGCAGACCGAGATCAATGACGCGAGCAGAGTGGTCGACACCGCGAGCCGCGAGCCTTTGGGAATGTTGTTTACGTGGCTCACGAGTTCGATGCCGAGCCCTTCGCGCTGCATCAACTGCGCCAGAACCGCAGCCAGCGGCTGGCCTGAGCCCTCCAGCCCGGGCGGCACGATGCCCGACGCAATCACCGCCGCTTTCAGCAGACCAAGGTAGTCGCGGCCGAAGTCGAAGAGTTCCCGCAGATCGCCGATCTCCGCGTTCGCATCGAGGTCGACGCTCACGAGCCGGATCACCGGCCGGTCGATGACGCGCAGATAGGCTTCGACGGGCGGCTTCGGCGCCGCTGCGTCCGATCCGTGGATCGCCAGGTCGATCGACACGTTGAGTACGCGCGCCATCTCCGGCAGGTCCATGCCGAGGAAGAAGATGTCGCTCCAGGCGCTGTGGCTCAGATCCATTCGCACCGGGGTGGATTCGTGCAGGATGGGGAATGGATCGCCGCTGCCGCGCTCGATGAGCTCGCGGCGGATGCGCAACGCATAGTCGGCGGGGTGCCCGCTGCGAAACATCCATTGGTTGCCGCGCACCGAGCGCACGCTCCGCCGCACCTGGTCGGCCAGCGTCTGAAAGCCGAGCCCGCGATACGCCGCGGCTAACGCGCTTGATAGACCGTCGCTCCAGCCCTCAGCGGCCTGCGCGGCCAGGAAGATACCGATCGCCTCCTCGTACCGGCGGCTCAGCAGCTTTTCGTAGCCGCCGAACGGAACCAGCGCGTTGCCGGCGGCAACTGCGTCGCGCCGCGCCGGCAGATGAAAGCGGTGAATGGCGTATAGAAAGAAAAGCGCCCGGACACGCTCGTAGAGATTGTCGCTTGTGTGCCGGAGCCGTTCCAGCTCCGCGACCTCGGCCAGCAATTGACCGGTCATTGCGCTGCGGCAGAAGACGTCGAGGGAACGATTGCGAAGCGCCGGATCAGCCGCGGTGATGATCGAACCCAGTTGGCTCACGCGCCGGCTCCCTTCGCGGGGAGCATCTCGCGCGCGGCCAGAGCATTGACCAACTGAGTCAGCACCTCGTCGCGATCCTGCCCGCTCAAGGCCAGCGCGAGTTGCGCCGTGAACAGGCCGTATTTCACGCCCACGTCGAATCGCTGGCCGGTCTGGATCATGGCCAGATACTGCTCGCGCTGCGCCAGCACCGCGAGCGCCGCGGAGAGGCTCGCGCGGCTCGTTGCGCCGGCCAGCATTCCGGCGAGAATCTCGAAGATCGCTGGCGTGAGCACGTGCATGCCGTAGAAGCAGAGATACTGCCCGCTGCGCAGGCCGGGAACGATCAGCCGCTGTTCCGCTTCGGTCGGCGTGGGCTTTTCCAGCACCGTCTCCACGCGATAGAATCCCTGCTTGCCTGCAACCGGCTGCCCGCCGACGGTTCCGTAGAAGGGAAGCAAGCCTTCGCGCGTAACCTGCACGGCCGAGATGGCGCATCCTTCCGCCGCGGCCGCTTCCACGAGCCGCCGCGCACTGCCGCCAGCCTCCGTTCCGACATAGATGTGATCGCCGACGAAGTGCAGGAACGGCTCGTCTTTCACGAAGCCGCGGGCGCTGAACACCGCCTGCGCGTAGCCGCGCGCCTCGGTCTGCTGCACAAATGTCAGCCGCGCGCCGTCGTCCGCCAGCAGCCGCGCATAGGGCTCCTCGTCGCCCGGCCACACCACGATACCGACGTCGGTGATGCCGGCCCGCACCGCCTCGCGCACCACCAGGCTCAGGACCGAGCGCTCCACTCCCTGCTGGTCAAACAGCGTTTGCATCGGCAGGTTGCGCTGGTCTCTGCCTGCCGCCGTGATTACGGCCTTTCGGATTTGCATGTCGAAATTGTAGCGCGGCAAACGTTTGATCCGCCGCCGGATCGGGGCTCGCCGAGGTGCGAAGAATGATTCGGGCTCATCGGCGGGAAACGCCGTTCGGGGGCGGAGGCCCTACCCCACCGCCTGTACCGACCCCTTGCCCGCCAGATCCTCGACGCGCTCCATCCAGGCGCGGTCGGCCGCCACGCTCAAGCCTTCCGGCTCCAGAATCACCGCGTATTCGCCCTTCTTTTCGAGCTGCAGCATCAGTTTGCCGGGCCCCGGCGAGGCGTCCGCTGCGCTTTTCAACTCCGCGAGCATCTCCTCGGTGGCACGGTCGAGGTTGATGCGGATGCGCACGCCCGCCGGCAGCTTCACCTGCACCTCTTCGAGCGCCTGCACCTGACTCACGGCGATCTTAGGCGCCGCATCCTCGTCGCCCATCAGCGTTCCGCGGATCAGCACCGGCGCTTCGATCTTCAACTGCGCGGCGAGCCGCTCGTAGTCGCGCGCAAAGCAGATCAGGTCGATCTTGCCCGTTGCATCTTCGAGCGCCGCCTGCGCATAGAGCCGCTGGTCGCGGCGGCTCTTCTGCACGCGGAGTCCGTGGATCAGTCCGGCCACCTGAATCTCGTCCGCCATGTCCGGCTGCGCGCCCCAGCGCCGTTCCGGAGGCTTGCGCTCCAGCGCCTCGGCGGTTGTGATCACGCCCGGCAGGTTGCGCAGCTTTTCGGCGTACTTGTCCAGCGGATGCCCCGAGACGAAGAAGCCGAGCACTTCCTTTTCGTTGGCCAGCCGCTCGCTCTCTTCCCAATCGGCGGCGGGGGGCAGGGAATCGGCCTCACGCCCGCGCGCCGGCGCCTCGTCGAAGATCCCGAACAACCCGCTCTGCCCCTGCTCGGCGTCGCGCTGCGCCTTCTGCGCCCGCTCCATCGCCTTGTCGACCGCAGCCATCAATTGCCCGCGCGTGCCCAGCGAATCCAGCGCGCCCGCCTTGATCAGCGACTCGATCACGCGCTTGTTCATCACGCGCAGATCGACCTTCTCGCAAAACTCCCAGAAGCTGTGGAAGCGCCCGCCCACTTCGGCGCGCGCCTTCAGAATCGACTCGATGGCGTTGCCGCCTACGTTCTTCACCGCGGCCAGCCCGAAGCGGATTGCCTCGCCGCGCGGCGTGAACTGCGCGCCCGAGGCCTGCACGTCCGGCGGCTCGACGGGGATGCCCATCTCGCGGCACTCGCCGATGTACTTCACTACGCTGTCGGGCTTCGAAGTTTCCGACGTCAACAGCGCCGCCATGAACTCCACCGGATAGTGCGTCTTCAGATACGCCGTCTGGTAGGCCAGCAGCGCGTACGCCGCCGAGTGCGACTTGGCGAAACCGTAACCGGCAAATTTGGCAATGTGCTCGTAGACCTCGGCCGCGATCGCCCTCGGATGGCCGAGCGCCGTCGCGCCGGAGACGAACCGCTCCCGCTGCTTGGCCATCTCATCAGCGTTCTTTTTGCCCATCGCCTTGCGCAGGAAATCCGCCTCGCCGAGCGAGTAGCTGGCGAGTACGTTCGCTAACTGGAGCACTTGCTCCTGGTAGACGATGACGCCGAGTGTCTCCTTCAGCACGACTTCCATCTGTGGCAGCATGTATTCCACGCGCCGCCGGCCCCACTTGCGCTCGATAAAGTCGTCGATCATCCCGCCCTGGATCGGCCCGGGCCGGTAGAGCGCGTTCAGTGCCGTCAGATCCTCCACCGTATCCGGCCTGTAGCGCCGCAGCACGTCGCGCATGCCGCCCGACTCGAACTGGAACACGCCCGAGGTGAGCGCCGCGTGAAATACCTTCTTGAACGTCTCCTCGTCGTTGGGCGGAATCGCTTCAATGTCCAACTTTTCGCCACGGTGCTTCTCGATCAGCTTGATGCAGTCGTCGATGATCGTCAGCGTGGTCAGTCCCAGGAAGTCCATCTTCAGCAGGCCGATCTTCTCCACGGACTTCATGTCGTACGCGGTCACGATTTCGTCGTTCTTGGTCTTGGCCAGCGGCACCAGTTCGGTGAGCGGGCGCGGGGCGATCACCACCCCGGCCGCGTGCACGCCGGAGCCGCGCACCAGGCCCTCCAACTTCTTTGCCGTGTCGATCAGTTCGCGCACCTGCCGGTCGTTGTCATAAGCCTTGCGCAGATCCGGCGATTCCTCGAGCGCCTTGTCGAGCGTCATGCCCAGCGTGGCGGGGACGAGCTTGGCGATGCGATCCACGTCGCCGTAGGGCATATCGAGCGCGCGCCCGCAATCCTTGATCGACGCCTTCGCCGCCATGGTATTGAAGGTGATGATCTGCGCGACCTGGTCGCGCCCATACTTGCGCGTCACGTAGTCGATCACTTCGCCGCGACGGTTCATGCAGAAATCCACGTCGATGTCCGGCAGCGACACGCGCTCCGGGTTCAAAAATCGCTCGAAGAGCAAGCCGTTCTGCATGGGATCGATGTTGGTGATCTCCATCGAATAGGCCACCAGCGAGCCCGCCGAGGACCCGCGCCCCGGCCCCACCGGAATTCCGTGATCGCGCGCGTACTTGATGAAGTCCCACACGATCAGGAAGTAGCCCGCGTACTTCATCTGCTTGATGATTGCGATCTCGCGCTCCAGCCGCGCGTCGTATTCGGAGGCCGGCATGCGCAGCTTGCCGCTCGCCTCCAGCCGCCGGACCGCCGTCTCCATTCGCTGCCGGTAGCCCTCGCGGCAGACCTCTTCGAAGTAGCTTTCGACGGTGTGGCCCTCGGGCACCGCGAAATCCGGGAACGGATCGTCGACCTTGTGCAACGTCAGGTTGCAGCGCTCGGCGATCTCCGTCGTCCGCTCGACGGCTGCCGGAGAGTCCTTGAAGAGCCGCGCCATCTCGTCGGCGCTTTTCACGAAGAACTGGTCGGAGTCGAACTTGAAGCGGTTCGTCTCGTGAATCTTCGCGCCCGTCTGCACGCAGAGCATCACGTCGTGCGCGTGCGAGTCTTCGCCGCACAGGTAGTGCGAGTCATTGGTCGCCACCAGCGGAATCTCGAGCTCCCGCTCCAGCCGGAGCAGATCGCTGTTGATCTTCTTTTCGGCCTCCAGGCCCTGGTCCTGAATCTCGAGGAAGAAGTTGCCCTTGCCGAAGATGTCCTGATACTGGAGCGCCACGGCCACGGCGGTTTCGTACTGGCCGGCCACAAGCGCCTCGCACAGCTCGCCGCTCAGGCAGCCGGAGAAGCCGATCAGGCCTTTGCAGTTCTCCGCGAGATATTTCTTGCTCACCCGTGGCCGCCGGTAGAAGCCATGCAAGCTTGCCTCCGACGTCAGGCGAATCAGGCTCCGGTAGCCCTCCTCGTTCTCGGCCAGCACCAGAAGGTGGTTGTACTGGTCGTTCGGGGTCTCGGCGCGATGGTCCTCCGCCTTGCACACGTAGAGCTCGCAGCCGAGGATCGGCTTCACGCCCTTCTCCTCCGCCGCGTTGAAGAAGTGCACCGCGCCGTAGATGTTCCCGTGGTCGGTCATGGCGACGGACTTCTGGCCCAGCGCCGCCACGCGGTCCACCAGCTTATATACGTCGCAAGCGCCGTCCAGCAGGGAATACTCGGTGTGCAGATGGAGGTGGGTGAATTCGGACATGGCTAGCTGAATTCTAGACGGAGAAGAGATCCGCCGTGGTGTTGAGAAAGTGGTCGAAATCGGGGACGGTCGAGCATTGGGGCAGAGGGCGCACTGAAACAGGTTGGTTAGTTCTGAGCTTGACATGTGTTGTCAGATATGACTACAATCTTCTTGAATCGAGTCGATCCCGAACACAAACGAAGTAGGCAGCGGGGGAGTATTTGCCCATCGCGTGAAAGTAAGCAGCGCCCAATAACCAGCCCTTCCAAGGGATCATCGCCGGTTCGTGGCGATGGGGGAGCATGCTATGAGTCGAGAGACCAGGCCTATTTCGTGGATCAAATCTGCCCGAAAGGACTTCGAGAAGTTCCCGGCAGAAGCGCAGACAACTTGTTTGACCGCTTTGACCATCGCGGCCGAGGGAGCCAAGGCTGATATTGCCAAGCCCTTCAAAGGTGTGGGATCGGGAGTCTTTGAAATCGCGCTTCCGTTTCGCCGCGACGCATTTCGCGTCGTTTATGCAGCACAGATTGCGAGCGAGATCTGGGTGATCCACGCGTTTCAGAAGAAATCGACGCAGGGCATCAAGACCCCGCGACACGAAGTTGAGCTCATCAAGAACCGCTTGAGGAAGTTGAAGGAGATGCTTAGATGAATGGCGAGAAAATTGAAGTTGTTCGTGGCAGCGGAAACGT
>JBEKUS010000149.1:0-8566 GCA_049514795.1 Occallatibacter sp.
AGCTGACATTTCAGACCGGGCACATCCCTGACACTTTTTCCTTCTCAGGAAAGTTCTGGTTTTTGTCTTGGGGTCGAGGGCAAGCTTGCCCTCGACCCCAAAATGGGTGCTTTAGCCAGCCGAATCGGACCAAGAGGCATCGGACGAGGACGGGGACGAATCGGACGACGGCGAGGACGACGACGAAGAAGAAGAGGACGAGGAAGAAGAAGGTGAAGACGGCGAAGACGACGAAGAAGAAGACGAGGAGGAGGACGAAGACGACGACGATGACGACGAGGAAGACGAGGACAAGGACGATCCGAACCGCCCTGACCGCCCCGGCGACAACCCTGCCGTCAGCCGCTGTATCCGCGCCTGGAATCGCGCCTTCCACAAGGCCCTCAACCGGGACCAAACCCACTACCAGGCCGAGAGGGCGGGCAATCGCGCGTTCATCTTCGCCATGCCGCCCCTCTCCGGCTGCGACAACATCCGCCACTTCATCGCCTGCCTCGCCTATGCCTCGCTGGCCGAGGTTATCAGCCACAGAGACGCCGAGAACCTCCTCGCCACTGCCAGGGTCGCCTTGGCTGCCCTTCACGGCAAGCCCGTTCCAGCCGATTCCGAGCCAAAACGCCGCGGCCGTCTCCCGAAAATCCCTGCCGGCAGCCGAAATTAATTAAGTCCTTTTTTCCATACCCCGGGGGGGTATGTTTTGGAGAATAACTAATTTAGAATCAACAAAACGCTTCGAAAGTCGCGGTCAAAAACGGTCAAAAACGGTCGCGACTTTCTCGCCGCGGCCCGGCCTTTCAGCCCAAACAGGATGTCCCTGCCCGCGCTCCTTGCTCCCTCGCTGACTTGCTGCCTTTCCTCACTTCCCCTTCAGCGTCATCCCGCTCGCCGTCTTCGGCAGAACGCACTCGCCGCCCCGCACCCCGCCCAGGAACGCGCCGATCGTCTGCGTCACCATCTGCTCAACCATGTCAGGATCGATGCCTGCGCCCGCGAAGTTCATGTGCGTCGCGCCGTCGATCACGCCCTCCCACTGGCAGTGCGAAGCCGTGCCCGGCAGAACGGTCCACGGAATCAGCCGCGCCTTCGGCCCGCCCTTCAGGGATTGATCGAGCGTCCCGGTCAGGATCAGCACCGGCTTGCCGATTCCGCTCCACGCATCGTCGGGGAACACGATGCCCGGCCCCTCCGGCGACAGCGCGACATAGGCGTCGAAGCGATCCTGCCCGGCAGGCGGTGAGGAGACGGAGATGATGTTCTTCGCTCCGGCTTCAAGCATCACCGTTTCAGAGCCCATCGAGTGGCCCAACAGCACGCGAAAGGGCGCGTGGCACTTGCCATCGGCCCACTGGAGCGCCGCATTCAGGTCGAGCAACCGCGCCTGCTCCGCATCCGGATCGGCGACGAGCGCTGTGATGCCGGCCAGGATGCCGTACTCGCGCATGTCGGCCTCCAGCACCGGCAGTCCGCTCTCGCGATGGCCCATCACGACAGCCGTGTAGCCGAGCTTCGCCATGCCCTGCGCCAGGTAGCGATAGCCGTTCTCCGATCCGCCGGCGCCGTGCGAGATGACTGCCAGCGGCGCGCAGCCCGAGCCGGCGCGAACGGCGGAGTAAACCAGGAGTGGAGTCGTCTTGCCATCGGCGCGCGGCGCATCGAAGTGTTGCTGCGCGATGAGGGCGAGCGGCGCGAGACCAATCGCCAAGGCAAGCGACAGGTAAATGAAACAACGTATGTGCGTGCGCATGGATGTCCTCGAATTGAACTCTATGACAGATTCGACCCCGATTGCTGAGCAATGTCGCGAGGAATGTGCGCGACATCGACATCCTGTGCCCATGCGGATTAGAGCCTTCTATTGAGGATCGCGCCACAACACAAAGCGGCCACCCTCGGGCAGCCGCTTGATGGATACGCTAGATCGGCCCCGCTATCCCTTGCGCCCGCGCACCACTTCCTTGGCTTCGGCCGCGCCGCCGGCCGGAACTTCGGGCACATCGGCCTTCACTGCGCCGATGCTGAGCCGCTTGCGCAGGTCGGCATCGATCCTAGCGTAGACGTCCTTGTTCTCCTTGAGGAACGAGCGCGTGTTCTCGCGGCCCTGGCCGATGCGCTCGCCGCCGTAGCTGTACCAGGCGCCGGACTTTTCCACGATGTTGTGGGTCACGGCCAGGTCTAGCACGTCGCCCTCCTTGCTGATGCCCTCGCCATAGAGGATGTCGAACTCCGCCTCGCGGAAGGGCGCGGCCACCTTGTTCTTCACGATCTTCACCTTGGTGCGCGAGCCCACCACGGTCTCGCCTTCCTTCACCGCGGCGATGCGCCGGATATCGATGCGCACCGAAGAGTAGAACTTCAGCGCCCGGCCTCCCGTGGTTGTTTCGGGATTGCCGAACATCACACCGATCTTCTCGCGGATCTGGTTGATGAAGATGAGAGCGGTGCGGGATTTGGAGACCGTGCCGGTGAGCTTGCGCAGCGCCTGCGACATCAGCCGCGCCTGCAATCCCATGTGCGATTCGCCCATCTCGCCGTCCAGCTCGGCTTTGGGAACCAGTGCCGCCACCGAGTCGACCACCAGCACGTCGATCGCGCCCGAGCGCACCAGCGCCTCGGTGATTTCGAGCGCCTGCTCGCCTGAGTCCGGCTGCGAGACGAGCAGGTTGTCCACATCGACGCCGAGCTTCTTGGCGTAGCCGGGATCGAGCGCGTGCTCGGCATCGACAAACGCCGCCATGCCGCCCAGCCGCTGGGCCTCGGCGATCACCTGCAGGCAAATGGTCGTCTTGCCCGATGCCTCCGGCCCGAAGACTTCGGTCACGCGGCCGCGCGGGATGCCGCCCACGCCCAGAGCTGCGTCAAAGCTGATCGAGCCGGTCGAGATCACGGCGATGGGAAGCAGAGCCTCCCGGGACCCGAGGCGCACGATCGACCCCTTCCCGAACTGTTTCTCGATCTGTGCAAGGGCAAGTTCTACGGCTTTGGCGCGGTCGTCTGCGATGGCCATTGGATGGGCTCCTCGGAAACGCTCACCCCCGCCGATCTCACGCTTTCCATTGGGAATAGGGGAGGCGTCTGAATTGAATTTCGAATGGATTGTAGCAGGATGAAACAAAGAAGGATAGCGGAAAGAGCGAAGAAATAGGGAAAACCTTGCCCGGTCGATCATGTCCGAAGGTCATCATCAACCGCGCAAAATGTACGAAGTGGCTGGAAGTGCATTATACTATTACAAGCGCATCAATTCGACACTCTTGCATCAATTGTCGAGTTGATGCACAATACCGATATGAGAACCACGGTCACCCTCGACGACGAGACCCACGAATTCGCCTCCTACTATGCCCGCGCGCGGGGGCTCACGCTCAGCGCCGCGATCGATGAGCTGATCCGCAAGGCCCAGGCGGGGCCAGCGCCGGCGAAACCGGATATCCGAAGAGGCCCGAATGGGTTCCCGATGTTTCCACCCTCAGATACGGGCAGTGTGTTGACCGACGAGATGGTGAAGAAGCTTGAGGAGGAAGAGTTTGATCCGGAGAAGTTTGCTTGACGTGAACGTCCTGATCGCGCTTTCCGAACCAGCGCATCGCCATTTTCGAAGGGCGCAGGAATGGCTAAATTCGTCTGGCAAAGACAATTGGGGTGTTTGTCCCATCACGGAGGCAGGGTTCGTCCGGGTCACGACAAACCCGGCTTTCCGGCCCATTCCGCGCACACGCGAACAAGCGACTGCGATTCTGACAGATCTCGCTATGCGTCCCGGCTACCGTTATTGGCCGATGACGGAAAGTTGGGTCACTTTAACGGCGCCGTTCGCGGACCGTATCTTCGGCCATCAGCAGGTGACGGACGCCTATCTGCTTGGATTGGCGATCAAAGAGGACGGAGTCCTGGTCACGTTCGACCGCGGTCTTCGGTACATGGCCGGCCCGGAATTCAGCAAGAATCTGCTGATTCTCGAATAGGCGCGCTCAGACGGTGTACGCGCCCACGCGCGTCTCTTTGCCGGTCAGCGCGTCGCACTTGCGGTCCAGCACCTCGTACTCCGCGTCGTGCTCCTTGCGGAAGGCGCGGAACGCCTCCTCGCTCGACCAGCGGTCGATGGTCAGGTAGCTGCCGGGAACGTAGGCGTCGCGGAGCAGTTCGGTCCCCCGGTAGTCGGGCGATGTGCGGAATAGTTGCGCCCAGGCGCCCTCGGACCCGTAAGCGGCCTCAAAGTCGGCCACCTTCTCCTCGGCAATCTCGAACTGCCACACCACGACGAACATGCGAACCCCTTAGCGGTTCTCCAGTTGCTGCAAGGCGAAGCCACAACTGCTGAGTGGCTCTTTCCTTAAGAAAGAGCCACCCTGCGCGAAACTCGAAATGCCCCGTACGAACCGGAGAACCGCTCGAATCTTGTGTTTATGGTAGCGCACACTGCGCCCCCGGCGAATGTGGGCCCCGGCCGCTCGCCCATTCGGCAGGCGACGCACGTCCCACATCTCAGGATTCCGTCTCTTCGCTCAAGGCATACTGATTCTAGGCTGATGATGAGGAGTAGCCTCCCCTTAGGTCTCCTTTTGCTCTTCCGGCCGCACGATTTGCGAGGCCATAACGAAAAGCGCCTATAGGAAGAGGCTGCCTGACGCAGAGTCAGGTGCGAAGCCTGTTTTGGTCACGGCTGGCCAACGGGTTGCGGACGCGCAGTGCGCGTGTGCATTCCCTGTCGTCTGCAGCGCAAACCGGCATCAGTGAATCAAATCTCATGTGAGGGACCTATGAAGGCTTGCTATCCAGGCATCCGCGTTACCGCCAACGGGAATCAGCTCGTCAGCTACCACACTGAGACGCGCATCGCCGACGCCGGCGTGTTCTATCCCATCACGCCTTCCACCGAAGGCGGCGAGCTCTTTCAGCAGGCCTACGCCGAGGGCCACCTGAACGTCTTCGGCAACAACACGATCGCCATCGAGGCCGAGGGCGAGCACGCGGCTCAGGGCGGCGCCATCGCCCACTCGGTCTGCGGCAAGCGCGTGGTCAATTTCACCTCAGGCCAGGGCGTCGTCTACGGCGTGGAGCAGTACTACCACGCGCCGGGCAAGGGCTCAACGATGGTGCTTGAAGTCGGCGCACGCGCGCTGACCAAGCACGCGCTCAACGTCCACTGCGGCCACGACGACATCTACGGCGCGCTCGACACCGGCTGGATCATGCTCTTCGGCAAAGACGCGCAGCAGGCCGCCGACCAGGCGCTCATCCTGCGCCGCGTCACCGAGCTCTCGCTCACGCCGGGCATGAACATCATGGACGGCTTCCTGACCACGCACCTCGAGCGCACGTTCTATAAGCACGAGTCGGAGTTGATCCGCGAATACCTCGGCGCGCCCGACGACGTGATCGACTGCCCCACCGAGGCGCAGCGCACGCTCTTCGGCCCCACGCGCCGCCGCGTTCCACGCATGGTCGACCTCACGAATCCCATCCTGCTCGGTCCGGTCCAGAACCAGGAACACTACATGCAGGGCGTCATCGCGCGGCGCAACAACTTCGCCGAGCCGATCCTCAAGTTCCTCGAAGAAGCCTACGAAAAGTTCGCCGAGCTGACCGGCCGCCGCTACGGCCTTATCAACCAGTACAAAACAGACGATGCCGAGACGATCTTCGTCTCGCTCGGCTCGGCGGCAGAGAACATCGAGGCCGCGGTCGATTACCTGCGCCAGACTCGCGGCGCCAGTGTCGGTTCCATCCACGTCAACGTCATTCGCCCGTTCCCCGAGGCCGCGCTCGTCGCCGCGCTCAAGGGCAAGAAGAACGTCGTCATCTTGGAGCGCACCGACGAAGCGCTGGCCGGCGACAACCCGCTTGGACGCGACATCCGCACCGCATTCTCGAAGGCCGTACAGGGAACCAGCGGCCTGCCCGCGGTCGCGCTCAACGAAGTGCCGCGATTTTTCGCCGGCAGCTACGGCCTGGGCTCGCGCGACTTCCGTCCCGAGCACATCATTGGCGCCTTCGAGTACGCCACCGCGGGCCGCGCGCGCAAGGACGGCAAGACCGCGGCCGATGGCGCGAACTTCTTCGTTCTCGGCATCGACCATCCTTACTCGGTCATCGCCGATGAGACTCCGTCGCTCCTGCCCGAGGGCGCCGTGGCCGTGCGTTTCCACTCAATCGGCGGATGGGGCGCCATCACCACCGGCAAGAACCTGGGCGCAATCCTCGGCGACCTGAACGACCTGCTCTTCGAGCGCGACCACCAAGTCGACGAGCTGGGCAACCCGAAGGAAGTGATCCACGTCAGCGCCAATCCGAAGTACGGCTCGGAGAAGAAGGGCGCGCCCACGAGCTACTTCATGGTCGCGGCCAAGGAGCGCATCCGTGTCAACTGCGATCTGCGCCACGTGACTGTTGTGCTCTGCTGCGATCCCAAGGCCTTCACGCACACTAACCCGCTCGACGGCATGCAGGAAGGCGGCTGCCTCGTCTGGGAATCGGATGTCGACGGCGAACACGCGTGGCAGAATCTGCCCATCTGGGCGCGCCAGCAAATCATCCAGAAAAAGATTCGCGTTTTCACCCTGCCCGGATTCGAGATTGCCCGCAAAGCGACCGACCGTGCCGACCTGCAACTGCGCATGCAGGGCAATGCCTTCCTCGGCGCGTTCTTCGCGGTCAGCCCCATGCTGCAGGAGTTTGGCATCACGCAGGAGCAGTTCCGCGAGGTCGTCAACAAGCAGTATGTGAAGAAGTTCGGCAAGCTGGGCGAAGCGGTTGTGCAGTCAAACATGGAAGTCATGCTGCAGGGCTTCGATCGCGTGAAGGAGATCGCGATCGGCGAGATCGCCGCGGCCGACCACTCCTCGCTACGCGGCAAGCCGCTGCTGCCGATTCTCGAGGCGGTTCCCGCGTTCGCTGAAGCCGGATGCGGCATCGGTCGCCGCTCCAATCCGGTTCCGGCCGGCCAGGGCGCGCGCACGCCGATTTCTTCGATCGGCGTTTTCGATGCGGAGTTCCGCTCGCACTACGGCTACAACCAGCCGTCCACGCCGCTCTCGGCGATGGGCGTGATTGCCGCGGCCACCGGCGATACCGCATCGAAGTACGTTGCCCGCCGCGAGACGCCGCACTATATTCCCGAGAACTGCACGCAGTGCATGGAGTGCATCTCCGTGTGTCCCGACACAGCCCTCCCCAACTGCTCGCAGGATCTCGGCACCATCCTCTCGACGGCGGTCACCCGCTACGTCTCTGACCCCGCAGAGCGCCGCAAGCTGATCGACAAGCTGCCGGAGATCGAGAAGCTCGCCCGCCAGCGCATGTTGGCCGAGATCAAGCAGGGCACGCCGCTGCCGCAGATCGTTCGCGAAGTCGCCGAATCCGTCGACGGCTTTTCTGCCGAAGCCAAGGCGCAGTTCTTCTCTATCGTCGAGAAGGTGCCGATGGCTTATCAGAAGGTCAACGCCATCTTCTCGTCGCCGGAGCGCAAGACGCCCGGCTCGGGCGGCATCTTCTCCATCTTCGTCAGCGACCTCTGCAAAGGCTGCGCGGCCTGCGTCACGGCCTGCGGCGATCACCAGGCGCTCAAGATGGTGCCGGAGACCGAAGAGGTCAACGCCGAGCACGAGACCGGCACGCACTTCCTCGACCTGCTGCCCGACACCTCGCAAAAGTTCCTCGGCCTTTACAACAACGCGAACCCCGTCGACTCCAAGACCGCTACGCTGCGCAACATGCTCATGGTGCGCTCGAACTACGACGCGCTGGTGGCCGGCGACGGCGCCTGCGCCGGCTGCGGCGAGAAGAGCGTGCTGCGCTCCATCGCAGCCGTCACCGAGGCCTACATGCGGCCCATCTTCCACCTGAAGAGCGACCGCTTCCTATTGAAGGCCGGCGAACTCGAGAAGAAAGGCCCGGCCCGGCTTGCAGCGCTCAAAGCGGCCAGCCCCGCCGACTACGCGCGGCTGCGCCAGGTTATCCTGCACCTCGTCCTCGGCCTGGGCGGCGAAGACGAGAACGACACCAGCGCCCGCATTGCCGCCTACGAGTCCGAGCACGGCGTGGTTTCCGACGCGCAACTCATCGAAGCGATCGCGGCAGTCCTGCTCACCGAGGCCTTCAACCACAAGAACCTGCAAGCCGTCGACGGGCGTCTCGCCAACGGCATGAGCGTGATGGCCATGTCCGCGCACACCGGCTGCAACACGGTCTACGGCTCGACCGCGCCCAACAACCCGCATCCCTACCCGTGGATGAACTCGCTCTTCCAGGATGGCGTGACCGTGGGCTGGCTGATGGGCGAGAGCTTCATCGTCGATCACGCGCGGCGCTCGGTGATTCCCGAGCGGCTGGCCGACATTCTGCTCACGCGCGACACCAATGTTTTGAGCGAGGAAGAGTACTACCACTTCACGCACTTCACCGATGCGCTGATGACCGACCAGGAAATCGTCGAGCTGCCCAAGGTGTGGGTAGTCGGCGGCGACGGTGGCATCGGCGACATCGGCTACCAGAACACCTCAAAGGTTATGCTGCAGAACCGGCCCAACGTCAAGGTGCTCATGCTCGACACGCAGGTTTACTCAAATAC
>JBEKUS010000150.1:0-8503 GCA_049514795.1 Occallatibacter sp.
TGCCCATTCGGAGCGGTCAGGTTTTGGACCACGATATCGTCGGGCCTGGAGGTGAAGGCTTGACGAACCCAGTCGCCATGCTCATCGCTCCAATGGACCTTCACTTCACTGCTCTCGAAATCGACGGTGCGCAGATAATTCTTGACCGACGCGGTCTTGGGAAGATCGAGACGCATCATGAATGCCGGGACTGTGGGGTGCGGCCCTGTGTTCTGCTTGATGGGGCCCTTATTCATTTCCTTGAACGCGAGTTCAATGGCTTCCTGGTATTTCCCGTCCAATACCATTCGCCGCACTTGCGGAAATACGCCCGCGGCCTGGGGAGCCTCAAAAGGCCTCTTCCACGGCACGAGAAGGCTCTCGTGGTGGAAAAGGACCTGCTCCGAGTACGGATCGCACGCCACCTCGATAACCATGTGTCCATTGCCGGAGGTAAGCCCCTCGCTGACCGTCGTGCCGGGAATCTTACTGCAGAAGCCCTGCCGCGGAACAATCCCGCGGCGGAGCCGTTCTTCAAGTGGCATGGGCGAGATCTTCACATCGGGCGACAGGTGCGACGCGGCGAACTCCGGCATCTTTGGAAGAAATCTACCGTTCTTGGAACGGCGAAGATACTCGGGAGAACGAATCTCCGCCGGCGGCGCTGCCGTCTTCCCTGGCGCTGGAGTTGGCTTTTGCGGCTGCGTTTCGCTCGCCATGAGCGGTTTGAGCAATCCGGGAGAGCTCGCCAGGCCGGCGGCGAGCGTGCCCTTTTTGAGAAAGTCCCTGCGTCTCATCGTTCCCTCACCCTGAGATGGCATTCTGACGAAGCACTTGAACATCGGGTTCCCATTATGGCTCATGGATGCCGCGCGAGTACTCCTGAATTGTGCAAATCTGAATTGTACGGGCTGAAAACGATTGGTAGGCGGTGGTGTCGACGGCGCTGGACCATGCGTCGATGCCTCCGTGCAACGGTTTTGCATTTTCGAATCGCCGATTTCGCAGCCAGACGGCAACGCCCGTTGACCGGCCCGCCTGGTGGCAAATGATGATCAGACGCTCGCCTCGATCAAGCTCCCGAAGATCTCGCGCAGGCCCCTGGTCCATAGGCATCGGCACGGCGTCTTCGATGCGAGCAGTCGCGAACCCCCGCGGTTCGCACTTCGATGAGCCGGGGCGTCGGTTTCCTGAAGCTGTTGAGAGGCTTCGGGAGACGAAATCTCGCCGTCCGGCATGGAGCCAGCGCGGATGACGGGAAGGCGGCGGAGGCCATGGCCTGCCGACCAAAGTTACGTACTTGCCGCAAGTTGCATGGCCGAATTGCTCTGCAAGAGGGTAAGCTAATGGGGTGATTGGAAAAGCCCTATGCAGAACGCAGTGAAGGTTTTGATCGCCGAAGACGAACCGAACGCGCTGGCCGGGCTGGCGGAGTTGATCTCCGGCTGGGGATACACCACGGAGACCGCGAAGGACGGTGTGGAGGCCTGGGAGAAGACGCTCGCGTGGGACCCGGCGATCGTGGTGACCGACCTGAAGATGCCGCGGATGGACGGCATGGGCCTGCTGGCCAAGCTGGCCGAGGGCGGTGAGGGGTTGAACGAGAACATGGCCGTGGTGGTGCTGACGGCGATGGGATCGATTCAACTGGCCGTAGACGCCATGAAGATGGGCGCCTACGACTTTCTGCAGAAGCCGGTGGACGCCACGCGGCTGAAGACGATCCTGGCCAACGCGACCAAGCAGCGGGCGACGGCGATCGAGCTGGAAGTAGCGCGGCGGCGGCTGCGCGAGTCAGGCGTGCTGGGCGCGCTGGTGGGCACCTCGCGGCGGATGCAGGAGATCTTCCGGCTCATCGAGCAGATCGCGCCGTCGAACGTGCCGGTGCTAATCACGGGCGAGAGCGGCACGGGCAAGGAACTGGTGGCCCGGACGTTGCACGACCTGAGCCCGCGCAAAGCGCGGCCGTTCGTGGCCGTGAATTGCGCAGCGATTCCCGAGACACTGATCGAGAGCGAGATCTTCGGAAACGAGAAGGGCGCGTTCACGGGCGCGGTGGAGCGGCGGGCGGGGTGCTTCGAGCTAGCCTCTGGCGGCACGCTGCTGCTGGACGAGATTGGCGAGATGCCGTCTGGAACGCAGGCCAAGCTGCTACGCGTGCTAGAGGAGCGGAAGTTCCGGCGGCTGGGTGCGCGCAGCGAGCAAGACGCGGATGTGCGCGTGCTAGCCGCCATGAACCGCGATCCGCAAACCGCCGTGGCGGAGGGACATCTGCGCGCCGATCTCTACTACCGGCTGAACGTCTTCAACATCGCCATGCCGCCGCTGCGCGAACACATGGACGATCTGCCGCCCATGGTCGAGTCCATGGTGAACGAGATGAACGAGAAGCACGGGCGCAAGGTGTCGGGCGTATCGGCGTCGATGCTGGACCAGTTGAAGGCGTATAGCTGGCCGGGAAACGGACGCGAGCTGCGTAACACCATCGAGCGGGCAGTGATCCTGTGCTCCGATGGCGCGCCGCTCGATGCGGGGCACCTGCCACGGGGGTTCGGCAAGGACCAGGCGGCGGGCGCGGCCGTCGCGGATGGCAACGCGATCGTGGTGCGCGTGGGCGCAACCGTGGACGAGGCCGAGCGGCTGCTCATCCTGCGCACGCTGGAGGCCACGGGACAGAACAAGACGCGCGCGGCCGAGATCCTGGGCGTGAGCCTGAAGACTCTGCACAACAAGCTGAAGGAGTATAGCCGGGCGCGGCAGGACGCGGGAGCGTAGCAGCGGATCGAACCCGATCTGACGATCGCGCGATCGGAATCATTGAGGCGGAAAGTGCGGGAGAAGCGAATAGGGCGGACTAGAGTGCGGAACCGGCTCGGCTTCCTTTTGAAGTTGCGCGTTCCACCTCTGCACCTGAAGACCACACTCGTGCTGGCCATCACGGCCCTGGTGTTCCTAATTGCCGGAGTGGTGTCGCTGGTCTACGTGCACCAACTGGTGAAAGCAGCCGTGCTGGAGACCTACGACACCAATCTCATGGTGGCCGATCAGGTGCGATATGCGCTGCAGAATGCGCTGGTGGCCGGCCTCAAGGACCGCACAGTCGATCCGGGCAATCCGGGCGAGTTGCGCACGCTGGTGGTGCAGACGGTGCAAAGCGATCCGACACTTCAGTCGGCGCTGGTCTCGGTGAACCGGTATTCGTTCACCGTGTACGACGTGAACATCGGCGACAGCCAGGGCACGACGCTGTTGAGCACCAATCCCAACAACCAGGGCAAGCCGCTGCCGTCGCGTCCCGACTACGACCAATTGCGTAAGGCTGGCCCTTTGCGGATGATGATGCAGGTCTTCGGCGAACCCAGGGTCTTGAATATCGCTGCCCCGATCGAGAACAACGGCAAGCTCTTTGCCACGGTGAACGTGGGGGTGCACACGCGGCTGCTGCGCGCCGTCTACGAGCCGCTGCTGAAGAAGGCGTTCTGGCTGATGAGCTTCGCCCTGGTAGCGGCGCTGCTGGCGGCGTTCCTGCTGAGCAATCTGGCGTTGCGGCCCTTGACCGAGATCAGCCGCCAGCTCGACCGCCTGACCGCGCAAGGAGAGGCGCCGGTCGAGGAGGAAAAGGGAAAGAAGCAGGACGTGGCGGCGCGCGTCTCCACCAAGATCGAGAAGATCGGGCAGCGCATGCGCAATGTGGAGGAAATCTACTCGGCGTTGCGCGAGAACCTCGACCAGATTCTGGGCAATCTGCAGGACGGAATTCTGCTCTTCACTGAGGACAAGCGCGCCGTGCTGGTGTCGGAGGCGGCGAGGCGGTTTCTGCAGTTAGCTCGAGAAAACACCCTTGGCCGGCACGCGATCGAGATCTTCGACCGCTCCACGGTGCTGGGCCGGTCGCTCGGCGAGGCAATCGATTCCGGCGTGAGCATGGTGAAGGAGGAGATTCGCACCGAGAACGGTCGGCGCATCCAGGCCTCGGTGGACTTCATCTACGACTCCGAAACGCACCAGGGGTTGGGCGCGCTGGTTACGCTGCACGATCTGGAGTCGGCAGCCGAGATCGAGTCGGAGCTGGAACTCTCGCGGCGTTTGTCGGCGATCGGGCGGCTGACCTCGGGCGTGGGCCACGAAGTGAAGAACCCGATCAACGCGATCGTGGTGCACCTGGAGCTACTGAAGGCGAAGCTGGGCCAGTCCGACAGCGGTGCGGCCAGACACGTGGAAGTGATCGACACGGAAATCCGGCGCCTGGACCGCGTAGTGCAGACGCTGGTGGATTTCTCGCGGCCGGTGGAGCTGCAACTGCGCGAGCAGGATCTGCGGCCGATCCTCAACGATGTGCTGGCATTGGCGGCAGACGAACTGACGATGCGCCGCGTCAGGCTGGTCAGCAACCTTCCGGCGGAGCCGCTGATCGCCAACGTGGATGCCGACCTGCTGAAACAGGCGGCGCTGAACGTGATCCAGAACGGCGCGCAGGCCATGCCGGAGGGCGGGCGGCTGGAAGTGACTCTCGAAGAGGCCGGAAACGACGGAGACCCGCAGGCGATGGTGCGGCCGAGACGGATGGTCGATGCGGGATCGGGACATTCCGCCGGTCCGGCCGCCGTGCTGCGCATCGCCGACGAAGGCGTGGGCATCCCCGACGATGTCCGGGAGAAGATCTTCGATCTCTACTTCACGACCAAGATCGGCGGCAGCGGCATCGGCCTAGCCATGACATATCGCATTCTGCAGCTTCACCAGGGCAGCATCGAAGTACAATC
Organism: Occallatibacter sp.; assembly: GCA_049514795.1. GTDB lineage: Bacteria > Acidobacteriota > Terriglobia > Terriglobales > Acidobacteriaceae > Telmatobacter. The sequence goes on from JBEKUS010000150.1 coordinate 4,743, forward strand.
AAGGCAGGGCCGCGGCACGGAATTCCGGCTACGAATTCCCCTCTCGGGTGGAGACCGGGGACGCCGGAACTCGCAGCCTGCGCCTGCAGCAAGCGAAAAGGGGACTGGCGAATGAGGTCGGCTGCCAAGTGCGCCGTGTGGCTGTTGCCGTTGTTGCTGGCGGGCTGCTATCACGTGCCGATCCCGTTCCATAAACACGCGCCGATGGTCCCACTGAACCAGGTCCCGTTTGAGAAACCTCCGGAGCCGATCGAGCTGGCGCATGTCGAGTTGCCGCCTTCCGAGCGGCTGATCGCCGGGAAGCCCATCTACAACATGCGGGTAAAGGTCGCGCCGATGACCCTCCCGGTAAAGCACCGGAAACCGGCGCCCCCACTGGAGGTTCCCGCGCCACCTCCCGATACGGCTGTGAATCCGAGCCCGGCGGTGAGCGCGATCGGTGAGTTGTCGTCAGGCGATGCCGGCAATTACCGGTGGCAAACCGAGCAGTTGATCGCGTCGATTGAGCGCGGAGTGAACAGCATCAACCGGGGCCTGAGCGACAGCGAGCGGAAGACGGCCGACCAGATCCGTGAGTTTGTGAAACAGGCCAGGACGGCGCTGGCATCAGGAGATGTGGACGGAGCGCACACGCTGGCGGCAAAGGCCAAGGTGCTGCTGGACGAGCTGACGAAGTGACCTCGCGCTCCCTCGTTCTTTCTACAGCTCACCCCAACTGAGCTTGCTGCGCAATGCGTCGAAGAAGCCCGTGTCATTGAGGCGAACGAGCTTGACGGTGTGGGCGGAGCGGCGGCAACGTACTTCGTCGCCACGGCGCAGTTCCATGCCCTGCTGGCCATCGACGGTGAGAAGCGCGACGTTGGGGATGCCCTCGACACGCACGGTGAGCGACGCATCCCCGCGCACCACGATGGGCCGCAGCGTGAGCAGGTGAGGGCAGATGGGCGTGACGACCATGGCGTCGACGTCGGGAGTGAGAATGGGGCCGTTGGCGGCCAGGGTGTAGGCTGTCGATCCCGTCGGTGTGGAGACGATCACTCCGTCGGCGCGGAAGCGGGCGACGCTTCGGCCATCCAATTCGACGGAAAACTCGCCCATGCGGGCAATGTCGCCCTTGGAGACCACAATCTCGTTGAGCGCTTCGAAGCTCGATATCTCGGCGTCGCCGCGCCACAACGAGGCGTGCAGCATGGCGCGCTCATCTAGCGTATGGCAGCCGGCGCACCAGTTTTCGAGCGTGGCGTAGAGGTCGGCGAGGCGCACTTCCGTCAGGAAACCAAGAAAGCCGAGATTCACGCTGAGGACCGGCGTTCCCACGGTGGCGAAGATGCGCGCGGCGGCGAGCAGTGTGCCGTCGCCGCCCAGAACTACGACCAGCGATGGCGATCGCGAAGGCAGCTGGGAACGCTCGACGGAGGGCGCCGCGTCGGTGTAGCTGCCGCCTTCCAGGTCCAGTACCGGGTCGTAGCCATGCGCCCGCAGCCACGCAATCAGTTGCGGCATGAGCTTCTTGAGCTCCTCCCGGTTTGGCTTGCAGACGACGGCGACGGAGATCATGCGTCCCAGTGTAATGGATTCGACGAGGACAAAGAAAAATGCGACTGAATTCGGCGCCTTGGGGGACCCGAATATCCGTGGCCTTGGGGAAGCTTATGATGTGTGAATGCCCCTCAACCCGAACGCCAAGGATCTGATTCGGCGGAATCTTGAGGCCATTCACGCAGGACAGCGCGTTCCCCGCGTCGTGATTGGCAGGCTCACGAGAATGCAGATTGAGGCCATTAACGCGCAGCAGCGGGCTGAGAACTTACCCTTGAGCATCGATGAAGTTGTATTCGTTGGACGCCATATTCACAAGAGGCGCATGGGAGAGGACGGTTATGGCATCGAGGATGTCGTCGACCAAATTGAGAGCGCCATGGCCGAAGAATCTCAGGTACTTACAAACAAGTACATGACCGCAATCAGGAACCCGGTTCCTCGGAAAGACCGCTTCGGAAACTTCGTCAATGATGAGGCGATACTGGAATGCACGCGGTATCGCCCCTATCCGGACCTCTTCTCGGTGATGCCGAAAGGGGACAAAATCAAGCCTGAAAACCAGAAGGGCCGCTAGCTGCGGCCCCTCTGTCAAGCAAATCGAGCGGTTCGCCCGGTTAACACGATCCTCCGGCGCCCCAACCACTCAATCAAATTATCGTCATTTCCGGCGATGCCGTCAATGGCGCCGCGCTGAAATCAGATAGCTTCGATCCCAAGGCGCTTTGCATGTAGCAGGAATTCCCGGTTGCCTTCGGCGCCGGTGATGGGCGAGGGGATGGTGCCGGCGACAGTCCAGCCGAGCGAGCAGACGCACGCGGCGACCCGGTCGACGGCCAGCTCGTGTGCGGCGGGATCGCGGACGATGCCGCCTTTGCCCACATGCTCACGCCCGGCCTCGAACTGCGGCTTGACCAGGATGACGGCCTCGGCAAGGGCCGGAGCGGCGGCCAGGACCGCCGGAAGCACCAGCGTGGCGGAGATAAACGAGACATCCATGGCGAGAAATGTCTTCCCCTGGTCTTGACCGGGCGTTGCCAGCGATCCAGGCTTCAGCAGGCGCGCATTGGTGCGTTCGAACAGGCGGACGCGGGGATCGTTGCGCAGCTTGAGGTCGATCTGGCCAAAGCCGGTATCGACGGCTGTGACGTGCGCCGCGCCGTGCTGGAGCAGGCAGTCGGTGAATCCGCCCGTCGAGGCGCCGACATCGAGGCACGCGCGGCCGGTCACGTCGATCTGCCAGTGGTCGAGGGCCGCCGCCAGCTTCAATCCGCCCCGGCTGACGTAGGGCGGGTCCTCTCCCAACATGCGGATCGATGCGGCGGAGGAGACGCTGGCGCCAGGTTTGTCAACCTTTTGCTCTCCCTTTTGCTCGGTGACCAGAACGCGGCCGGCGAGGATGAGCGCGCGGGCGCGTTCCCGGCTGGCGGCTAGTCCGCGCTCGACAAGGAGCAGATCGAGACGTGTTTTCGGGGGGCGCGTTTGCCCGGGGCGCGCCTTTGCCGCATCGGCCATGGCCCGCAAACTCCTTAGACATTCAAAGGGCCACTCCTTTGCGGGGAATGGCCCTTTGGAAACCGCGACCCTGCTCTCTCCCAAGCGCTACGGAATCGCCTGGCAATTCGCGAGTGTGTAGTTGGCTCCGTAGGCGGCCACCATGCCCGATGGCGACAGGTTGCAGGGCTGTCCATAGCCCGGGACACGGCTGGTGTAGTTGTCGTTGCCGGAGGAGCCGTTCTGCGTGGTGGTGCGAAAATCGACCGGCTTGCCCTCGATCAGGACCGTCGTGTCGATCAGATCCGTCTCCGTCGGACTCGACTGGATGATAGTGATGAAAGGGCTGTCGGGCGAGGCCACGTAGATCTTGGAGTACTCCGAGTTCTGCGTTGCGGAAATCATGCGTGGGTGGCCGACGACGGTCAGCGTCTTCTCCACCGTGTACGTGGATAGGTTCACAACCGTCACAGTTCCGTTCGCCGACCCGTCGTTCTGATTCGCGGAGTAGGCCTTGGTGCCGTCGGCGAGAAGGGCGACGGCGGCAGGATTCGGAGTGGACGTGTTGCCGACCGTGATCGTATGCACGGTTCCGAAGCCGCCGGTGACGGCGCCACAAGCGGCATAGGTGGTGCAGTTGCCGTTGGTGTAGGTATTGGCGTCGTTGCCGTATTGGTCAAGAGGAACGTCGATGACGCTGACGGATCCCCCGTCGTAGTTGGCCACCA
>JBEKUS010000151.1:0-8242 GCA_049514795.1 Occallatibacter sp.
GCCCGCTCCACTGCGGCCCTCGGATAGCTCTCCACGCTCAATCGCATGGAACCATCCTCGCCGCCCGCTAAGCGGACACTTCACTCGCTACAACCACCGGACATATCATGTGCTACTGACACGCAAAGTGGTCACCATGGCTCTTTCCGCTAAAACGGCCTATAATTCGTCGGTGAATTCCAGTCGAAGTCAAGGATGCATGAGTGTTGACATCGATTGAGGAGGCATTCATGTCGAAGTCGCACCTTCTTCTTTTGGCCGCCGCCGCGTTGGCGGTCGTGTCGCTGCCGTTGCAGGGCCGCAGCCCGCAGGCAACTGCTCCGGCGACCGCGCTCGCGCCGGCACAAACGGTCGCACCCGCGCAGCCTGCGGCGGTGAAGAATCCTGTCAAGCCGACGGCCGAATCGCAGGCGAAAGCAAAGAGCCTGTATCAGATCGACTGCGCCATGTGCCACGGGGACAACGGAAACGGCAAGACAGACTTGGCCACAAGCATGTCGCTCACTCTCGGCGATTGGACCGATCCCAAATCGCTCGCCGACAAAGAGGACTGGGCACTCTTTAACGTGATTCGCAACGGCAAGGGTGACAAGATGCCCGCCGAAGCCGAGGGGCGCGCCAACGATACGGAAGTCTGGAACCTCGTCATCTACCTCCGGTCGTTTTCGAAGCCGCAGCCACTGGCTCCGGCCGCTCCAGCAAAAAAGTAGATGGTGGGGCATCTTCTTTCCCGAGGGGCGATGGAAGGGGCCACTGGCTTCGACAACAGGTGGGCGCTGGTTACAGGGGCCAGCTCGGGGATTGGCGCGGCGTTGGCCCGCGAGCTGGCCGGGCGCGGAGCGAAGTTGATTTTGACGGCGCGGCGGCGCGAGCGGCTGGAGATGCTGGCCGAGGAACTTGGCGCCAAAGGAACGGAATCACGAGTCGTCGCCGCCGACCTGAACGATCCGGCCACGCCGCAACAGATCTACGACGCCACCGAGGGCGCCGGGATCACCGTCGACATCCTGGTCAACAACGCGGGCCTCGGCCAGTACGGGGCCTTCTGCACGAGCGACACCGAGCAGGAGCTGAGCCAGGTGCGCGTGAACTGCGAAGCCATGGTGCGGCTCTCGCGGCTGTTCCTGCCGCGCATGGTGGAGCGGCGGCGAGGATGGGTTCTTATCACCGCCTCGACGGCCAGCTTCCAGCCGGTTCCGTATCTGTCAACGTACGCCGCCACGAAAGCCTTCGACCGGTTCTTTGCGCTGGGTGTCGCCGCCGAGGTGGCGCGGTTCGGCGTGAAGGTGACGGCTGTTTGCCCCGGCACCACCGAGAGTGAGTTCTTCGAAGTCGCTCACGCCAGTGCATTTCGAAGCCGGAACCTGCAATCGGCGGAAGAAGTGGCCCGCCTGGCGATCGACGCGGTCCTGCGCGGCCAACGCACAATCGTCCCCAAGCGGAGCGGCCGGTTCACAGCATTCCTGGTGCGCTTTCTGCCCGTCACCCTGATTACTCGGTTCGTTGAGAAGGCCGCGCGGCCAAAGTCAGGCTGAACGAGGCGAAAAAGCGGTTCAGATCGTCATCGCGGCGGGTGCCGGTGTTGGGAAATGTCGCAACGAGCAGGCAGAGGCGCGTTCCGGCCAGGACCAGGCGGGCATTCAGGACTCCGCCGTTGGCATTGCGTGCCGAGAAGTCGCGCGACGGATAGCCGTAGCGGTCGCCGCGGGATTCGCCGATGAGTGTGGTCTGGGTGCGTCCCAAAGCGCCATCGCGAGCCATATCCAGCGTTTTATCAGCGCCTTCGCCCGTGCCGGCGCGTTCAACAGGGTGTATTTCTGCCCAGGCTACCGCATAGGTCGTTTCCGGATCGATCGACGCCTGGATCATCTGCACCGGCTCCATGACTCCCTGCTCGTGGTAAGCCGGGATTTGCGTCCGAGTGACGCCGGCCGGCATATCGGCGTTGAAGCCGTCCGCAGCGCGGTCGACAGTCCGCCAGGCGGCTGGGGAGAGGTGCTGACTTCCGCCATTCGAACCTTCCTTCCTGCCCACCAGTCCAGAAAGGCCCAGATCCGCGCGATCGGTGCAAACCAGCCAGAAAATCGCTCCCAGCAAGAGGACGCCTGCGGCGGACCAGAGAAGCCGTCTTATAGAACTGAGATTGCCTGTGTTTGGCCTGTGATTTCAAGCAGATCGCCCCATCGAAGCCGTGCGAGGTCCCTGTCGGGTAATCGGACGGACTTCTGGGGATTTCACGCTGCGGCCCGAGATTGCTGCCAGAAGGACTTGCAACTTTTCTCGAAATGAGGCATCTATGGAAGTAATCAGCAGAGGCTTCCCCAATGTCCCACCCTAGAACGGTAACAACTCTCTCTTGAGGGTTCTTCGGAACCTCTTCCCAACGTCCCCCCTGGTATCCCTCCCAAATCTGCCTCTCGAGCGGGCCTACCGGAAGGTAGGCCCAAACGCTCCCTTGTACGAACGGCGCCCTGGAGTCTCCCCGGCCGGTAGAATCGAGGTGCGATGCCGCGCTCCTCTGTCGACAACGCCAGTCTGGCTCCTACCTTGAGGGAAATCGACGCCCGCTTCACGATGGCGGGATTGGTGCGAAGCCCGCGCGGCAAGGCGGAGGAACCTGGACACAGATCCCGTTTTGAGCGCGGCGCCCGGGAGGAACTGTCTCATCCAGCGCCGCTACCGAACCGCGCCGCTAACGGGGTCGAATGGCTTTCCGTCCCCGGCTGGGGGGCGCTTCCCTGGCTCTGGTCCGGCTTCAGTACTCGAAGAGGGGGAGTGAGCCGGGCCTATTGCACCGAGGATGCGCCGGGAGAGCTGAACCTGGGATTTACGGCTGCCGACGACCGCCAGGCCGTCATCGAGAACAGGCGGCGGCTTGCCGAAGCCATCACCGGCGATCCTGGGACGCCGATCGTTCCCCTGCGCCAATTCCATTCGAACCACATCGTTCAGGCAGCCGCTGCCGACGCTCTCCGCGAACGCCCGCACAGGGCCGACGGGCAGATGACCGACGAGCCGGGCCTGCTGCTGGCCATCCAGACGGCTGACTGCATTCCCGTGCTGGTGGCCGACCGCAAGCGGCGTGCGGTGGCGGCCTTCCACGCCGGCTGGCGCGGAACCGTGAAGCGGATCGTCGAATGCGGCGTCGGCCGGATGAGGCTGGCCTTTGGTTCACGGCCTGAGGATCTGCTGGCCGCCATCGGGCCAAGCATTGGGGTCTGCTGTTACCCCGTGGGAGACGAGGTGCTTTCGGCGTTCGAGTCCCAGTTCTCTTATGCGCGGGAGCTGTTCCGCGAGGTTTCCGATTCCGATGCGGTGCGAATCAAGTACCCGCTGCTGTTCCTGACCCAACGCGCACCGGGGCATTCTTCCCTGGGCCCGAGCCTGCATATAGACCTGGTGGAGGCCAATCGCCGGCAGTTGCTGGCGGCCGGGCTCAAACCCAGGTCAATCCGCGTGGTGCGTGGGTGCACGCAATGCCACACGGAGTTGTTCTTCTCGCACCGTGCTTCGCAGGGACACGCCGGGCGGATGATGGCAGTGATTGGGATTCGGGAAGCGAAGGACCACCGGCCTCGGAGGTCAGCGAGGACGACCGGTTCCTGATGCAGAGCCTGCTCTAGGAGGCGCTGGCCACGGCCTCGCCCGGGTTGACCAGGTCGCGCAGTTCCTTCGACGGCTTGAAATACGGGACCTTCTTGGCGGGAACGTCAACGCGCGCGCCAGTCTTGGGGTTGCGGCCGATGCGGGGTTTGCGCTGGCGGATGCGGAACGAGCCGAAGCCGCGAATCTCGATCTTGTCTCCGCTCTGCAGAGCGCCAATCACGGAGCTGAAGATGGTTTCAACGATGATTTCTCCGTCGCGCCGGGTCAAATCGCCCAAGCCGGTCACCTTCTCAACCAAGTCCGCTTTTGTCATGTCGCTCAAACCTCCGCTTCCAGCATAACGAATTTTGCCCGGTAGAACAGGAAAATGCAAGTCCCTTGTGGGAAATTATCCTTTACGCATCAGCAAGTTGGCGGGCCGCGGATCGCGGTGCAAGCGGTCCTGGCGGGAGCGTCCGGGCCCGGACCGGCGCAGGCCATCGCCCAGGAAGGGGCTGGAGGTTCGTGCAGGGACGACGGCCTGAGATAGAGTTATCCTTGAATCTCCCAGGCCAGATGAACTACCCGCAGTACAGCATCGTCATTCCGGCCTATAACGAGGCTGCCAGAATCTCGCCGGCGCTCGAGGCGGTCGTTGGCTGCGTCCGCCAGCGCGGCTGGCCGGCGGAGGTCGTGGTGGTCGACGATGGCTCGCGGGACGAGACCCCTGAGATGGTCCGCGCATTCGCCGCCAACGCCCCGGAAGTGCGGTTGCTGCAGAATGGGGCGAATCGCGGCAAGGGCTACAGCGTCCGGAACGGCCTGCTTCATTCCTTCGGCGAAATCGTGATGTTCACCGACGCCGATCTTTCGGCGCCCATCGAAGAGGCGGAGGGCCTGTTCGCAGCCATTGCCGGCGGGGCCGATATCGCCATCGGTTCCCGCTGGCTGGAGCGCGCACGCCAGACCATCCGCCAGCCGCTCTACCGGCAGTTCTTCGGCCGATGTTTCAACATGGTTACACGCGCCGTAATGGGGCTGCCCTACGCGGACACGCAGTGCGGCTTCAAGGCTTTTACGCGCGCCGCGGCGCAGACCGTGTTCCAGCTCGAGACGATCGAGCGCTGGGGTTTCGATCCGGAGATTCTCTTCATCGCCCGGAAGCGCGGCTACCGCATTCAGGAGGTTCCCGTGAGCTGGGCGCACGACGAGCGCACGCGGATCAGCTACCTGAAGGATGGACTGCGAATGCTTCAGGACATCGCAGTCGTCCGGTGGAATGCCCTGCTCGGCCGCTACAACAAGCAGGTCGAGCGTATCCACCGCGCCACGTTATGAAGACAAAGATCGCCGGTTACGCGCCGGAGACGCTGCCGCCCCTGATGGAGGTGCAGATCGCCAATTTGAAGAAGCTCGCGGCGCGGCCTGAAAGCGAGATCGATTTCAGCGAAATTTCGGAGTTGACTGATGAGCGGTGGAAAAATGCCGGGCGCGGGCGTTTCTATCGCCCGGTGAAGCGGCAGATTACGGCGCGTGTGGATGCCGATGTGCTGCAGTGGTTGAAGTCGCACGGCAAGGGCTATCAGTCGCGGATCAACGCGATCTTGCGGCGGGAGATACTGGCGGCGCATCGGGCTGCGGTGAAGTAACCGGGAATGCTCTCTTATTCACTCTGGCATTTCCAGTAACCAGACCGCCGCTTGGCGGGGGCTACAGCGACGATAGTATGCGGCATAGGGAGTTTGTAATATTCCAGACTAACCGGCAGTGATACAATGTATCTACAGGGGGAAATATGCAGGCACAGGTGCTGAAATGGGGAAACAGCTTGGCGATCAGGATCCCAAAGCCCATAGCGGACGACGCTCACTTGCAACTGGGCGACCCGCTGGAGATCGCAGTAGCTGCTGATGGGGTTGTGCAGATGCATCGGGCAGGAAAGATCCCAACCCTGGCCCAACTGGTGGCACAGATCACCCCTGAAAATCGCTACGCTGAGATTTCACTCGGGCTGGAGATCGGAAGGGAAGCTGTCGAATGGTGAACCCATACGTCCCCGATACCGGCGACATTGTCTTCCTGGACTTCGATCCCCAGGTTGGCCGGGAACAGGCCAAGCGCAGGCCCGCGCTAGTCCTGACCGATCTCCGCTATAACCGGGCCAGCGGTTTGGCCGTGGTTTGTCCCCTGACCAGCAAGATCAAACCGTACCCCTTTACGTTGCCGATCACGGTTGGAAGCGTGGAAGGAGCCGTGCTTGTCGATCAATTAAAGAGCATGGATTGGGCGGGACGCGGGGCCGAGTTTCACTCCAAAGCTCCGGCAAAGATGATCGCCAAGGTGCGCCAATACATTGCGGTTCTGTTGCAAATTCCAGTCAGGTAATGGAGGGCGGTTGAGGTTCATCGTCTCCCACATCTCAAGTTCGAGATGTGGGCCACCCGGCCGCGCGGTGTTTGATGAGGCGCTGCTCGGCAATATAGAGGGCTTCCAGGTCGCCGATGTGCTCCTGAATGGCCTCGATCATGTAATAGGTTTTGCTCCTGCCTGTGCGCTCCGACAGAAGGTCCAAGCGGATTTTCAAGTCTTCCGGCGAGCGAAGAGAAACAGTGGCCATAGGTGCCTCCAAAAGGGTGCGTTTGCGCTACAAGAATTGCGCGGAATCGGGCTCCGCGGGTCCGGTTCCGTCCCGGGAGATTCATTCCATGGTCTCAAACGCGAGACCTGGGCACCCGGCGCTTCGCGCTTGGGGTTTGTGGTTTCCCACCCCTGCTACAAAAACATGCGCAAGAATGAGACACCCAGTCTTGGTGGTGATTCAAAGGTTGGGCCGCGCAGAGCAACTTATGCGGTGTTCTGCACCCGAATCTCAAAGACGCAACGCTTTCCGCCGCGCAGCACAGACTCCTTCAACTCCACTTTTACCTTCTTCTGCAGCAGCGTCTCCCAAGTATGTTGCTGCCAGCCCAAGGAGCAGTTGCAGACAACATTCGGCGTTTTCGCGCAATTGAGCGGGCACCAGCACTCGGTCCGCTCGGGCGAGACCATGGTGACAATCCCCTTCTCCCGGTCGTAGGTGGCATGGTCCCCTGAAGAGCTTTGCTCGATCGACTTGCAGTAGCCGTCGATATCATCCCGGTGCTTGATGGTCCAATCGTCCTGGGTGCTAGAGCAGAAGATGCCCAATTCAAGCAAAGTTTCGTTCAACGTCTTTTCATCCATCCGGCCCGACAATATTTCGAGCATCTTGGCATAGCGCTGCTTGACAAAGGTCCAGCGCCAGTCGTCGGTCTTGCCCGTTTCCGACGCCGACAGGCTGGCTGCCGGAACCATACTGGCCGCCGCGCAGACGCACAGACCGCCGGCACAGTTCTTCAGGAACTCCTTTCGATCCATATCTCCTCCAATGATTGCTAGATTTCCCTGGAATCTTTCCAATTAGAACGCCAGGAATCTCCTGCCTCTCTTTTGCGACCTGAGAGACTACGAATCACATCTTACATCCGCCCCGGTTACGCCGTAGCCGCGTTCGCCACTCGCTGTAGGCCGCGCGCTTCGATTTCGAACTCGCGCATCTTGTACTTCTGGATCTTGCCCGAGAGCGTGGCCGGGAACTCGGTGACGAAGCGGACGTGCCCGGGGATCTTGTAGTAGGCAATCTGGCCCTGGCAGAAGGCCCTGATCTCCTCCTCGGTCGCTTCGACACCGGGGCGGAGGCGAATCCACGCCACGACGATCTCACCCAGCCGCTCGCTGGGAATGCCGATGACCTGCACTTCGCCGACCTTGGGATAGGTGTAGAGGAACTCCTCGACCTCGCGGGGGTAGATGTTCTCGCCGCCGCGGATGATGACGTCGCGCGAGCGGCCGGTGATGTGGATGCAACCGTCTTCGCGCATCACGCCCAGGTCGCCGGTGCGCAGCCAGCCATCGGGCTGGATGACCTGCGCCGTGCCCTCGGGGTCGCCGTCGTAGCCCTTCATCAGCGCATAGCCGCGGACGCAAACCTCGCCCTGCTGGCCGCAGGGCAGCGTTTCGTGCGTCTCGAGCGATGCGATCTCGATCTCGGTCTGCGGCATGGCGCGGCCGACGGTCTTCACGCGTATCTCGATCGAATCTTCGGCGTCGCTCATGGTTACGACAGGCGAGGTCTCGGTCTGGCCGTAGGCGATGACCAATTCGCGGCAGTGCATTTCTTCGAGTACGCGCTTCATCAACTCAACCGGACATGGGGCGCCACTCATCATGCCGGTGCGCAGGCTGGTGGTGTCGTAGCTCGCAAAGTCGTCGAGCGCGAACTCCGCCACATACATGGCGGGAACGCCGTAGACGCTGGTAGCGCGCTCCGCGTGCACCGCCTGCAGGGTCGCGCGCGCGTCGAAGGTCCAGTTGGGCAGGATGATCGCCGCGCCGGAGTTGACCGCGCTCATGGTTCCGATGACGCACCCGTAGCAATGGAACAGGGGCACGGGAACCACGATCTTGTCCTGCTCGGTGTAGTGGAAGCCCTGCGCCAGGAACTGGCCATTGTTGACCACGTTGTGATGTGTCAGCAGCACGCCTTTGGGGAGGCCGGTGGTGCCGCTGGTGTACTGGATGTTGGCCACATCGTCGACGGCAACGGCCTCCGGAAGGCGTCCGTCGGCGTCGAGTAGCG
>JBEKUS010000152.1:0-8182 GCA_049514795.1 Occallatibacter sp.
GGCCACGGGCTTTGCGCCCTCCTGTGCGCGGTCGATCCGGGTTCAATAAGTTACCAGAGCAACGGGAAACGCGTCCGAAATCATGTGCCCGGCTTTGCTATGCTGAGCCTTACACCGGTCACGGACTTGGAATGCGTCCTCGTCACCTAGTATGTATCACCCTGTTGGCTGCCTGTCACCTGCCGTTGGCCGCGCAGGCCCCCCAGGTGTTGACCAATGCGGCACCCTCGCCGCAAAGTGGGACGAACGGCGCTCCTGAGACCGCCGCTGGACCGTCCGCCGACGCTCTCCCCAACGACCCGGGCCAGGAACTGGTGCCGATCGCCGAGCCCGAGCCGCAGCCCGCTTCCGGCACGCCCCTCACCTGGGAAGCGAAGCACCAGCATTGGGCCGGGGACACGTTGACGCTGGCCGGCGATGTCGTGGTCCACTACCGCGACTACGTGCTGCGCGCCGACAGCGTGATCTACAACCGCGAAACTACCGAGCTTGAGGCGGACGGCCACCTCGAGTTGTCTGGCGGGCCCAACGACGTGCTCATCGAAGCCACCCACGGCGACATGCGCCTGAACATGCACACCGCCCGCTTCTTCAACGTGAACGGTTCGCAGGGCGTGCGCGCCGTGGGGCGCACGGCGGTCTACTCCACGCCAACTCCTCTGCTTTTCTCGGGCCGCGTGCTGTTGCAGACGGGCGAAGGCAACTTTAAGGTCGTCGACGGCTCCATCACCAACTGCCGCCTGCCCCACCCCGACTGGCGGATCGTCGCGCACTCCATCGCCCTGAACGACAAGCAGGCCTCGACCTCCAACGCGTACTTTGAGTTCCTCGGCATTCCGGTCTTCTATTTCCCCTACCTGCACCACCCCGCAAACGAGACGGGACGGGTGAGCGGCTTTCTCACGCCGGTCCTCAGCGTCGGCTCCTCGATTCGCGGCTTCACGCTCGGCGAACAGGTCTACTGGGTCATCAACCGCAGCATGGACATGGTGCTGGGGGGGGAATACTACAGCAAGCGCGGCTGGGCGCCCAACGGCGATTTCCGATACAGGGGCCCGGGTCTCGATCACCTCGCCGCCCGCTGGAATGCGCTTCTCGACCGCGGCGTCGAGGAGCCGGTGGCCGCTACGGCAACGACCCCTGCCGGTCTCCAGCTCGTGAATCAGGGCGGCGTCGATGTCAGCGTGGAGGGGCGCAAGGACCTGTCATCCTCCACCCGCATCGCCGGCGCCATGGAGTACCTGTCGAACTACGTCTACCGCCTGGTCTTCAACGACAACTATGCGCAGGCCATCAGCTCCCAGGTGGCCAGCAGCGTGGCGTTCACGCACAATCGCGGTGGAGTGCTGCCCTCCGTATGGCTCGACCGCTTCGAGTCCTTCGGCAATACCAATCGCGGCTACGAGGTCAAGATCCTGCGCCTTCCCCTGATCCGCTACGACGTCCTCGACCGGCCGCTGGGCGATTCCCGGTTCTATTGGGGCCTGGGTTCCTCGCTTGGCTATCTGAACCGCTCTCAGCCCAACTTCCATCCCCGCAACGTGGTCCGCTTGGACTTCTACCCGCATCTCTCGATGCCGATCGAGGCCAGAGGCTGGAGCTTCGTTCCTGAGGTTGCGCTGCGTGACACCGCGTACACCATCAGCCAGATCCCCAACCTCTCTCCCCTCCATGAGACGCCGGCCATCAGCCACGAGCCTCTCAATCGCATGGACCTTGAAGCCTCGGTCGACATTCGTCCGCCCGCCCTGGAGCGCGATTTTGAGATGCCCCGCCTGCACCGCGAGTTGCGCCACGTCATCGAGCCGGAATTGACCTATCGCTACGTGGGCGGAATCGGCGCTCGGGCCCGGAACGTGCTCTTGTTCGACACGTCCGACATCGCCAGCGACGTGAATGAGGCTGGTTTCTCGCTAACCCAGCGGTTCTATGTCCGCCCCACCGGCGAGCAGCCCTGCGCCACGAACGACGACGACGCGGACGATGGCGGCGCCGCCGCGAAGCCCTGCCCCGCCACGCCACGCGAGTGGGCGAGCTGGGAGATCGCGCAGGAGTACTTCATCGACCCCACTTTCGGCGGCGCGCTCATCTCCGGCCGGCGCAACGTCTTCGCCGCCACGCTCGACCTGATGGCGCCTACATTCCTCACCTCGCCGCGCAACATCGCGCCCGTCTCCTCGCGCATCCGTTTCGAGGCCATCGACAATCTGCGTGTCGAGTGGGACCTCGACTACGACTCCATCGCCGGGCGCTTCGCCGCCAACAACCTCTTCGCCGGCTACAGCTTCGGCCGCACCACCGTGGGCATCGGCCACGCCCTGCTCGATGCGGTCGACGAACGGATCTCCAGCGGCGCGCCCTCGGTCATCAAGAGCCAGCAGGTGCAGCCCTTCCTGGAGATTGGCAAGCCCAGCGGCAACGGCTTCAACCTCGCCATCAACAGCGGCTACGACTTCGTTCAGCGCCAGGTGCAATACGGAGGCGTCCAGGCGGTCTACAACTGGAACTGCTGCGGCCTGACCGTCGGCTACCGCCGCTTTGAGCTGGGCACCATCGGCTCGACCACCCGCGACGAAACCCAGTGGCTTTACAGCTTCACCCTCGCCAACTTCGGGGCTGTGGGCGACATCCGCCGCGCCAACTCGATCTTCCGCGATCCCATCCTGCCGCCCGCCTACTGACCCCGGGCGCTCCCTTGCTCCGTGCTTTCTTGTTCCCTTGTTCCCTGTCTTTCCCGGTTGCCTTTCTCCCTCTCCCGCGTCCATCCATCGCAGCCCGCGGCTCGGCGCGCCCTACAGCGGTTCCAGAGTTGCTGTACCCAGAAGCCACTGAGGCGAAGTGGCTCTTTCCTTAAGAAAGAGCCACCTTGAACCACGCTCGCTATGGCACATTAACTCTGGAACCGCTCTGAAGCCCCTGACCCGCCCTGCTGGAGTATCCTTGCCTGAGAGGAAACCCCGTTGACTCAGCTTCGTTTTTTGGCCGGACTGCTCGCTTTGAGCCTCACCGCCGGCTGCAAAGCGCAAATCCCGCCCGCGGCTCCCGATCCGGCCATCGACCGCCGTATTGAGATTCAGGTCCGGTCCCAATTCGATCTGCCGCCCGATATCGTAGTCTCGATCGGCGCGCGGCGGCCAAGCCAATTCACCGGCTACGACACGCTGCCCATCACTCTTACCCACGGCTCCAAGTCCCAGGCGATCGACTTCCTGATCTCCAGCGACGGCGCCAAGCTGATCCACATGACCACGGTCGATCTGACCAAGGACCCGGCCGACGAAATTCCCATCGCCGGCCGCCCCATCCGCGGCAATCCCGCCGCCAAGGTCACGGTGATCAACTTCGACGACCTGGAATGCCCTTACTGCGCGCGCATGCATCAGGAGCTCTTCCCGGCCACGATCGAGCGCTACAGGGGCTTGGTGCGCTTCGTCTACAAGGACGATCCGCTGACAGAGATCCACCCCTGGGCAATGCACGCAGCCGTGAATGCCAACTGCCTTGCCGAGCAGAGCGGCGACGTCTACTGGACCTATGTGGACTACCTCCACGCCCACGGACAGGAGATCAACGGCGCCGATCGCGACCCGTCGAAGAGCGTTGCCGCTTTGGATCGCATCGCACGGCAGGAGGCCACGATCGCCGGGCTCGACGAGACGCGCCTCAACGCATGCATTGCCAAACAGGATGAAACGCAGGTGCAGGCCTCGGCCAAGTTCGCCGAATCTCTGGGGATCGAGGGCACACCGGCTCTCTTCGTCAACGGCGAACGGGTCAATAGCGGAGCCGTTCCTCAAGAATATGTCTGGATCGTGATCGATCGTGCTTTGCGCGCGGTCGGCGAGGTCCCACCGTCCGCGTCCGCGCCGGCTTCCGGTACGGCAGGCGCGGCAAAATGACGCGGCCGGGGCTATCCTCGCGCCGCTTTCGGGATTTATCCTAGAATGCCGGGGGTCATGCGAATTCCCCCAGGAGTGATTAGCGTGCACGTCTCATCGAGTTTTCGCGCGCGGACCCTTTTCGCCGCCATCGTTCTCTTCGGCGGCGTTCTGTTCTGCGCCTTGGCAGCCTGCCACCGGTCGACTTCTTCCGATGTCGTGGCCACGGTGAACGGCAAGGAGATCCAGCGGGCCGAACTGGACCGCAACTACCAGATCAGCCTCGGCGACAACCCGCAAACCCCGTCGCCCCAGGAAGCCGATATCCGCCGGCTCAACGTCCTGCATCAGATGATCCAGGACGAGATCCTGCAGCAGCGCGCCGCCAAGCTGAACCTGACCGCTAGCGACGAGGACGTGAATGCGAAGCTTACCGAGATCAAGGCGCCCTACACCCAGGATCAGTTCTTCAACTTGCTCAAGCAGCGCAACCTGACTCTCGACGACTTCAAGCGCGACATTCGGCGCCAGTTGACCGAGACCAAGCTCATCAACAAGGAAATCGAGTCCAAGATCAACATCACCGACGCGCAGATCTCGGCCTTCTACGCGGCGCACAAGGCCGACTTCAACTTGATCGAGCCGCAATACCACATGGCGCAGATCGTGGTCACCACCATGCCGTCGCAGGGTGGAAGCCTGCAGGGTTCCAAGCCCGGCGGCGAGGCTGAAGCCAAGCGGAGGATCGAGGCCGCGCGTAGCCAGCTTGAGAGCGGCGTCGACTTCGGCACCGTGGCCGCGAGTGTCTCCGAGGATCCCAACACCTCTTCCAACGGCGGCGACATGGGCTTCGTGCGCGAGTCGCAGCTAAAGGGCGATCCCGTGGTCTACGACGCCATCGGCAAGATCAAGCCCGACCAGTTCACCGACGCGCTGCCCGTCTACGACTCCGCGCACAAGATCGCCGGCTACGCCATCTTCAAGCTCATCTCCCGCGAGCCAGCCGGTCAGCGCGAGCTGAACGATCCCCGCGTCCAGCAAACCATCCACCAGACGCTCCACGACAGCCAGAAGCAGCTTCTGCAGACGGCCTATCTCGAGTCGCTCGTGGATGATGCGCGGGTACGCAACTTCCTCGCCGAGCAGATTCTGAAGCAGAACGGGCAGTAGCGCGCTGGAACGATTCTGGGCGCCCGGTGTGGTGATCTGTCCCTGAAGTTCGCAGCACAATACTGCTGTCGTCCTGACCGGAGTCCCGCCGGGCACCCTCTGGGTGCGGGACGAAATCGAAGAATCTGCGTTGCTTTTCGTCTTGTGTCAGGGAACAACGGGATGCCGGGGTACCCTCTGGGCCTCGTGCCGTGCGCACCGCAAAATGAGCGTGGGCTTTAGCCCATGAGAGATTCTCGCTTCGCCCGCAACCGGTCCGGGGACGATTCGAATGTCCGCAACGGGGATGCTCTTCAATCTGCCGCTCGCGTTCTTCTTGCTGCAGGCGCAGCTGCGGGCCAGCTTAGCCTCTCCCGCTTGCTTCTGGCTGCAGACAGTCCTTTACGCCGCGCTGCTCGGGGTTGCGGCCTTCGGCAGCTTGTACGCGATACTTGCCTGCTTCAAGAGGTGCGGCGAGTCGGAACACAGCGCCGGCAAATCAGCGCACAAACGCTGACTTGCCGGCTCGCCGCTCTAGACGGCCTGCGCCCCATTCACCTGCCGCAGAATCACGCTTGCCGAACTCACGCTCTTCCGCATCGACGCTTCCCACTTCCCGATCGCTTCCAGAATGGCCGCGCGTTCTGCCGGATCTACGTTCTCGACAACCGGCCCGACCTGATAAACCGTGCGGCTTCCGAATTCGGGATCGAAGATGCTGGGAAACGAATGATGAAGTACGGAACCAACCACCCAATAGTCATGCGTCGGCTCGAGATCCGGACCGCACGCTACGCGCCATCCGCTCTCATGGCTTGAGATGGCACACCTGGTTCCATAGAGGGTTAATCCTCCACACCTCGCCTTATGCCAGTCTTCCATCGCCATCGCAGCACCCCGTGGTTACCCTTACGTTTTCCCCAAAAGACGCAAAAACCCGCTCTTGAAAGCGGGGGAGGGACTGCACTACAGATACAGAGATCATCGCAGGCGTTTGTCACTCTGTCAATGGCGGTGATCGCTGTGGAAACTTTTTCCCCCTGAATCCTTGGCCTAATTGCTCGTCTCTACCCCGGCCCTTCACGGTCTCATCGCAAAAGAGGGTGAGACTCGATGCGACCTCGGCAACCCCTCTCGCAGCCCCCATTTGTCCGTTAGACGGGGCGAACGCAAGAATGGGTGCCTCCGCCAACCCGCTGACCGGCTGACCTCCAACCCGCAAGCCCGCTCGTTAGTCCTGGGTGCGGGCAAAAGCCGGGTACCCTGAGCGCAATCCCTGGCAAACCGCGCCCCCGGGAACATCGAGCCCCGTGGGGACGAAAGAACCCATCCGGCGAACCCAGCCCCTCAAAGCCCGGCAACCGTCCACGCCGATCGTCAAACCCCACAAAACGTGCGACATGCCGACTTCCCTTTACAAATCCGCTCCTCGACGAGCGACTTGGCGATGATGCGCTCATTGAAAACACCCAATCGGCGCGCCTGCAGTGGCGGAGCACTGCACGTTACTGGCCGGAGATTCAGCCGCCTGTCGCTGAATCCCGACCCGCGAAGTGAACTACTTCTTCTCCACAAAGTTACTGAGAGGGTGGTCGCGGCGGGAGTGGATCGTGCATGCTCTTCGGCGCCTGAGCTTGCGGAAAGCGCTGAACGCTGCCTGCCGCCGCTTGCTGCGGCGCTGGCCGCTGGAATTGCGGCGTCTCAGCGGGAAGCGTGAATATCATGGTGCGCCCCATCTGAATCATCAAGCGGCGGTTGATCTCCTTACCATAGTCGGAATTCTCGAGCTCCGGTGCAGGTACATTCACCGCCGTGAGCGAGTCTCGCGGACCCACGTAGAGCATCGCGTCGGCAGCCGCCGCCATCTTCAGCGAGCTTGCCGGGCCCATGCCGCCAGTCAATACCGGTGTCGCCGGCAGGTCACCTACCCAGTTGCCGGCCAGCGCAACAATTGCGGGCGTCTTCCAGGAATCGAAGCGCGGATCCACGTCGTCGTAACCGCCGACCACGTTTGTACCGAACACCACGAGATAAGGATCCGCTCCCAATGCGCGAAGCTTCTGCTCGATGAGCCCCGGTCCATTCGCCCGGCGGAAGTGGCCCGCACCCATGATTAATAGGGCGCGATGGCCCTTCGCCAGCACCTCGTTCTCTACGACCTGCGCGTACCACTCATCGCGATGTGCGACGAATGGTCCCAGGTCTTCCGCGTCCTTGATCTTCTCCCAATCGGCGTACGGATCGCCGAGCAGCAGCCGCACCTTGTGGCTACCGGACATCCGGTTCGACTGTCGGACCGCATTGTAAAACTCCGCGTAGACCGGCGATACCGGCCCGACCGCGCCGACGACATTGCGCCAGGCCTTCTCCACCTGCGCCATAGGTACATCTTCACCCGCGATCCACCGATCCACCGATTTCTGATAGAGGGAGTTTCCGAACTCGACAACGATGTCATCCACTCGCGCGTGAAAGGCCGGATCGCGAACCAGGCTGCAAAGCCAGGCGTATTCCTGCTTGTTCGCGTGGGTTTCGCCGTACATCACGATCGTATGTGCGCCGATCGCATCGACCATCGCAGCAGTCGCATCTCGCACGTTTGGCGGGATACGCGGAGCCGGCGCCGAAGCAGGCTGCTGCTGCATCACAGCGAACGAGGCGAGCCGAAGTGAAGGGCGATGGAATTTGTTGATCGGCGGCTGCATCTGCGCCTGCCGAAGGAATCCAGCGTCGCGCGCGTGCCGCGTATTGGCAAACCAGCTCATCGTGCAGCCGAACGCAGCCATCGAAAGGGTCACTGCGCACATCAGCGCGCCAAGGCTCAGCCTTTCTTCTCCCGCCAGGCGAAATATCGATCCGCAGACCTGCGGGGGCACGGGCGTCGTCAATGCACGCCTGGCCGGCGCATAAAGTCTCGGAATCCCGAATACCAAATCGTGGAGAACGTCTGCGCATAACCGCATTCGCGCCATGACTCCGCGCTCATCGCGAAAACGATCCCGCAGAAGGCGCGCACATTCCGCACCAAACTCGTGGCGAAACTGTGCGGGATAAAGCGCAAGCAGACCTGATACGAGCCGGTCAGACATATTCACCTCGCAGGAACTTCTTGGCCCGTGCGACGCGCAGCACACACGCAAGCCCTTCGGCTTCCG
>JBEKUS010000153.1:0-8007 GCA_049514795.1 Occallatibacter sp.
TGGACGAGGATGTCGTCGACGAAGGTGCCCTGCGGTGTGAGGAGGGCGGAGTAGTGGGCCTGGCCGTCCTGGAGGCGGGAGGCGTCGTTCATGGTGACGTGCTGGACGGCGGCGAGCGAGCCGGGGCCGCGGAACTGGATTTCGCCCATGTGGCTGACGTCGAAGAGGCCGACGGCGGTGCGGACAGCGAGGTGCTCGGCGATGAGGCCGCCGGTTGGGGGTGAGCCAGGGGCGGTGCCAGTGGCGGCGGGGCCGGGGCGCTGGGGCGGGGCGGGATACTCGACGGGCATGTCCCAGCCTCCGAAGTCGACCATGCGGGCCTTGAGGGCGCGGTGCGTCGCGTTGAGGGCGGTCTTTCTGAGGGGGGTATTGGGGGCGGGGACGGGAGCGGAAGTGGCGCTGGACGGTGCGGAGGCGGGGGAATCGGGCATGGGGGTTCCTTTCGCGGGGCCGGGGACCACCCTCCAATAATAGGACTGCGGGGACGGGCCGAGGGGGCGGATGGTGAGCGGTTTAGGATAGATGCGGCCGGCGAGGAACCGGGGGGTGCCGCGGAGAGGATGAGCGCGTGAACCGGATGCGAGGCATCGTGATGCTGCTGGCTGCGGCCGTGGCCGGCTGGAAGGGCTGGCAGATTCACCACGGCAGAATGGCGGCACTGGCATACGGGCTGGGCGCGCTTGCGCTGGGGCTGGGGGTTTGGCACCTGACGCGGAGGCCGCCCGAGCCGAGGGGCTGAGGGGACAGAACGCTTTTCACCGTGGGCCGCGAGGGGCGGGGATATAATTCCGGCAACCTAAGCCTATGGACGGTAGTGTCTTTCTAATTCTGCTGGTGCTGGCGACGCTCGTCGGGCTACCGATCGCGGCGATCGTGATTGCGAACTCACGCACGAGGCAACTGCGCGAGGAGATGAATGGATTGCTCGGCCGCGTCTGGCAACTGGAGACGAGGGTCGAGAATCTGGTTCAGCGGATGGCCGCTCCTGCCCAGACGCCGTTGCGCGAGCCCGCGCAAGCTGCACCCGTGCCGCAGGCGGCAGCCTCGCCGCCTGAAGTTGAGGCCCCGCGGACGCCTGAGGGCGTTATGCCTCCCGCACCGGCGCCGCCTCTAACTTCGATCGCGCTGCCGCAATTCTCTTCCCTTGAGCCGGCCACAGCCAGCGATTCGCGCTCGCTCGAAAGCCGCATCGGCTCGCAGTGGTTCAATCGCATCGGCATCCTGGCCATGCTCATCGGCGTGGCGTGGTTCCTCAAGCTCGCCTTCGACAACCGCTGGATCGGCCCGCTTGGCCGCGTGCTCATCGGGTTGCTAGCGGGCGCCGCGCTTATCGGCTGGTCAGAGCGCTTTCACAAGCGCGGATACGTGGTTTTTTCCTTTTCGCTGAAAGCGATCGGAAGCGGCACGCTTTATCTTTCGCTGTGGGCTGCCTTCCAACTGTATGGGCTGATGCCGGCGGGCGCTGCGTTTGCAGCCATGATCGCGGTGACCGCATTCAACGGCTACATGTCTTGGATCCAGGATTCCGAGCTGCTCGCGCTCTACGCGATAGCCGGCGGTCTGAGCACGCCGCTGCTCGTTTCCACCGGCGGCAATCACGAGGTGACGCTCTTCACCTATCTGCTCATTCTCGATCTGGCGGTACTGGTTTTGGTGGCGCTGCGCCCGTGGTCGCGTCTGCTCTTTGTTACGTGCGTGGGCACGGTGGTCTTCATCGCCGCATGGTGGTCCTCCTTCTATACGCTGGACCAAGCTCCGCGGACCGCCTTCTTCCTCTGCTGTTTCTTCATTCCCTTCTCGCTTGCGCCGAGACTGGTCAGGATCACGCTCGATCCGGATGAATCTTTCCAGGGCTGGGACGCGCTGGTCTCATTCGCGCTGCCTGTGGCGAACGCAGCGGTAGGATTTATCGGCTTCTACTCGCTGATTGATCCCTCGACGGCGGATTGGGCGGGACCGTGGCTCGCGGTAGCATTTGCCGCATACTACTTGGTCCTGATGCGGCTTCCGGAAACAGGCCCCCTTCATGCGGGAGTGCGAGTGCTCTCGCCCCTGCACCTGACCACGGCAATCGTATTCTTGACCATTGCCATTCCGCTCAAGACACACGACCGGTGGATGACGATCGGCTGGCTGGTGGAAGGCGCGGTGTTGCTGTGGCTCTCGCGCCGCGTGCAGGCGATGCTCCTGAGGGCATTTGGATTCATCTGCACAGTCCTTGGATTGGGCGCGCTGCTTATCATGAATCCGCCTGCCGCGAGCCGGCCGATCCTGAACGAGCGGTTTGGAACCTACTGCGTGGCCATTGCGGTGTGCGCCTTCATCGCCTGGCTTGCTCGGAACTCGCACGATGAGCAGGAACCGAATCCGCTGATGCACTGGCCCAACCTGGCCGCTGCCGCCGTTCTGGCCGTCAACGCGCTCATCCTGATCGCCTTCAGTTGGGAGATCCACAGCTACTGGTGGTTGCTGCGCTGGCACGACAACGGCAGTTACGAAATGCAGCGCGACTACTGGATGTACGCGGAGTTCACCTACTCGGCCTTCTTTATGCTCTATGGCAGCGCGCTTTTGACGATCGGCTTTCTCAAGCGATCCGCCTTCCTGCGCTGGCAGGCGCTTATTCTGATTGCGGCTACGATCGGCAAAGTGTTTCTTGTGGATATGAGCGAGCTGAGCCGGGGACTGCGCATCCTGAGCTTTATCGGCCTGGGCGTCCTGCTGCTCTGCGTAAGCTTTGTCTACCAGCGCGACTGGCTCAATCTGCGCGGACAAAAGGAACAGAATCCATGAAACGGCGCGCTGCCTTGACTCTGTTTCTCTTGGCGGTTCCGGCGCCGGAGATTCGCTACTTTCATTTTGAACGGCCCATCGCGATGCAGGCGCAATCCGGCGGACAGGCCTGCATGGTCGTTGATCCGGCAGTTTTTGCCCACGCTTCGGCCGGGCTTACGGACCTGAGGGTTTATCAAGGCGCGATCGAGACGCCGTATGTCGTGCATTCCGAGGTTCCCGTTGTCCCCACTGACCAGAACATCTCCCCGCTCAACCCCGGGAAAAGCGGGGGGCTAACGGTCTTCGATGCCGAGATGCCTGCCGGCACTTACAGTGACATTCAGCTTGATGTGAAGGGTGAGGATTTCCTGGCGACGGTTACGGTCTCAGGAAGCCAGACACAGGCCGCTGCCTCTCGGACGAAGCTTGGCTCGTTTACCATCTTCGATCTCACCCGGCAACGATTGGGACGCAGCACCGTTCTCCACCTGCCCGAATCGGATTTCCGCTATTTGCATTTTCAGATTGCCGGTCCCATCGCACCGGATAGCGTGACCGGACTTTCCGTGACGCGCCCGCCGAAGAGCCAGCCGAAGTATGCGGCGGTGGCTGAAACAGCGAAGAGCACGCTGAAGGATCGCAACTCGGTCTTCGAATTCGACGTGCCCGCGCACACTCCGGTCGATCGAATTGTTTTTGTGCCCGGACAAAACCCGCTCAACTTCAGCCGCGCCGTGGAGATCAGGATTGCGCCGGTTCAGGGGCCACCGGC
The DNA here is from genome assembly GCA_049514795.1 of Occallatibacter sp. GTDB lineage: Bacteria > Acidobacteriota > Terriglobia > Terriglobales > Acidobacteriaceae > Telmatobacter. Next base: position 3,548 of record JBEKUS010000153.1, read on the forward strand.
CGATGACGGAACCGAGCCGTCTTCGCCGGTTATGGGCTCGGGCGACATTCTCCGGGCGCACAGCGTACGGGACGGTCACCGGATTGACGAAGAGCGGCTTACAGTCAATGCGCCGGAGGCGAACTTCGCCGTTCCTGCGAAGTGGAGGGTCACGATTGAGAACCACGACGACGTGCCGATCCAGGTGACATCCATCCGGTTGGAAATGCTCGCGCGAAACCTCTGCTTTGAAGCGACGGCCGGCGATCGCTACGCGCTTTTCTACGGTGACCCGGAGTTGGCGGCGCCAGTGTACGACTACGCCGCTCTGTTCGTTCTTCAGCAGAACCCGGTCGCCGCACAGTTGGGAGCTGAGGACCTGAATCCGGCGTATCAGCCCCGGCCAGACAAACGTCCCTTCACGGAAAAGCATCCGGCGTTGCTGTGGATGGCGCTGGTTCTGGTGATTGTGTTGCTCGGGATCGTGGCATTCCGTTCATTCAAGGCGGCGCCGCCCAGGCCATCCTAGGAAGGAGCGGCGCTCCGCTTCATCAACACCTGGGTGGGCATCGGCGCAATCGTGCCGGTGCAGCCGAACTACGCGCTGGCGCCGAGGGCGTGGTGGCGGAGGGGTCGCCCGAGGGCGCCGGGGCGAGACGGCCAAGAGCCGGAGGCTGCCGTCAGCGGCGGCGTGCGCGCCAGAAGGAGCTTACGCCCAGATAGAGAAAGACGGCTGTCGCAGCGATCGCAAATGCGCGGGAAACCTGGCCGTATCCGGACCAGTTCTTCCAGAGGCGCAAGGTGAAGAGGAGCGCGAACAAGAGAAACAAGGCGCCGGTGACCTCATGCCAAATGATGCCGCCGACACGGCGGAAGGGGCTAAGCAGTCCCCCAACGCCCCGGCTCGCGACCCTGGCGCGGGTGGCGACCTGCTTCGCCGTTATTGCGGCGGCCTGACCCTTCGCGTACCGGGAGACGGGTGCAGCAGCCGGGCCGGGCGGAACGTGAGGCGCGGCCGAAGCGGACTGCGGGTAGGACGCGATCCGCTGCCCAGCCATGCGGCCAGCGACGCGCACACCGATGCCTAGGGCGCGGCCGATGTTTCGTGGGTGCATACCGTTTATGATGGTAGCAGCGGGTCGTGCCGCATTGCGCCGCCCGCGTTCGGCCCCGGGTTGCTCTCAGACCGGATTGGAAGTAAGGTAGAGGGATTCGAAGCCGCAACTCGCGCAGTGGCGCCGCGCGGAGCGCCGCCCCTGGAGGTAGCCGTGACATCCCGCCTGCGTGAACTCATCCAGCAACTCGGCGAAGCGATTCATGAGTCGGTCATCGAAAGCGAGCAGATCGCCGGGGTGGTGCAGGACATCCGGAAGCACGGGTTCGATGTGCTGCTAATGCTCGAAGCGACGATCGGGCTGAATGAAGTCTCCGGCAAGGAATGCGACGAAGCCCAAAGCGGCGAGGCGAATGGCGAAAAGGCGGGGGAGTTCACGCCGAACGATCTGCACTTCCTGCGCTCCCTACGAATCTCGGTTGAAGGCGAGCACGACGAATCGGCAACCGACGTGAAGTAGGCGCGGCAGCGGGGCTGAATCCACCGCGAGACGCGGCTGATTCCCGCACCTGCAAGAACCCTGAGAATCCTCCAAGGACTGCCATTGAAGGCGCGTCTCCTGCTCACAAGGGCGCTGGTGCGCATCATTGACCCACGTTGACGCGCTTGATAAGATAGGAGTGCGGGGTGGAGCAGCCCGGTAGCTCGTTGGGCTCATAACCCAAAGGTCGCAGGTTCAAATCCTGCCCCCGCAACCATTTAAGTCGCAGAGAATAGAAGGCTTGCGAGGTGGGCGCCCGCAAGCCTTTTTGCTTGGTCAGCCGCCAAGCCGTCAATGAGAGCAGCGCCCCGAGCATCCCTTGTTCCGACATCCGTGATAGAACGAGCGCACCTTGGACCACGGCGCCACTCGGCCCGGCGAGCCATCTTTCCGCACGATTTTACGGGGGTTTCGGAGGGATTGGGCGGCTGCAATCGAAGTCATTGCACCGTCTTCACGGCGACCGGCGCTTTCATCAGGGCCTTCTTCCCGACCGCCGGCCCTGCTCCGTGGGCCGCCAACTGGTCGTAAAGCCAGAAGGCAGCTTCCTTGTGTTCCGCCCAGGCGCCGCTCAGATTGCTCAGGCAAAGCACGGCCTCCTCTTCGCTGCCCGGCGAGTACATTTCCGGCGGGTCTTCCGGAAGCGGCCTTTGCGCGGTCAGATACAGTTCCACGAAGCGGTTCGCGGCGCGCGCTTTCTTGAGCGCCGCTCGCGCGCCCGAGCGATCTCCGGCCAGGAATCGCTCCAGCACGCGGCCCCAGGCGAAGTTGGCCATTGAATCCTCTTTATACTTCTTCAGAAGCCGGCCCGCTCCGGCCAGGTCGCTCGCGGCCAGATACAGGCCTAGCAGCGGGTCGCGTACGCCCTGGTTGTCGTTGGGGTTCAGCGCCAGCATCCTCTCGTAGATTCGAATCGCGTCGGCGTTCAACCCGGCGCATTTCAACTCGCCAGCCAACAACTCCAGCGCACGCATGTAGGGCCGCGTTTCGAGCAGCAGCCAAAAGTGGCCTTTGTTCTCGCCGATGAACTTCGCGCCCAGCGAGCGCTCGCCCGCCTCAATCGCCTTTTGCAGCCCCTGGATCCTCTCGCGCTGCGAGCGCGCATCCAAATCGGTCATGACGACCAAAGCGTCAACGCAATCGGGGTCGAGCTTCAACGCGCGCTTGGCCAGCTTGCGGGCCTGGGCTTCGCTCTCGGCTTCCATGGCGTCGAAGGCGATCTGCTGCGCCTCGTCTTTCGCGTCCGCCTCGCGGCCGCTCAGCCTGTCATGAGCCGATGGACCACCGAGAGAGCTCAGCAGCGCGTTCAGATCGTCCTTGGTGACAATCCCATCCTCGTCTCCAAGCATCTCGACAAACTCGCGCATCATTTTTTCCATTGCGGCGGGTGTAGGTTGAGCTGTCTTCTTTTTCGCGGCGGACTTCGGGGTTGGCTTCTTCTTCATCACGGATCTCAATTCGTTGCGCCGGCGAGAAATTGCCGCCTGTTGCGGCGCGCCGTTCACCTCAAGGATGACACAGACCCAGCGATGCAGGAACTGTGGAAACGTCACGGGGTTTGGAGGATTTGTCCGACCTCGGATTTGCGGATCTGCAGGCGGCGGATCTTGTTGCGGAGGGTGGAGCGCTTGAGGCCGAGGCGCTCGGCGGCGCCGCCGGGACCGGCGACCTTGCCACGCGACGATCTCAGCGCCTCGAGAATCGCCCGCCGCTCCGTCTCGTGGAGAGTGCCCGGAGACGACGACATGGACGATCCGCCGGCGAGCGCAGCCTTTTCCAGTTCGAGGACCGGCGCCTGCAGGTCTTCGCCCTGGGTGAGGATGACCGCGCGCTCGATGAAATTCTCCAACTCGCGAACGTTGCCGGGCCAGGGGGCGTTGAGCAGGGCGTCCATGGCGTCACGAGGAATGCGGCGGATCGGCTTTCCCATCTCGCGCGACAGGCGCGAGACAAAGTAGTGGACCAGAAGGGGGATGTCTTCGCGGCGTTCGCGCAGAGGCGGGATTTCGATGGGGAAGACGTTCAGGCGGTAGAAGAGGTCTTCGCGAAAGCGGCTTTCACGAATCGCTTCTTTCAGGTTCTGGTGTGTGGCGGCGATCAGGCGGACGTCGACGTGGATGGTTCGATTGCCGCCGACCCGCTCGAACTCCTGTTCCTGAATGGCGCGGAGCAGCTTCGGCTGAAGCTCAAGCGCGATGTCGCCGACCTCGTCGAGGAAGAGGGTGCCGCGATCGGCGACCTCGAAGCGGCCGCGTCTCTGGGTGTAGGCGCCCGTGAATGCACCCTTTTCGTGGCCGAAGAGCTCGCTTTCGACAAGAGCAGAGGGGATAGCCGCGCAGTTGAGCTTGACGAAGGTGCTTTGGCGGCGCGGACTGGAGTTGTGAATGGCGCGGGCGATGAGTTCCTTGCCGGTACCGGTTTCGCCGAGCAGCAAGACGGTGGAGCGCATGGGGGCGACGATGGAGACCTGGTCGAGAACCTTCCGGAGGGCGGGACTGTCGCCGACAATGTCCTCGAAGGACAGCTCGGAGCGGATCTCCGATTCCAGGTACATCTTCTCGGCCTGGAGCCGGTTCTTGAACGCGTCGAGACGCCCGAAGGCGATGGCGTTTTCGAGCGCGAGGGCCATCTGGTTTTCGACCTGTAAAAGCAGGTCGAGATCAGCCTGGCTGAAATAGTGCGACTGGCGGCTGCCGAGGGCGATCATGCCGGCGACGCCTTGCGCGGTGACGAGCGGCGCACTGATCTGCGATTTGATGGATTCGGCTTTGAGGACGCGCGATACCGGGGCAGTGAACCGCTCGATATCTTCCTCGGTCCAGATTCGGGGAGTGCGATCCTCCATGCGCTCGAGAATGGCGCCCGCGGGACTCAGCACAGGGATTT
>JBEKUS010000154.1:0-7890 GCA_049514795.1 Occallatibacter sp.
CCGGTCACGGACACGGTGCCCAATCCGGCGGCGGCGGAGACGGACATCGAGCGCAAGGGCTTCGAGCGCGCTCTCGAATACATGGGACTGCAGGCCGGGACACGCCTGGAAGAGATTGCCATCGACCGCGTGTTTATCGGTTCCTGCACCAACGGCCGCATCGAGGATCTGCGCGCGGCGGCCCGCATCGCGCGCGGCCACAAGGTCTCGGCGAAGGTGAACGCGATGGTGGTTCCCGGCTCGCAGCAGGTGAAGGCGCAGGCCGAGGCGGAAGGCCTGGATCGCGTTTTTCGCGTGGCCGGGTTCGAGTGGCGCGAGCCGGGCTGCTCGATGTGCCTGGGCATGAATCCCGACATTCTGTCGCCGGGCCAGCGCTGCGCCTCGACGAGCAACCGCAACTTCGAGGGCAGGCAAGGACGCGGCGGACGCACGCACCTGGTTTCGCCGGAGATGGCCGCGGCAGCCGCGATCGCCGGGCACTTTGTCGACATTCGCAACTGGGAGGTGAAGGGCTGATGGAACCGTTCCGCACATTGACCTCGGTGGCCGCGCCGCTGGACCGCGCCAACGTCGACACCGACCAGATCATTCCCAAGCAGTTCCTGAAGCGCATCGAGCGCACCGGCTACGGCGACTTCCTGTTCTTCGACTGGCGGCAGACGCCCGAGGGTGCGCCAATCGCCAGCTTCGTCCTGAACAATCCGCGCTACCAGGGCGCGAAGATTCTGGTCGCGGGCAAGAACTTCGGCTGCGGATCGAGCCGCGAGCACGCCGCGTGGGCGCTCTCGGACTTCGGCTTCCGCGTGGTCATCGCGCCCAGCTTCGCCGACATCTTCTTCTCCAACGCGGGCAAGAACGGCATCGTGCTGGCGCCGCTGAGCGAAGCTGAGGTGAACACGTTGCTCGGGAATGCGCAGGAGATCCCGAACTATCAGCTCACCGTTTCGCTCGAAGCGCAGACGGTGACCGACGGCCGCGGGTTCAGCGCGAAGTTCGAGATCGATCCCTTCCGCAAGTTCTGCCTGCTCGAAGGGCTCGACGACATCGGCCTCACGCTGCGGCACGCCGCGGCGCTGGACGAGTTTGAAGCCGCGCACGACGCGGCGGGGTGGCTGAAACCGAGAATCTAGCCATCAGCTTTCAGCCGTCAGCTCTCAGCCGAACTTGTGGGGGAACGAACTGAAGTGGCAAGCGTCGGATGCAGCAACTGAATCGATTCTTTCGGTTTGATTGAAGAAGTGAATTGCAGCACGAACGAGCTGAAGGCTGAAAGCTGGAAGCTGAGAGCTAGTGAAGAGCACATGACCATCGAAGGCAAGAGACAAAGCATTCCGTTGACCGAGGGCGCGAGCCGCGCGGCGGCGCGGTCGTATCTGCGCGGGTCGGGATTCAGCAAGGAAGATCTGCACAAGCCGATTATCGGCATCGCCAACACGTGGACCGAGATCGGGACCTGCAACGTGCATCTGCGCGAGATCGCCGAGGCGCTCAAGCAGGGCATTCGCGAGGCGGGCGGCACGCCGATGGAGTTCAACACCATCACCATCTCCGACGGCATCACCATGGGCACGCAGGGCATGAAGGCGTCGCTGGTGAGCCGCGAGGTGATCGCCGACTCCATCGAGCTCGTGTCGCGCGGCAATCTCTTCGACGGCCTCGCCGGCATCGGCGGATGCGACAAGAACATGCCGGGCATCATCATGGCGCTGTGCCGGCTGGACATTCCGGGCATGATGCTCTATGGCGGATCGATCGCGCCGGGCAAGCTGAACGGCCCCAATGGCAAGAAAATCGACATCACGATCCAGAACGTGTTCGAAGGCATCGGCTCGCACGCCGCGGGCCGCATCGACGACGCGGGCCTGGAAGCGCTCGAAGCCAACGCCTGTCCCGGCGCGGGCGCGTGCGGCGGGCAATTCACCGCCAACACCATGGCCATGAGCGGCGAGATTCTGGGCATTTCGCCGATCGAGCTCTCGGGCGTTCCGGCCACCGCTCCGGACAAACTGGAAGCGACGCGCAAGGCGGGTCACATCCTGATGGACGCCGTTCGCGCCAACCGCAGGCCTTCGCAGATCATTACCCGCAAATCGATTGAGAACACCATCGCCAGCGTGGCCGCAAGCGGCGGCTCGACCAACGCCGTGCTGCATCTGCTGGCCATTGCGCGCGAGCTGGGCATCCCGCTCACCATCGACGACTTCGACGCCATCTCGAGGCGCACTCCCTATATCTGCGACCTGACGCCGGCGGGCAAATACATGGCGTGGCACTTCCAGGAGGCGGGCGGATCGCGGCTGCTGGCGAAACGGATGATCGATGCGGGCTTTGCCGACGGATCGGCGCTGACTATCAGCGGCAAAACGCTGGCCGAGGAGGCCGCGCTCGCCAAAGAGACGCCGGGCCAGGACGTAATCTACACCTTCGAGAAGCCCATCAAGCCCAACGGCGGGCTGGTGATCCTGAAGGGGAATCTGGCGCCCGAGGGCTGCGTGATGAAGATCGCCGCGGCCGGCAAGTACGAGCATCGCGGGCCCGCGCGTGTCTTCGACAGCGAAGAGGATTGCTTCGAAGCCGTGCAGTCCGGCGGCATCAAGCCCGGCGACGTGGTCGTCATTCGCTACGAAGGGCCGAAGGGCGGGCCGGGCATGCGCGAAATGCTGCAAGTGACGGCGGCGATTTCGTCGAATGCCGAGCTGAGCGCGCAGGTTGCTCTGCTCACAGATGGACGCTTCAGCGGCGCGACGCGCGGATTCACCGCGGGCCATGTGGCTCCCGAAGCGTTTGTCGGCGGGCCGATCGCGGCGGTGCGCGAGGGCGACATCATCTCCTTCGACATCGCCAAGCGCACGTTGAATGTGGAGATCAGCGACGCGGAGATGGCGTCGCGGCTCAAGGACTTCAAGCCGCCCGCGCTGCGCTGGCCGAAGGGCGTCTTCCGCAAGTACGTCGATCGCGTGACGTCGGCGTCTGAGGGAGCAACGACGTAAAGGCAGGGACTAGGGACGTAGGGAATAGGGGCTAGAAAGACCCGGCCGCATCTTCATTCGAGGAGCAACATATGGCGACCAAGGGAAACGCGAACACGAAGGCGAAAGCATCGAACGGGAACGCAACCGCGCCGGCCGCAAACGCGGAGGACACGAATGCGCACCTCACACCGCCGGCAAAGCTGACGGGCGCGGAGATCATCTGGGCCACGCTGGTCGGCGAAGGCGTCGACACCGTCTTCGGTTACCCCGGAGGGACGATTCTCCCGGCGTACGACGCTTTGCGGAAGTTCCCCGTGCGGCACATTTTGGTGCGCCACGAGCAGGGCGCCGCGCACATGGCCGACGGTTACGCGCGCGCGTCGGGCAAAGTGGGCGTGGCCATCGCCACCAGCGGCCCCGGCTCGACCAACCTGGTCACCGGCATCGCCACCGCGATGCTCGATTCGAGCCCCATCGTGTGTATCACTGCCAACGTGTCTTCAAAGCTGCTGGGAACCGATGCGTTTCAGGAAGTGGATATCACCGGCATCACGCTGCCGGTGACGAAGCACAACTTCCTGGTGAACAAGGCCGAAGACATCGCGCCCACGCTTCGCCACGCGTTTCAGATCGCGCGGACCAACCGTCCCGGGCCGGTGCTGGTCGACATCACGAAAGACGCCGAGATCAACAGCGCGGTCTTCGATTTTGAAGCGGCCAAGCCGCGGCCCTATCGCCCGCACCCCATGCTGCACGTGGAGGAGTCGGGGTTGGACCAGGCCGCCGAGCTGATTCGCAACTCCAAGCGGCCGGTGATCCTGGCAGGACACGGCGTGATGGAGTCGGGGGCCATGGAGCAGGTGCGCACGCTGGCCGAGCGCGCGCAGATTCCTGTGGGCCTCACGCTGCTGGGCATCGGCGGTTTCCCCGCGTCACATCCGCTGTGCCTGGGCATGATGGGCATGCACGGCGAAGCGTGGGTCAACTCCGCCATTCAGGAAGCCGATCTGCTGATCGCTTGCGGTATGCGCTTCGACGATCGCGTGACGGGGACGCTGGCGACCTACGCGACCAAGGCTAAGAAGATTCACATCGAAGTGGATCCGGCCGAGGTGAACAAGAACGTCCCGGTCGACGTGGCGCTGGTGGGCGATCTGGGCGAAGTGCTGGAGCAGTTGCTGCCGCGCATCTCGGGCCGCGATGGCTCGGCGTGGCTGAAGACGATCGAAGCCAGCAAGGGATCGGCGGCGGTGCGCGACATCAAGAACCTGCCCGACTCCGGCCACCTCTACGCGGCGCACGTGATGCACGACCTGTGGCGCATGACCGGCGGCAACGCCATCGTCGTCACCGACGTGGGCCAGCACCAGATGTGGGAGGCGCAGTACTACCATCATGAGCGGCCGCGCACGCTGATCACCTCGGGCGGCCTCGGGACGATGGGGTTCGCGCTGCCCGCGGCCATCGGCGCCAAGTTCGCCAACCCGGACAAGGAAGTGTGGGTCGTGGCCGGCGATGGCGGCTTCCAGATGACCGCGGCCGAGCTCGCCACCATCGCGCAGGAGAAGCTCAAGATCAACATCGCTATCATCAACAACGGCTACCTGGGCATGGTGCGGCAGTGGCAGGAGTTCTTCTACGAGCGAAATTACGAGGCCACGCCGCTGGTCAGCCCGGACTTCGTGAAGCTGGCCGATGCGCACGGCATCCCGGGACGCACGGTGCGTAAGCGCAGCGAGGTGGAGGATGCGGTGAACGCCGCGCGCTCGGCGCAGGGCGCGTTCCTGCTCAACTTCATGGTGGAGAAGGAAGACTCGGTGTACCCGATGATTCCGGCGGGCAGCGCGCTGCACGAGATGATCCGCCGCCCGGGACGGGACCCGCTGGAAGAGAAAGCGGACGATTAGCTGAAAGCGAACGTCGAAGCTATGACGCAATGGGAAGAGAATCTGACGATGAAACACAGAATTCTTCAATCTAGCCGCTTGGCGGCAGGTGTGCTGTTCGCGATGCTATTCGTATTTCTCAGCACAGCGTACGGAAAGTCACCAGCCTCCGACGAAATTCAGATTCGCTCGGTTCTTGCTAAGTATCGCCAGTCTGTCGATACCCTCGATCCCGCCCTGATCTCCGAGGTTTGGTCAAGCGATTTGCCGGTTTCGTTTATTCATCCACTGGGAACGGACGAGAATCTCGATCAGATCAAGGCTGACATTTACTTCAAGGTCATGGGGATGTTCTCCAAGCGCGATTTAGATTTCGATACCACCGCCATTCACGTGAATGGCGATTCTGCCTGGGTCGAAATCACGTGGACTTTTCAAGCAGTCTTGAAAGATAAAGGCGAACAGCTTACCACAAAAGGCCGTGAAACCCAAGTGATGGTGCGCGAAAAGGGTGCTTGGCGGCTGGTTCATGTTCATTATTCCGGGCTGCCCACGACGATTGTTCGCAAAGGAGTCTGACCTGAATTGACGTCGCAAGGTCCGATGAATACGCGATCGCTGCAAGCCCCGGAATCCAGCGAAGCGGAAGCCGCACAGAAAGGAACTAGTTACCGCGATGTTGCATACATTCGTTGCTTACGTCGAAGACCTGCCGGGCGTGCTGACGCGGGTGGCGTCGCTGTTCCGGCGGCTGAACATCAACATCAACTCGCTCACCGTGGGACGCAGCGAACGCCAGGGGCTGTCGCGCATCACGCTGGTGTGCGAGGCGTCGGAGCAGGCCGGGCATCGCATCCGCGCCAGCCTGTTCAAGCTGGAGAATGTCGTGGACGTGGACGACATCGCGCAGGCGCCGTCGGTGACGCGCGAGCTGGCGCTCATCAAGGTCGCCGCCACGCCGCAGAACCGCGGGCAGATCTTCGATCTGACCGAGGTCTTCCGCGCGCGCATCGTCGATCTCACCTCCGAGTCGCTCATCATCGAGATGACGGGCGTCGAGAGCAAGATCGAGGGCCTCATCGAGATCCTGCGCGAGGACGAGGGCCGCATCCTGGAACTGTGCCGCAGCGGTAAGATGACCATGCGGCGCGGCCACCACGTGAGCGGCGTGGTGAAGGCGCTGGGCGTGGGCGAGGCGGCCGAAAAGGAAGAGGAGCCCGTGGAGGAAGGCGCGGACGAAGTTCAGTAGCGGGCTCGGCTCGCGTCCGTGCCGGCCCGCGGATGGCGGCCGTGCCGGAGGCGAACAGAGGCACGCGCCAGGATTCGGACACACAATCGGCTCCGCGCGCACATGCGCCGGCGGAAGTTCTCAAATTTTGACAAGCAAAGGACAGGCAAAAAAGACATGGCGAAGACGTATTACGATCAGGATGCCGATTTGACATTGATCCAGGCGAAGAAGGTGGCCATCATCGGCTACGGTTCGCAGGGGCACGCGCACTCGCTCAACCTCAAGGACTCGGGCGTGCACGTGAAGGTGGGCCTGGCGCCGAACTCGAAATCGATTGCCAAGGCGCAGAAGGCGGGGCTCGAGGTGGTGACGCCGGCCGAGGCCACCAAGTGGGCCGACGTGATCATGATCCTGACGCCGGACCAGGTGCAGGCCAAACTGTATTCGGAAGAGATCGCGCCGAACCTCGCGCCGGGCAAGCTGCTGATGTTCGCGCACGGATTCAACATCCACTTCAAGACCATCGTGCCGGCGGCGGGGATCGACGTGGGCATGGCCGCGCCCAAGGCGCCCGGCCATCGCGTGCGCGAGGTCTTCCAGGAGGGCGGCGGCACGCCGGGTCTCATCGCCGTGCACCAGGACGCGACCGGCAACGCCCACGCGCTGTCGCTCAGTTATCTGAAGGGCATCGGCTGCACGCGCGCCGGGGTTCTGGAGACGACCTTCAAGGAAGAGACCGAGACCGATCTCTTCGGCGAGCAGGCGGTGCTGTGCGGCGGCGTGAGCGCGCTCATCAAGGCGGGCTTTGAGACGCTCGTAGAGGCCGGTTATCAGCCGGAGAGCGCTTACTTCGAGTGCCTGCACGAGCTCAAGCTGATCGTCGACCTGATCTATCGCGGCGGCCTCGCCTACATGCGCTACTCGATCTCCGACACCGCCGAATATGGCGACTATGTCTCGGGGCCGCGCGTGATTGGCGCCGAGAGCCGCAAGGCGATGAAGCAGATCCTGGCCGAGATTCAGGACGGCAGCTTCGCCAAGCGCTTCCTCGCCGACCAGAACTCCGGCAAGAAGGAGTTTCTGGCCTTCCGCGAGGCCGAGGCCAAGCACCCCGTCGAAATCGTGGGCAAGCAACTGCGCGCGCAGATGCCGTTCCTCGACCCGGTGACGGTGGAGGAAGTGGCGAAGACGCGGTGAGAAAGGCGAGCCTTTAGCTACTAGCTTTTAGCTTTTAGCTGGAGGCCGCTGTCGGTCATTCCCACCAACTGGCTTTAGTGAAGTCGGGGTCCTCTTCGCGTTCCTTTGGGAATTTTTCGCTTAGGATTGTTTTGTATTCGCGTACCCAAATGTCGACTCTTTCAAAGAGATTGAACGGTTGCTGAGTGTCAAGCGCTAGGAAAAACTCCCATTTATTTGGATCAGACCCTCGTTCAATCTGGTTTTTCGCATAGGCCGCGACTTGATCTTTGCCGAGGATGGCTTCTGCGACCCTTCTTGAGGAAAGTTGCGCTTCGTATTCAGCGGGCAGCAGCCAAGGGGCCATTGGTTCGCCTGTGTATACTTCCTTGATTCTACGTTCCGCTTGCCATGCTTTGTACTGGAGTCCATATTGCTTGAAATGCGTCATCTCGTGAGCGAAGGTGATCGTTGCACCGATGTCAGACTCGCAAACACGGCTTCTAGAGGCTGTTATTAACTTTCCGCGAATGTTTTGACAAGGTTGGCGAGCATGAGAATGGCGAAGGCCAGATAGTGCAAGGCTGCCAAGGTGGCTGCGAGCCGTTCGTAGTCTCGGGCCAAG
>JBEKUS010000155.1:0-7799 GCA_049514795.1 Occallatibacter sp.
GCGGCGCCGATTCTCGCCGTCGATCTGCCCAGCGGCTGGCCCGCGGACGAGACAGCGGCAACGGTCGCCGGTCCGGTCTTCCCTGCCGACGCCGTCGTGACGTTTACGGCGCCCAAGCTGTCGCATGTGTTCGGTCAGTTAACGCGCCACTGGGATCAGCCGGTAGTCGTTGCGCCCATCGGCTCTCCCGATGCGGCGATTGTGTCGCGGCTTGGAATCGAGTGGGCCGGCTCGTCGCTTGCCTTGGCGCAGACTCCGCGCGCCGCCGTGGCGAACAAAGGCAACTTCGGACACGTGCTCGTGGTGGGCGGAACGCTGGGCAGTGCAGGCGGAAAGGCAGGCGCTCCGGCGATGGCGGCGCTTGCGGCGATGCGCGCGGGCGCGGGCCTGGTAACCGCGGCGGTCCCCGCGCCGGCGTTGCCGGTGGTTGCCTCATTCGCGCCGGAGCTGATGACCTGGCCGCTCAAGGCGACGCCGGCGGGCCAGATCGCCGCGAAGAACCTGGAGGCGAAGCCGCTCGCCGCACTCACGGCAGGAAAGACGGTGCTCGCCATCGGCCCGGGACTGGGGCAGGGCGCGGAGACGGCGAAGTTCGCCGTTGGACTACTCAGTGCAACCAAGATCCCCGCGGTGATCGACGCGGACGCGCTCAACCAGCTCGCCGGCAAGACGGCGCTTCTCAAGAAGCTCGCGAAGGGACGCATGCTGGTGCTCACGCCGCATCCCGGCGAAATGGCGCGCCTGACGGGCACAACGGCGGCGGGAGTGCAGGCGAACCGGCTCGAGGCGGCGTGCGCGTTTGCGCGCGACACGGGCGTGACGGTGGTGCTGAAGGGCGCGCGGACGCTCATCGCGCATCCCGATGGCCGCGTGGCCGTGAACACTTCGGGCAATCCCGGCATGGCCAAGGGCGGCAGCGGCGATGTGCTCACGGGGTTGATCGCGGGCTTGCTCGCGCAGTTCCCCGGCGATCCGGCGCGGGCCATCGAAGCAGCCGTCTATTTGCACGGGCTGGCGGCGGATTTGGCGGTGCGCTGCCCAGGGGGCGCCCACGACGAACACACGCTGCTGGCTACCGACTGCCTGGCTCGACTTGCAACGGCCTTCCAGTCACGCGCGCATTGCTTTGAGGGAATCGGCCCAAGCAGGTATGTTTGGTTGCAGGGGGCAATGCATGCAGCGGACTGAGCGCGCATCGAGCAGCCCCCGGAGAGCACGCAGCGGGCGGGGGATGCAGGCAAACGGCCTACATGAGGTTCAGGGATGACCGAAGCCGTAACGACCGTGGAAGGCAGGATGTACGAGTTCACCACGCAGAGCGGCGCCGACACCGTTGCGGTGGGCCGCAGGCTCGCCGCGTTGCTCGACCCGCCGCAGTTCCTGCTGTTGCGCGGCGACCTGGGCACGGGCAAGACGACGCTGGTAAAGGGCATCGCCCAGGCGCTCGACGCCGCCGAGCCGGACGAGGTCACCAGTCCCACCTTCACGCTGATCCACGAGTTCGACGGCGCGCGCGACGGCCGGCCGGTGAAGCTCTATCACCTCGACGTCTACCGCCTGGAAAGCGAGCGCCAACTGGAGACGCTGGGCCTCGACGAGTTACAGACTCCAGATGCGCTGGTCCTGGTCGAGTGGGGCGAGAAGTTCAACAGCATTCGCAAACGCGCCACAGGCGAGATCGTCATCGCGTCAGAGGGCGGCGACGCGCGCCGGATCACGGTGACGCTGAAAGAGGCGTGACAGAGCGCAAGATGGATGCGCCGCCCGGCGGATGTTCGATTGAAAGGACGCCAACGTGAAGGATCGAAAGGCGTATCGCTTGGCGGGCGGCTGTGCGCTGGCATCGATCGTGGTATTCCTTGTCGAGTTTCCCTTTTATCTGGTCCGCGGCCCGTTTCCGGCGATCGCGGACGAGGCCAGACTGCTCGAGTTCACCGCACGGAACGCAACCAACATCATGGCCTGCGTCCTGCTCGACTTCGTCATTCTCACGCTGCTGACGGTGTTTCTTGCCGGGTTCCGGCGTTTGATCCTCGATGCGGAGCGGGGACTGGAATGGCTGGCGACGCTGTTTTTCGGCGTGGGACTGGTCTATGTCACTCTGACTCTCGTTGCCGACTCGCTGCAGGCCGCCACGGTCGTCGACGCTTGTTCACCCGGTCCGCGAGGGCTCATTATCCGCGTCCTGATCGAGGGCATGTACCTGATGTACGGTTCGGTGGCGCTTTTCCTCATGGCGTTCATGATGGCGCTCGCCGGGCACCTCACGCTGGCAGCCAAGGCGCTGCCCCGATGGAGCGGCTGGCTCGGTTATCTCTGCGCGCTGGGCTGCCTGGTGTTTGTTCCGTCCATGTTCGTGCGCCATGTCGATCCGATGGGCTTCTACAATCCGGCGGGTTGGGGTTCTTTGGCGATTGCCTCGGGACTCCCGTTGGCGGTATGGATGGTCGCGGCCGGCGTTCTGATGATGCGCGTGCCGTCGCGAAGCGGCGGGACCGGCGCGCCGAAAGGGACGTGAGCGGTACCGTGCCTCCGAGTGGTTGCTGACTTCATGAACAGGATTCCCTTCGACGAAGTGTCGAGAACTCTGGCCGCGGTGCTGCGCTCGCTGGACTTCAGCGCCGTGCGCGCGGAGACATGTGCGCGGCTTTTTGCCGAGACGACGCGCGACGGCGTGTATACGCACGGCGTCAACCGGTTCCCGCGGTTCGCGGCCACCATCCGCAACGGGACGGTCGATCCGGCCGCCGAGCCGGAGGTTGTTGCGCGATTGGGCGCGTTGGAACGCTGGGACGGGCGCAAAGGCCCCGGCAATCTGAACGCGCAGGCCGCAATGGGGCGCGCAATCGCGCTGGGGCGCGAGCACGGCGTGGGTTGCGTAGCGCTGGGCAATACCAACCACTGGATGCGCGGTGGCACCTACGGCTGGCAGGCCGCCGAGGCGGGAGCGATCGGCATTTGCTGGACGAACACCATGCCCAACCTGCCGCCCTGGGGCGGGACCGAGCCGGTGATCGGCAACAATCCGCTGGTGATCGCCGTGCCGCGCGCCGGCGAACCTGTGGTGCTCGACATGGCCATGTCGCAGTTCTCCTACGGCGCACTCGAGAGCTACCGCGAGCGCGGCGAGATGCTGCCTGTGGACGGCGGGTTCGACGCCGAAGGCAACTTGACGCGCGATCCCGCCGCCATCGAACGGTCGCAGAGGCTGCTACCCGCGGGGTACTGGAAGGGATCGGGACTTGCAGTGCTCCTCGATATCGTTGCCGCCGCGATGGCGCTGGGCCGCGCGACACATGAGATCCCACCGGACCTGCTGCGCGAGTGCGGCCTGTCGCAGATCTTCCTGGCGATGAATCCGGGCGCGCTGGGCCCGGCGGCCGATGCCGGCAGGATCGCCGACGAGGTCGTGGCTTCGCTGCACGGGTGCCCGCCCGCCGCGCCAGGCGGAATGGTGCGCTATCCCGGCGAACAAACGCTGCGCACGCGTGCGGAGAACATGACGCTAGGGCTGCCGGTCGAGCCGGCCGTATGGCAGGAGATTCTGGCCATGGCGCCCTGGACCGAGCCTTCCGGGCCGTTGCGGTAGAATCAAGTTCCCTTCCGGACCTGGAGAATTTCTGGAGCGAAAATGGCTTAAAAGTAAGGGTCATTCGCCAGAGCTAGCGCCTTTCCGGCCGATATATAAGAGTGCAGGAACCGCGGGAGACCTGTGCCGCGACATGGATTACGATACCTTCTTCATCACGAACATCGTCATCGTAACGGTATTCGCCGGCAGTATCAGTCTGCTCGCCCATCACAACCGCCAGGTCGTGGGGATGCGGTGGTTCGCGATGGCGCAATCCGTGGGATTGGCCAAGCTCATCTTGCAGGCGCTTGAAGGCAGGATCCCGGCGCTCCTGGGAAGCATGACGGCCAATGAACTGTACCTGATCTCGATCATGATGCAGTGGATGGGCCTGCGCTGGTTCGTCTTTCGCAAGCCGGCGCGTAGCGCGTGGCCGTGGGTTGCGGTGAGCATCGCGCTGGCGGTTTACACCGGTGGGTATGCGGTCAGGATTCCATACATTGCCGACGCGATCAACGTGCCGTTCGTTGCGGTGTGCGGCGTCTCCGCCTGGATGTTATGGAGATACGCCGATGGACCCTACACCGCCGTGTCGCGCGCGACCTCCGGCGTCGCCGCCCTGCAGATGGCCGTGGCGGCGTATCGCGCCGTGCTCACCAACCTGCGCTACATCCAACCTCACCAGACCGTCAACGCCCATACCGACCCGTCCTGGTTGTATTCGCTTACCGCAGCGGCATTTCTGGCCGCATGCATGGCAATGTGCGAAATGTGGTTCCTGGTCACCGAGCTGCAGCGGGAGCTTCAGGATCAGGCGCGCACCGATCCACTGACCGGCGCGATGAACCACCGGGCCATGCAGGAAACCGCCTTACGCGAGACGGCGCGTAGCGCGCGGCACGGGCACGCGCTGAGCATGATCGTGGTCGACATCGACAACTTCAAGCACTTGAACGACACTCGCGGCCACGCCGCCGGCGACCGCGCCCTGCAGGCGCTGGTTTGGCGGATGAAATCGATGCTGCGGCACCAGGACTCTCTGGCGCGCACGGGAGGCGAAGAGTTCGCCATCCTGCTGCCGGAGACGACCGAGTCAGCCGCGCTACGGATCGCCGAGCGCATCAGGCAGGCCGTCGAAGATCTGGAAGTGCCGTTCGAGACCGGGTCGATCCGGATGACGGTTTGCGCCGGTGCGGCGCAGCTCGATGCCTCGTGCGACTGGGAGGCGATGATGCGCCGCGCGGATCAGGGCATGTACAAGGCCAAGAAGCGCGGGCGGAACCGGGTGTCCGCGCGGCCCGAGGTTCCCGCGGACGGAGCGGACACCCAGGACTCAGCCAGCCTGAAGGACCGCGGATGCGCGAAAACTGCCTGAAGCGCGTTTTCCGGTGTGGAGCGGCCCGGCGGCGCTTGAATTCCACTAGCTGGAATCAGTACCCCATGATGTTGTAGCCGCAATCCACGTAGAGTGTTTCGCCGGTGACGGCACTGGAGAGATCGCTAGCCAGGAAAAGCGCCGCGCCGCCGACTTCAAGCTGATCGACGTTGCGGTGCAGCGGCGAGCGCTCGGCGTGGGACTTGAGCATGTCGCCGAGCGCGCCCACGCCCCGGGCGGCCAGCGTCTTGATGGGGCCTGCGGAGATGGCGTTGACCCGGATGTTCTTTGGACCGAGCTCGAAGGCTAGGTAGCGCACCGCCGACTCGAGCGAAGCCTTGGCCAGGGCCATCACGTTGTAGTGAGGCACGACCTTCTCGGCGGCGTAATAGCTGAGGGTAATGATACTGCCGCCCTCGGTCATCAGGGGCACCGCCCCACGGCTGACGGCGATCAGCGAGTAGACACTGACGTCGTGGGCGATGCGGAAGCCCTCGCGGCTGGTGTTGATGAACTCGCCCTTCAGGTCCTCGGCGGGCGCATAGGCGATGGCATGGACCAGAATGTCGATCCTGGCGTACTTCTCCTTGAGCGCGGCGAACAGGGCCTCGATCTCGGCGTCGTTGGAGACGTCGCACTGGAACCCGCTGGCCCCTGTTAGCTCCGTAATCAGGTCCTCGGCCTCGGCCTTCATCCGCTCGTTTTGGTAGCAAATGGCCAGGGTGGCGCCAGCTTCATGCAGTTTCTGGGCGATGCCCCAGGCAATCGAGCGTTTATTGGCCAGCCCGAAGACGACGGCCGTCCTGCCCGCCAGGTTGATCATGCTTTGCGAGTTCCTCCAGGGTCTCTGCTTGATGAGGGGAAACGAGTTACGACCCTTCAATCAGAATATCAGAGCGATTCTCGGGCGGGTCTCGGGCCGGAATGTGACCGGGCCATATACCCTAAGACCCTCGCTTTCGCTGCTGTAGTTCCGGAAGAGGGGCACGGGACACACGGACCGCTCTCGGACTACTTCATATAGCCCATCGCCTTGTAGTACCGGGCCGCGCCGGGGTGGAGCGGGACGTCGCAGGCCTTCCAGACGTTGTGGACGTTGTAGGAGAAGTTCTGATTGGTCCATTGCAGTTCGTCCTGGTGCTCGTCCATGGCCCGGGCTACGTCGAACGCGAAGCCGTCGGGCACATCCGCCCGGGAATAGATCACCGTCCCGTTGCGCACGATCGTCGGGATCGGTCGCTCCACGCCGCGCAGCAGGCCAACGGGAATGTATCCGCGATAGACCTGTGGCGTTTGCGCCAGCTTGGCCAGCACCGGCTCGGGAATATCCAGGTAGTTCAGGTCGTATTGCTGGCTCAGCTCGGTGAGGATGTTCCACTCCGGCGCCGTGGACATTCCGGCTCCCCCGCGAATGAAGATGTCGAAGTTGGCGCGATCCGCCGGCGAGGCGCCGACGGAGCCGCCGGCGGCGATGATCGCGTCGGGCGTGAGACCGTAATACGCAAGAATCTGGAGCACATTCGCGTCGCTGCGGGCCGCGAAGATCCGGATTGGCCAGTGTTTCTCCCGAATCTGCGCCAGATCGGTGATCCCAGTGCTGGCTTTCGCCGCCACGATGAGGAACCACGGCGACTGGATGTTTGCGATCAGCCGCAGATTGTCCATCGGCTTGTCCTTCGCGTAGATTCCGGTTCCGTGGAAGGCGTTGCAGAGGAACTGCTCCGCGGTCGCGCCGAAGTCCACGGGCCCGAGGCCTGGTGCATTGGGCGGGGCCATGGCTTCGGAAACGGCGGGATCTTTGTGGAAGGGAGGCGGCACCCTGGCCCCAGCTACGATCCGGGTGGAATCGGCCGCGTTGCAGTTGTAGCAGAGCTGCACGTCGTAGCCGTAGAACTGCATGGCGTTCTTCACTACCTGGCCCATCGCTCCCCACGGGCAGAGCTTGCACGCCCCGCCGAAAACGGGTTTCTTCAATTGAATTCCGGTGTTGTATTCAACGCCGGTCTGAGCGCCGATGAGAGCGGCGATCACGGGCAGAAGCAGGAGCAGGCGGAGAGACTTCGACATGGCGCCACCTCGAGATTCAGGTGCGGCCTCAGGATACTCCTCCCGTGACAGGCAACCGGTCGCGTTCGACAGGATTCCGCTGCATCAGCCGCCAAGGTCGATCAGTTCGACGCGTCCGACCGGCCGGCCGAGGAAACGCGATCCCAGCCGCTCGAACTTCTCCACAGAGTCGGTGGCGAAGCAGCGGATTTCGGTTTGCGGAGCCGATGCTCTTTTCTTTCCCACCCTTTCCGTGTCCTCTGGAGCGGACTCGGAAAGGATGGGGCAACCAGCGTTTCCGTTGAGGAGCTTAACGGCCGCCTGAGCCACGGACTCGGCGGAATCGATCACCTTAGCTCCCGGGCGTACTGCTCTTTCGAAGAGCGACCTGAGCAGGGGATAGTGCGTGCAGCCGAGGACCAGCGTGTCCGGATCCATGCCGTGGGCGGCAGCCTCGGCGCGGAGGTCGTTCAGGTAGATCTCGATGACCTCGGCGGTGACGGGGTGGTTTGTCCAGCCCTCCTCGACCAGAGGCACCAGCAGCGGGCAGGCCTTTTCGAGGGGGCGCAGGCCGAGCGCGCTGCAGGCGGCCAGGTAAGCGTGGCTCTGCACGGTGGCTTCGGTGGCGATCACCAGCACGTCGCCGGTGCGCGTAGCAGCGCGGGCGGCGGCGGCGCCCGGCTCGATCACGCCGAGCACCGGAACCGGGACGGCCTCCTGAATGGCGTCGAGCGCAAGCGCGCTGGCCGTGTTGCAGGCAATGACGAGGAACTCCGCGCCCTGGTCCCTGACCAGGAACTGCGCGCT
>JBEKUS010000156.1:0-12257 GCA_049514795.1 Occallatibacter sp.
CACGATCTGCTCTTCTGTGTACCGGCTCTTCCGCATCTGAAGTCCTCCTCTTCAGGGCTCTCTGGCCCCAATCTATCGGAGAACTCTCATATCTCTTGGACTAAATCTCGGGGAGCAGCTCACGAAAGCTCAAACATCTTTGAATTCCTAACCTCATCCAAGCCATCGACTGTGACGAAGTGGCAGGAGGGCTTCGCGAGAAAGGGTCCCGACAAGGAACTCTTCTGTCCTACCTGCTTGGCAAAGCAACCTCATAACACGGGGGTTCTTCTCAGCAACCTCGATTCTCCACCGGTAGCTTTCTTGTACTACTGCCGCAAGTGCGGGGAACCTGTGAATTCGATGTTCCCAAGGGAATTATGATAGTCGTTGAAAAAGCAGAAGGAGTCAGTATGCAATATCGATGCCCAAAATGTAAGGCCGTATTTGAGCAACGGACCAACGCAGTCATAGAGTCCATCAGTATTCCAGGGGCAATGATCTCGGGCGGCATCGATTTGAAATGCCCGAAATGCGGTGCGAGTGTGCCTCTCGGCGCAGCTCTCCCCGTGGACCTGGATCCGTTCACGGCTGTCCTTGACGATCAGGAGAGGTCGAAAAAGTCATGGTGGCAGTTCTGGAAATGATGCTTTAGAGAGGCCTTTGCTCCCCGACAGTTGGTGCTGCCGAACGCGCTTACCGGACTGCTGGTTCAGCGAGCTTTGCGCGCACCCAAATGCGAAGTACCGAAGCGCAGCCCGTAGCGGCGGCCAACCTCCAAAAGCTCATGGTTCGCAATGAGCGCGGCGAAGATGGCACCAGATTGCCGCAGCAAGTCAGCCGGGAGGTTTAGCGGGTCTTCCATACCTTACAATTTCCGCTCTCCTGCCGTTCCACAAAGGGTAGATCTTGAGACGGCGCGCGAACGATTTGGAATTAACGGGATGCGCGTCTCATGATCCGGTCTCGAGACTCATGCAGAAGCGAACCGGAAAACCCGCGGCTCTGCGCCCTCGCTCCGTCTCGCAATGGAGTTTCAAATCCAGTTGAGCGATTGATGTGCCTCTGAACTGCCGTAGCTGCGCGCCTCGGGCGCCGGGTTCGGGGATCGGGAGTTCATGAGAACTCGTCTCACGCCGCCGTCCGGTTCTTCGGCCCGGCATCGGGCACAACGGTGCGCTCCGGCGAACTGAGTAACTCCTTGAGCTCGTCGGGCAGCGCGGAGAAGGGAACCGTGCGCGTGAAATCCTCTTGGGTCAGCTCGCGAACCTCACCCTCATCATTCGTCCACGGCTTTGGCTTTGCCATTCCTATTTTGTCC
Source organism: Occallatibacter sp. (assembly GCA_049514795.1). Taxonomy (GTDB): domain Bacteria; phylum Acidobacteriota; class Terriglobia; order Terriglobales; family Acidobacteriaceae; genus Telmatobacter. Next base: position 1,301 of record JBEKUS010000156.1, read on the forward strand.
AAGCTCAATTACCCAAACAATTCGCTGTGCGACCCAAGCCGCGCCAGACGCAGAGTCTCTTCATCGGCCTTCCGATAGATCAACAGCAGATCGGGTTTGACGTGGCACTCGCGATAGCCGCTCCAATCTCCGCTGAGATCATGATCGCGATGCCGCGGTTCTAACGGCTTGTCGTCTGCCAGCGCTTCAAGAACCGGCACAAGATTCTCATCCATTGTCGCCCGGTGTTGACCTCGTGCCTCTCGCTTGTAATCGCGCCGGAACGCCGAGGATCGATCAATCGTTCGCATGGAGATCTTCCATCAAGGCCTTGACTGACCGGAACCGCTTGCCCTTTCCGGACTCCAACTCAGCAATCGCCTTACGCGTCTTCGCATTGGGTACCCGCACCTCGAAGGGCAGCCTCTGCTCATCGGCCACGCGCAGCATCAGCAGCCGGATTGCGTCCGAGATCGACAGCCCCATCGCCTCCAACGCATCCGCCGCGCGCTCTTTCGTCCCCATATCGATGCGCGCACGTACGTAGGTGTCCGCCGTTGCCATAAAAACCCTCCAATTCGAGTGTAGTCACAATCGGACTACAATACAAGAGCAGAACCCATGCACTAGCCTCCAGCACGCCGCCCAGATGAACGCCGCCAGCCGGTGACAGCCGGTTGACAAACGAAATCTACCGTAGATACAATATTGTATATACACAGCCTCGAATGACGTGAGAGGCCGGAGTATGAAGAAAGGCAATCGTAAACCGCTGACCCCCAGGCTGCGCGCCGAACTGAAAGCCTTGGCCGCCATGCCGGAGAGCGAAATCGACACCGCCGAAATGCCTCCCATCACCGATTGGAGCCGTGCGGTGCGCGGGCCGTTCTACCGGCCCATCAAGCGCCCTCTGTCGCTGCGTGTGGATGCCGACATCGTCGACTGGTTTCAGCGCCAGGGACAGGGCTATCAAACCCGCATGAACCTGGCCTTGCGCGAGTACGTCGAGCGGCGCCGCAAGCGCGCCTGAAGCCGGCCAGGCGGCCCACATCATCAATCGGGACGCACAAAATCGCCGATACAATCGATAAGGTATACAATGTATACCTGAGGGGTTCAGAATGGCGACCGGCATGGTGCACATCCGCGTAGACCAAAAGGTGAAAACCAAGGCTTCCAAGGCCTTGGCCGCGATGGGCCTCACCGTCTCCGATGCCGTGCGCCTCCTTCTGACCCGCGTTGCCGCCGAAAAGGCGATGCCCTTCGAGGTGCGCGTTCCCAACCGCGAGACCCGGGCGGCGATCGAGGCCGGCGAGCGCGGCGAGGTTTTCCGCGCCTCCACTGTTGCTGAGATGATGGCGGACCTGAATGCGGACGATTGAGTGGACCGCGGCGTTTCGGCGCGATTACAAACGGACCAGGGCCACGCCCCGCCACCGCGACATTGAAACCCTATTGCAACAAGCCACGGAACTCCTTGCCAACGACCGCCCGCTTGCAGAAAAGCATCGCGACCACGCCCTCGGCGGCAATTGGAGAGGCCATCGGGAGTGCCATCTGAAGCCGGATTTACTGCTGATCTACAAATACCCCGGTCCAGACACGTTGCGCCTCACCCGCATGGGGTCCCACAGCGAACTCTTTTCGAAGTAACGCGAGTTGTGCGAACGAGAAGCCCAAGGCCCCGAAACCTCAAAGAACCACAAGCCAGGAAAAGCCTCGAGCACGCCGCGCAGACGATCGCCGCCAGCCGGTGATACGGGCCCCAAAGGATCAGCCTTTTCGTCCACGTTCCTTCAACGGCTGCCCCACCCCGACCATCGCCGTCAAGCAGTACGCCGGCGCGCTCGTCTATGGTGCGCATGGCATTCATTCGGGAACCGGTGGCCGGCGTCCCCGGGCTTTGGTCTGCTCCGCCAACGCGCTTTTCTTGCCCTCGCGCTTGCCCTCGTCGCGGCTGGAGTCCTGCGCACGCGCAGATGGATCGTTGGAGGGAGGAAAAGAAAGCCAAAGCCAGCGCGGGGTGTCGAACTTGGTTCCGAAGTGATCTTCTGCAGAAGTGAGCAATTTTGTACGGACATGCCGCCGCCTGGGATGGCTCAATAAGCCCATCTGGAGTTCGACCCAGAGATGCAACAATCGTGTAGAGCAGTCAGATGCTAAAAGGGAAACCAAAGCAAAGTGCATTGAGTTACGTGGCGGGCGCGACCTTGTAGGCAAGGAGCGCTATGGTGGCGAAGCGAAACGCGAGTCACCGGTTCCATGCGCACAAGCGAACTGCCGCGCCACCCCCTGTAGCGTTTGTGGCCCCGGACAGCATCCGGAGCCAGCAATTCCCCAGATGTTTGGCACTCAAAACGCGGCTTCCCAATCGAATGAGGCACTGGCACACCACTCTAGTGCCTCATTTGAGTTTTCACAGGTCGAATTTTACTGACGTAGGCCCGGGGATCGGGATCGAGTGCAGGGCGGAATCGGCACTGGACTGGAAAGCGCCTAGAGCGGTTCCAGAGTTAATGTGCCATAGCGAGCGTGGTTCAAGGTGGCTCTTTCTTAAGGAAAGAGCCACTTCGCCTCAGTGGCTTCTGGGTGCAGGAACTCTGGAACCGCTGTAGCCGAAGATGGGCGAGTTCAGTGGCGCTCTCCAATGGCCGGTGGAGGGCCAGGGCTGTGCACAGACGGCTTCGCGGGCTCCTGCAATCGCGAAGGGTCGTGAAAGGTCTCCGGGAAGGTGGCCACAACGAGTCAGAATCGACAGGCTCGGGCACGAAGTTTGCGGTCTCGCGCCGTCGAGATCGTGAAATCATGTGGAATGTCGTCGACCTTGCTCTGAATGAGCAGCTTACGGCAAGCGGAGCGCATGGTTCCCAGCGGCGGCAGTGAGCAGGCGGGGTCAATTCCATTGCAGATCGAATTTCGACGGGGCCAGGTTCCCCGTGTAGGGTTCTGCGCCGGTGCCGCGCATGGAGGAGCGTGACGATGGTTGAACTTGAGAAACCCGCGTTCGATGCAGCCGCCTTTCTGGCCACCGCCGGGCAGGGGCGAACAATCGTTCAGTTGAAGCCAAAGGAAACCCTCTTTGAGCAGGGCGAGCCGGCCGATTCGGTCTTCTATCTTCAGAAAGGCCGGGCCAAGGTCACAGTGGCATCGAAATCCGGCAAGGAAGCCACGATTACGTTTCTCACCATAGGCGACTTTGTGGGCGAGGAGGCGCTGGCGGGGTCGGCGGGACTGCATTTGACCACGGCCACGGCCCTCCGCGAGGAGCGTAAGTTCTCTGACCTGTTCCTGGAGTTTCTACTGGCGCAGAGCATGCGCATCCAGGCCGATCTTGTGGATCAGCTCTTCAACTCCAGCGAGAAGCGGCTGGCGCGAATCCTGCTGCTGATGGCGGATTTTGGCGAGCCGGGCGGAGGGGAGACCCTGATACCCAAGATCTCCCAGCAGACGCTGGCGGAGATGATCGGGACGACGCGCTCGCGGGTGAGCTTCTTCATGAATCGCTTTCGCAAGCTGGGCTTCCTTGACTATAACGGCGACATCCGGGTGCACAAGTCGCTGCTGAACGTGATTCTGCGCGATTAGACCCCAAATGCGGCCCCAGAATGCGGCTTGACCCGAGAGACTATGCGGACTAGACTCGGCTGCTCAGGAGGGTTCAATGAGAAGGACCGCGGCCTCCGCATGCGTCGTATTTTGTAGCACAATCCTAATGTCTCAACCAAAACCGCCGGCTCAGGCGCAAAGCGGCACGAGTTCGGTCAACCTGCTGTCCTGGGGCGCGGGCGCGCTGATCGTGCAAGCGCCGCCGTCCTACGCCGCCAGCGGCAACTGGTCGCCTGATGCACTTCTGGATGAGCTGCCAAACACCGGTTGGGCCACCCAGGCGGGTGACCTGACGCCCAAGGTCTTCGTATTCGAGTTGGCGGACAGGAGCGAAATCACCAGCCTGGCCTTCGATACTGCCCAAGTGGAGAACCGGGGCCGCGGAGCCAAGGACGTGAGGGTGGAGATTTCCGACCGCACGGACGGAGGCTTCACGGAAATCGCCAGACCGTCTCTGGCGCCGGTAATGGATCACCAGAAGTTCGTGCTGAAGACGCCAGCCGCCGGGCGATATCTGAGGCTGACGGTACTCAGCAATTGGGGCGACGAGCAGTACATGGAAATCATGGACGTCTACGCCTACGGCAAACCACTCGCTCAACGAGCGCTGCCCGACAACAGCGGCACTTTTTCTTCGGATTACGGAAACTTCCACTTGCAGCAAGCCGGCGCCACGGTAAACGGCTGCTACGAGTATCGAAACGGACTGATTGAAAACGGCGGATTCGACGGCAGGGTGCTCCGATTCACATGGACCGAGGGCGAAGTCGGCGGTAATCGCAATGGCGGCCCGGCGATGTTGATATTCGCCGACGACGGTCAATCGTTCACCGGCTTTTGGTGGAGAGAAGGCAACGCGAGCGGGAGCCCCGCGGGAGGCTGGCACGGCACGCGAGTCTCCCGGGAGATTGGCTCGTGCCCGTACCGGAAGCCGGGGTCAGGGAACGCGGTCGTGGAGCAGCTCCAGAGTCAAGGGCGCGCCCGGCTCTACGGCATTCTGTTCGATACCGATTCCGACCACCTTAAAGACGAATCCAAACCTGCCTTGGATTCGCTGGTTGCTGCTGCCCGCACGCAGCCGTCGTGGAACTTTGCGATCGAAGGACACACCGACAACGTTGGCAGCGACGCCCACAACCAGACGCTCTCAGAAAAGCGCGCCATCTCCGTCAAAGCCTACCTGGTGAACGCCGGCGTGAATGCGAACCGGTTGACAACCCAGGGATTTGGGGCGAGCCGTCCCGTGAGCAGCAACGACACCGCGCTGGGCCGCTCGCAGAACCGGCGCGTGGAGATCGTGAAGAAGTAGGTCCAAAATCCCGGCAGGCGCCCGCCCTTAACCCCGCACCAACGACGGGCAAACTTCTTGTGCCGTCCATGCGTTGGTTGCTGCAATGCATTACTGCTTCACCAGTTCGACGCGGCGGTTCTTGGCACGGCCGTCCTCGCTTTCATTCGACGCCACGGGAGCGTAGGGGCCGCAGCCGTAGGCCTTCAGCCTGCTGGCCGGAACCGCGTACTTGTTCGTGAGCGCGGCGAGCACCGCCTCCGCGCGCCGGCGCGCAAGGTCCATATTCAGGTCGAGCGCGCCCTGGTTGTCGGTGTGTCCGACGACATAGAGTTTCAGCGTGGGGTCGCCTTCGAGCAGCTTGGCGATCTCTTTCATGGTCGCGTCGGACTCCGGCTTGACATCCGCCTTGCCGGTGTCGAAGTAGATTCCATAAACCGAGGCGTGACCGGTACGGCTGATGTCGTTGGCCAGCGACGCTGCGTTCACCGTGATGAGATCCGACTCCATGGGCTTCACTTCGATGACGTAAAGCTCGGCATTGGCTCGGGAATCCGGGCCCTGATCGTCGACCAGCAAGCTCACATAAACGTCGCCCTCCGGCCGCCCGAGCTTCGCAGAAATATAGTGAATCCCGTGCTGGGGTCCCCAGTAATCGGCGTTGTCGCCGCTGTTGGCATACGCATTTGCAATCGTGCTCCCGCAACCCTGCGGGCCGCACGTAAAGAGCGTCTCAAACGCGCCCTTCTTGAGCGCTTCTTGATAGTTGCGAAAGACCTCCAGCACCGTGCGTCCCGGAGGCGCCACGTAAACGATGCGGGTGATCTTCCCTTCCAGATGCTGGTTCTTGGTAATCGTGTTCTCCTCATTGACCGGACCCAGCGGAAGGCTGAACTCATCGAACTCTTTGCTCAGATACTTCGCGATATACGAGCCGGGATACCGCGAAATCAGCGGATGGTCCTTGCTTCCCTCCGCGTCCTGGTCCTGTGCTGCCGCGAAGGGGGCCGATAGGCCGATCAATAAACCGGCCACGAATACTGTGCGCATGAAAGCTGTCATGGGTTCCTCCTAGAACCTGCGGCAAATTCCAAAGTTCAATTGACCGCGACCTGTTTACCGATGTCCCGTCAAAACCGCCGTGCCCGTACCGGTGCAACTGTTTTCACCCAGGGGCAGGTTCAGTGCGAGGCTTTTCTGGAGCTTGTCCGGGTGGTGAAGCTCATCCTCGCTCAATTTGAACTGGTACGGCCAAGGCTGCCAGCGCTGCGCGGCGCAGTTTCCGACGTACTCTTCGGCGTCCCCCGCCGGGACCTCGCGGATCACGAAGGTGAAGGTGCCGCCCTGCGCCTCGCGGACGAACCGAGCGGTCGCAACCGTCAAATCGCCGGGCCGGTCGATACTCGAGGACGCAGTCACGCCCGTCTCGCGGTGTCCTGTGGCAGTGCCGCGGATGGAGGCTTCCACCAGCCCCCAGGTTTCACCAGGCTTCAGGGAGGCAAAAGGGCAGCCCGTCTTCTCGTCGAAGCCCGCCACTCTGTAAATCGTCTCGACGTGATGGTTTTCGTATATCTGCGGGGTGTCAGGCATTTGCATCTTCAGATCCACCGCCACGCTGAAGCAAAGGTTGGGAGCTCCGATGTTCACGGTAGCTTTTCCGATGATCGCGTTGGGCTGGCCGCCGGGCCGGTGATGACCATACCAGCCCCTGATGGTCGCGGGACCACGCTGATTGCCCGCCGTGAATTTTACGTGGGCCTTGCCTTCATCGTCCGTCACCACCACGGAAGGTTGTACTTTGCCGCCCGTCGTGCCTTCGAGGCTCCCCAGGGTCTCCCACTGCCCCGCCAGCAAATGGACGGTGCGATTCTTCAACTTCACGCCGTCGCAGTCCACCAATTCGAGCTCGACATCGGTTGTCTCGCCCTCATCCAACTGGCTCTTTGCCGGCCGAATCGTTAGTGTTCCCTCGGGCTGGCTGCGGGCGATGCCGGGATCCGCATCGCGCTTCCTTTTCTCCCATTGGCTAATGACGCCGCCAATTGGACTTAACTGCCCGGCGAGAGAAGCTACGGCGGCGTCATAGTCTGGAAGCATGGTTCCCTTGCCCGGGTCCTTGAGGGTGTAGGAGGCCGTCTTGACCACCTCGCGCGAATAACCGGATTCGATGCGGGCCACAACTGTATAAACACCGGCACTGCCCGTCACTTGACCGGTGACGATGTAATCGAGATCGAGACGTCCGGGCGGCGGCAGAGTGGGCGTTTCCAGGCCGGCTCGGAGACGAGTTTCGCCGCCGGGTAACCACATGTTTCCGTCAAGATAGACCAACCGCGGACAGGACTGGTCCGCCCTGATTTTTATGATCGTCTCCTTCGCCATGTAGAAGAGCCATTTATAGCGCACAATGGCGTTGGCATCCTCCGTAGGCCGGGGAACCTGGACGTCAAACTCGAACATGCCGACTCGGCCGATCCCGCAATCGCAGCTTGAATCGGCGGCCGAGCAACCGGGAACGAGACAAATGCCCATGATCAATGGGAGACCCAGGGACTTTAGATTGCGGTTCACCATAAGGTCACCTCCTTGTGGGAGCAAGGGAGATGCATGGCGTGGACGTTACCGAACAACACCCCCGGGTGCGGACTGGCAATCGGCCACGTGCACTGCCCCGCCGATGAAAACGCCAGGACCAGAAGGTCTGCGGCTTGGCTACGAAAAGTCCCAGACCCTCAATAGAGGTCCGCGGTCTGTGCAGCGACTGCACAACAAAGAATGCTCACTTGACCGGAATTTCCATTTTGCCGCTTGGCTGCGAGCGACTATAGCACCGGCCGCTTCCACGGGCAATCAATTCCTATCCTTTCCATTGCCAGATACGCAGGCGCGCCCGGCAGGGCCGTTGCTGGGGTGGGAACGCGATTGGAGTCGAATAGGGACCTGCATTTGCCGTCCGGCGCTTTGAAAGGGCACGAGTTCACTTGCGCCACACGAAGCCATATAGAATGAAACTGCGTTTTCCCGATGAAGATTTTCGTCACAGGCGCGACGGGCTTCGTGGGCCACCACGTAGCCAAGGCATTGGCTGCTGAAGGCGCCGACCTGCGCCTGCTGGTCCGCAAGAGCAGCAACCTGTCGAACCTCGAAGGCATCCCCGGCGACACTTTCACGGGCGACCTCTCCGATCCCGAAACCCTCCGCCCGGTCCTCGAAGGAATCGACGCCGTGGTCCACGTCGCCGCCGACTACCGCCTCTGGATTCCCGATCCCGCCTCCATGATCCGCGCCAACGTCGGCGGCACGCGCGAACTGCTGCGCCTGGCCCGCGAGGCCGGCGTCCCCCGCTTCGTCTACACGTCGAGCGTGGCGACAATGCACTTCCGCACCGACGGCATCGTCATCAACGAGGACACGCCCGTCTCGCTCGCCGACATGGTGGGCCACTACAAGCGCTCCAAGTTTCTCGCCGAGCAGGAAGCCATCAAAGCGGCACAAGGCGGCCAGCAGGTCATCATCCTCAGCCCCACCACCCCCATCGGTCCCAACGATCGCAAGCCCACGCCCACCGGCCGCATCTTTGTCGACTTCCTCAAGAGCAGGTTTCCCGCCTACATGGACACGGGCCTCAACCTCGTCGATGTCTCCGAGGTCGGCCGCGCCCACGCGCTCGCTCTCACCAAAGGCAGGCCCGGCCGCCGCTACATTCTCGGCGGCGAGAACCTCACCCTCAAGCAGATCCTCGACAAGATGGCCGCCATCACCGGCATCCCCTCGCCCACAGTCCGGATTCCCTTCGCCGTCGCCGCCACATACGCGTTCTTCGAAGAGTGGATCACCGGCCGCATCCGGGGCCGCGAGCCCCGCGCCACGCTCGAAGAGGTCCGCATGGGCCGCAAGAAGATGTACGCCTCAAGCGCGCGAGCCCAGGCAGAGCTTGGCTTCCGCATCCTCCCCGTCTACCCTGCCATGCGCGCCGCCATCGAGTGGTTCCGAGCCAACGGCTACGCGCCCGCTGCCGCCACCCAGGCCCGCGCATGACCCGCCTCGCCATCGTCGCCGCATTCCCCGGCGAGCTCAAACCGCTCGTCCGCGGCTGGCCGCATAGTTCCCGCAACGGCATCCGGTTCTGGGCCCAGCGCAGCGAAGAAGAAGAATGGATCGCCGCCTGTGCCGGAGCCGGCCAGGAAGCCGCCACCCGCGCCTTCGTCGCCCTCGAAGAAGGCGGCCCTATCGATCTCGTCTTCTCCGTCGGCTGGGCCGGAGCGCTCCGCCCGGACTTCGCCCCCGGCTCGGCCCACAATGTTGGCGGCGTCGTCGACTTGAAGACTGGCGAGCGCTTCGCCTGCGAAGCGGGCGCCGGCGAGCTTTGGCTCGTCACCAGCCCGCGCGTCGCCGACCGGCGCGAAAAGGAGCGTCTTGCGGTCGATTACTACGCAGGCCTCGTCGACATGGAGGCCGCCGCCATCGCCCGCCTCGCCGCCATGCGCGAAATCCCCTTCTATTGCATCAAAGGAGTCAGCGACGGCTTCAACGAACGCCTGCCCGATTTCGATCGATTCTTGTCGCCCACGGGTCAGCTCCAGCTCGCGCGGTTTGTTCTCTATGTCCTGCTTCGTCCGTGGCATTGGCCCGCCCTCATCCGGATGGGCGAAAATAGCAGAAAGGCTTCCCGGCGTATCGCGGATTCGCTGCTCGGTTTTCTCTCGTGAACGAGGTCACATCACAGAACGGAATGGCTGCCCAGATCTCCAACCCCGGATTCCACCTGGAACCGGCAATTCCCGCCACTATGCGCGCCGTTGTCTACCGTGGAATCAACGACATGCGCCTGGAAACCGTCCCCGTTCCCCGCATCGGACCTGGAGAGCTGCTCATCCGCATCGCCACCTGCGGCATCTGCGGCACCGACCTGAAGAAGATTCACACGGGCTCGCACTCGGCCCCGCGCATCTTCGGCCATGAAATGGCGGGGATCGTCGCCGAGGTTGGCCCGGGCGTCACCAATTTCTCGGTCGGCGACCGCGTTGTGGCCTTCCACCATATTCCCTGCGGAACCTGCCACTACTGCCGCAAGCGGATCTTCGCCCAGTGCGAGGTCTACAAGCGCACCGGCACGACCGCCGGCTTCGAGCCCTCCGGAGGCGGCTTTGCTGAGTACATCCGCGCCACGGAGTGGATCGTCGCCAACCGCGGCGTGGTTCGCATCCCCGACGGCGTTCCCTTCGAACAGGCAGCCTTCGCCGAGCCGCTCAACACCGTCCTCAAGGGCGTCAAGATGCTGAATCTGGAGCCGGACGACACGGTTCTGGTCATTGGCCAGGGCCCCATCGGCATCATGCACGCCGCGCTCGCCGCGCGCACCGGCGCCCGCGTCTTTACCTCCGACCTCTTCGCCGAGCGCCACGCCGTCGCCGCCCGTTTCGGCCTCGCCAACCCCCTCGACCCCGGCAAGGAAGACGTAGTCCAGCGGATGCGGGCCGAAACCGAGGGCCGCGGCGCCGACGCCGTCATTCTGGCCGTCGCCGGCAACGCCCTCATCCGCGCCGCCATGGACGCTGCGCGCCCGGGCGCCAAAGTGATGCTCTTCGCCCACACCCAGCACTGCGAGGCCGCCTTCGACCCCGCCGCGGTTTGTATGGACGAAAAGACCCTCCTCGGTTCATACTCTGCTGCAATCACGATTCAGGACGAGGTGCTGAGCCTGGTCTTCGGAGGGTATCGGAACGGCTTCGATCTGACGCAGTTGATCTCGCACCGCTTCCCGCTCGACCAGGCGGTCGCCGCCATCGATCTCGCGTCGCACCCCCAGCCCGGCTCGATGAAGATTATGATGGAGCCTGCGCCTGGGGCCGGGGCAGAGTAGGGAGGAGCTGGATGGCTAGCACGGTGAAAGCCGCGATCCTCCGGGGCCGCAAGACCGTTAAGAATGTCGTCGAAGAGAGCCGCAAGAAAGTCGAAAACGTCGTCGAGGAGGGCCTGGATACAGTTGAGGCGGTCGTTGAGGTCGGCCTGAATACAGTCGAAACGGTGGTCGTCGAAGGCCGCAAGAAGGTCGAAACTGCCGTCATTCAGGGCCGCAAGACC
>JBEKUS010000157.1:0-7747 GCA_049514795.1 Occallatibacter sp.
AGTTCTCTGACTGAATGAAGGACCGAGTATTTTCTCGATCGCGATAGGGTTCAAAACCTTTATCGAGGAACTCCGTTCCGGGCACATGCGACATCTCGGCCGACCACCTGGGTTTGCACCAGATGGTCTGCTTTCAAACATTGTCGAACTGGAGGAGAGAGAAAGACCTTGGACATTCGCTAGTGGCATTACCCGGAGCTGATGGGTCAAGCAGGACTATCAACGATCTTGTTCATGCCGAGACCAGCCGAGGACTAACTTTCAACGTAGTTCAAAATATCTGGGGCCGATCAACTAGGCGCCCACAAGTTCCTGTGCGTGGACGGGGACTGAAGTGAGGCACTGGACGCTGGTCCCGTCTTTGCCCAGGGTGTTTTCCACCACGCAGTAATCGAAACCGGGCAGGATGACATCGTTCCAATGATCTCCAATTCCCCGCAGGGCTACGTCCAGCATCGTCACAATTCGCTGCCCTAGGCTCCAATGGCTGTCCAGTGTAATGGCGCCAAAGAATTCCTGGCACTCCGTATAGCCGGAGTTATGGGTGCCGGTGTAGGGCTTAAGCGATGCCAGATCGACCGGCTTGCCCACGCGCGCGGAGACCTCGGCAGCGCGTCCGGCGAAGTAGTCCACGAGAGCCTGCTCTTGAAGGCGGGCCGGCAGGCCCTCGGCCGCGACCTTGCGATAGGCCTCTTCCCCGACTCGATATCCCTCTTCGACGAGGTCCATCCAGAAGCGCTGGTCGTCAGTCAGGCTGGAAAGATGGTCAACAGCCACGACAGAGCGGCGGACGCAGGCGGTAAGGCCGTCGCGCTGCGGAGCAACGCCGAGGTGAACCCAGTCACCCTCGCGAATCGGCCGATTCAACGCGGGGCCGATCAAGGTCCGATTGGCCTCGTTGGCGCCGACCATGATCCTGAAACCGTCGGCCTCGGAGCCTAACATGCGGCCAACCCAGGCCCCCCAAGCGGCGACTTCGGTCTCCAGCCTGCCAGGGCGCAATACGGCCAGCATAGCGCGCATCATGCAATCGGCAATGACGGCCGCATCGGAGATCAGCCGCATCTCGATCTCGCTCTTTTCGTACTTCACTCGCTGAAAAATCTCCTGCGCATCGACAACGCCTTCGGGGCCGAAGAGTTTTCCCAGGTATTGGACGATTGCGGCGGGGACCACCTGGCGGGGCGTCAAGAGCGCTATGTGGTCGATCGAGCCGCCGGCTGCGCTTTCGATGACGTCCTCAAATCGCTCGGCTTGGATGGGATATTTCTCGTCGGCCAGTTGCAGGATCTCCACTTTGTGAACCGCCACTCCAGCGCGGCAGGCCAACTGTTCGGCCACATAGCCGCCTTCGAGTCCCGCCGCCACGTGAAAGCCATTCTTTCCGATCACGCCGGCTACCTGCTCGATGGAGAGATTCGTGTTTCCGCCCAGGTAAGGGACGTCGCCCCGATAGTGCTCGTCGGAGAAGACGAATCCGGCAGCATGTCCGGCTCTTTGAAGGACCGCATTGACCCGGGCCGCCCGTTTTTCGAATTCCTTCCGCGGCGCCAGATACCCGCGGTCAATCGATGGAGCGCCGGCGAGAATCCTTGTGACAGACTGCAGGTCGCGAGCATGATCGCCGGCAAACGCGGTCGTCTTCTTCATTTCGCTGTCTTTCCTTTCCAAGAGAGGCATATTTCCCTTCCCACAATCGCCACTCCCGTTTGGCGGTGCCGATTTCCGGCAGATCAACCCATGCAAGCCGGTTGTGGCGTGGTTCACAGCGCCGTGGTGCAGATTCGCCCTAAGAGTTCCGAGTCTTCCAGCATGTTTCGGAAGGCCAGCGAAGCAGCCCCTTTTAACCGAGTATCGAGTCCCAGACCGCTGACCGCGATCTTGACGACCTCCAATGACCTCGGCCGCGTTTGCAGACGGATCTGTTCCCAAATGATGGGCAGCATAACGTCCTCGGCAACGATGAGGTCGCCCCCCAGGATGACGATCTCCGGATCGAGCAGGCTGATGGCCGTCGAGAGTGCGGAGCCGAGCGCGCGGCCGGCCCGCTGGAAGGCGGAGAGCGCAAACTCGTCCCCACGCCGGGCTCTTTCCAGCACATCGACAAAGCCAAATTTGCCGGCATACGCGCCGGCACGTTCCACATACTGGCGCACGATGTTCGCCGCGGATGCGATCGCCTCGAGGCAACCCTTTTGGCCGCAGCTGCACAGATCCTCGGCGCCGGGAACGAACTTGCAGTGCCCAATCTCGCCCGCAAAGCCTCGTGCCCCCATTAGGTGCCTGCGATCGGCGAGAATACCCATACCGATGCCGGCTTCGGCGATGAGGAAGAGCGCATTGGAGCAGTTCTGAGCCGCTCCGAGCCAGCTTTCGGCGTGGATCGAGGTTTCCTTGTCCCGTTCCATGAATACCGGCCAGGGAAATGCTTCTTTCAGAATCGCGAGGAGCGGGACTTTGGTCCAACCCAGGTTGACCGCACTGAGGCGCCCTTCGGAATCGAGCAGGCCTGGGTAGCTTACGCCGACGGCCAGAACGCGGCCCAGTTGCGAGGAGTCCAAATCTCTTGTGACTTTGCCGATTCCGTTCATCACCTTTTCGGGCGGGAAAGGTTTGCGGAATTCAAGACACTCTTCCCAACGGCACCGGAGGTCCCCGAGAAAGTTGGTAAGACCGAAACGCAGCCGGTCGCCTTCCAGGTCGAGCGCCACGAAGTAGCCGGCTTCCGCGTTGAGCGCAAAAGACTCTCGCCGGCGGCAAGTACCCGCATCGCAATCCCCCGCTTTGTAAACAACGCCTCTGTCCTGCAGATAGCGAAGAGCGTGACTCACGCTTGCCGCGTTTAGTCCCGTCATTTCAATGATCTCGATGCGCGTCAGGCTCCGGCGCCGGTAGAGCAGACCGAGGATCTGGCGAAGCCACTCGCCGGCAATCTTGATCGCGGGCTTCGGTATGTTCGCTGGCCGGTCTGCGGTAGGCATTTGTCCGTCATGGTAATGTGGCCGCGAAGGACAGTCAAGGTTTGTCTGGCAAATCTTTGTCCACATCCTGCCATTGGCTGTGGAGGCTGGAGTCCTCAAAGTGCCTGCTGAATTACTCTGGAATCCTGAGATTGTTCAGTCTATCTTACTTACAATGTGATTTAAATGGAGGCGGCCGGGCTCCATTCCGAATCGTCCCAGTGGCCACAGTCTCGTAAATTTGCTTGACAAACTCCTAGCACGGATGCAAGCTCGTTGTTGCCATGAACCTGTCTGCGAGATGGGTCTCTGGCGCCGCCCCTGTTGCCCAAAGCCGGGTCGGGTAGCGCCGGCGGGAACCATGCCCGCAAGGTTCGCGGCCCATCTCAAGGAGCCCAACGGAAGAGCTATGGACAGGTTACGATCGCTATTTTTCGCGCTTACTGCAGGCAGCCTCTTGCTGCCGATGGCGTGGGCCGCCGCACCCCCCGATGCCAGTTCCCCCTCAATGAAGCTGACTCAAGGCTGGGCCATCCAGTCTTCGGCCGACGTGCACGAGAGCGGAGCGGCCATCTCGGCGGTGGGCTTCGACGCCAGCCAGTGGTATCCGGCCACGGTGCCATCCACGGTCCTCTCTGCGCTGGTTGAGCAGCACGTCTACCCCGATCCCTATGTGGGGATGAACTTGCGGTCGATTCCCGGGACCTCCTATCCGATCTTCGCGAATTTTTCGGAACTCCGCATGCCACCGGATAGTCCGTTCCGGCATTCCTGGTGGTATCGCACGGAGTTCAAGTTGCCGGGCGAGTACAAGGGCAAGACTCTCAGCCTGGGTTTCGATGGCATCAACTACCGCGCCAACGTGTGGTTGAACGGCCGCCAGATTGCGTCCGCCGACAAGATGGCGGGCACCTGGCGGCTGTTTGAATTCGATGTGACCGCCGCGGCCCGGCCGGGGGAGCTCAACGCATTGGCGGTTGAAGTCTTCCCGCCGCAAAAGAGCGATCTGGCCATTACCCTGGTCGACTGGGGGCCGATGCCGCCCGACAAGGAGATGGGCATCTGGCGTGACGTGCACATTACCGCGACGGGGCCAGCTGTGGTGCGCTATCCGGCGGTCCTCACCAAGTTGAATTTGCCCTCCACGGATCAGGCCGAGCTCACCGTGCGAGCCGAGGTAAAGAACCTGACGGACCAGCCTGTGGAAGGCGTGCTCAAAGGGAAGGTGGAGGCGATCGAGTTTTCGCAGCCGGTGAAGCTGGCAGCCCACGAGACACAGATGGTGCGCTTCACGCCGGAGAAATTCGCGCAATTGAAGGTGGCCAATCCACGGCTCTGGTGGCCGGCGCAGTTGGGGCCGCAGAACCTCTATCCGCTGGACCTGGAGTTTGTCGTTGAAGGGCAGGTCTCGGATTTCAGCCACATCCGGTTTGGCATCCGGCAAGTCACCTCCGAGGTGGATGCGGCCAAGCATCACGTCTTCCAGATCAACGGTAGAAACATCCTGATCCGTGGCGCCGGCTACAGTTTCGATATGCTGCTGCGCTCCTCGCCGGAGCGGCAGGAAGCGGAACTGCGCTATGTGCGCGACATGAACCTGAACACCATCCGCTTCGAAGGCAAGCTGGAAGACGATCACTTCTTCGATCTGATGGATGAGATGGGCATTCTGGCCATGCCGGGCTGGTGTTGTTGCGACAACTGGGAGAGATGGCCCACCTGGAGTGGAGAAGACGAGCCCATCGCGGTGGCTTCTCTGCGCGACCAGATCCGGCGCCTGGAGCGGCACCCCTCGGTCTTCACCTTTCTCTATGGGAGCGACCGCACGCCCCCGCCCGAGGTCGAAAAGAAGTACTTGCAAGTCCTGAAAGAGAGTGATTGGCCGAACCCGGCGGTAGCGTCGGCAGGGGAATATAACACCACCGTTGGGCCGACCGGAGTGAAGATGCTGGCGCCCTACGAGTGGGTGGCGCCAGTCTACTGGGAGATCGACACCAAGCGCGGCGGGGCCTTCGGGTTCGCCACGGAGATCAGCCCCGGACCTGCCATTCCACCCATTGAGAGTCTGCGGCGCATGCTTCCCGAGGACCACTTGTGGCCGATCGACTCCGTGTGGGAGTACCACGCCGGCGGCATGTCGAAGACACTGAAGATCTTTACCGAAGCGTTGGACAAGCGGTACGGGCCTTCGCACTCGGTGGAGGAGTACGCGCAGAAGGCCCAGATGCAGGCCTACGAGGGGCACCGGGCGATGATGGAGGCCTATGGGCGGAACAAGTACACCTCCACGGGAGTCATTCAGTGGATGCTCAACAACACCTGGCCCAGCATGATCTGGCACCTGTACGACTGGTATATGCGGCCGGGCGGTTCCTATTATGGGGTGAAACATGCGTGCGAGCCGCTGCACGTGCAGTACTCCTACGACGACCGCTCGGTGGTCGTGGTCAATTCGTATTACCGGGCTTTCCCAAGCCTGAAGGTCACGGCCAAGGTGTACGGCTTGGACATGACGGAGAAATACTCCAAGGAGGCGACGCTCGCTGTAGGAGAGGACAGCAGCACGCGGGTGTTTACGCTGCCGGAGATAACGGGCCTGAGCGGAATGTATTTTGTGGACCTGCGCCTGGAAAACGGAGAACGCCTCGAAAGCCGCAACTTCTATTGGCTGCCCAACCAAGCCGAGACGGTGGACTTCGAGAACGAACCGGGAAGCGGTGTGTGGACGCCGACCAAGCTCTTTGCCGATTACACAGCGCTGAACAGCCTGCCGCCGGTGGATTTGGAAGTGAAGGCGGAGAGAAAGACCGAAGGCGCGCAGGAGACGATGACCGTTACGCTGCACAATCCCAGCCGCGCGCTTGCCTTCGGAGTCCGGCTCAAGGTGAAGAAGATTGGGAAAAATATCACCGGCGCGTACTGGTATGAGAGCCACGTCGACGATGAGGTTCTTCCGTCGATATGGGAGGACAACTACTTTGCATTGCTGCCCGGGGAGACACGGCAAATCACCGCGACTTACAACACAAAAGATCTGGGAGGGAATGCGCCGGGAGTTGAGGTGAGCGGCTGGAACGTGAACTGGAAAGAGGCCCGTCCCTGAGAGACCGTGTTGAAAGTCCAAATGGCTGAAAAACATCCTTTGGGGGCTAGATCCCGTGGCCCGTTTTCAGCCATTTCGCGGCACGGCCGAAGCCGTGCCCATTCAAACCTGACTTTCGCCACATGCAGCTGAGCGGGGCGGTTTCCTTTCACCTCGACTCTTGAACCAGACCACCGCACGCGGAAGTAAACCGAGCACCAGGACGGGACCGATGCTAGGAGTTGCCAATGAGTGCGAAAAGGGCGGGCCGAAGCTGAGACGCTCCCTGACTCTGTGGGATCTGGTCCTCTATGGCATCATCCTGATTCAGCCAACCGCTCCCATGCCGGTTTTTGGGGTGGTGAGCCAGGAGGCGCGCGGGCACGTCGTCACAACCATCCTGATCGCGATGATTGCCATGCTGTTCACGGCCATCAGTTATGGGCGGATGGCGCGGGCCTATCCCAGCGCGGGTTCGGCCTTTACCTACGTTGGCCGCGAGCTTCATCCGGGACTGGGCTTTGTGACCGGCTGGAGCATGACGATGGATTACCTGCTCAACCCGATCCTGTGCATCATCTGGTGTTCCAAAGCCGCGGGAAATATCGTCCCGGAGATTCCCTTTGCGCTGTGGGTTCTCTTCTTCGCCGCCCTCTTCACGGCGTTGAATCTGCGCGGGGTCAGCACCTATGCCAGGGGCAATGATTATCTAGCAGCCGCGCTGGGCGTGGTCATTGTGATCTTTCTGATCGCGGCGATCCGGTACATCGTTCTTCTCCCCTCTCGCGGACCTGGATTCTTCACGCTGCCGTTTTATAACCCGGCTACCTTTTCCACCCCGCTGATCTTCACCGGTACTTCGATCGCGGTGCTGACCTATGTCGGCTTCGATGGAATCTCAACTCTATCCGAAGAGGCGCATAATCCGCGGCAGAACATCTTGCGCGCAACGGTCCTGGTGTGCCTGATTGCGGGAGTCCTCGCTTCGGTAGAGGTCTATGTAGCCCAGCTGATATGGCCCTATGGCCGTCCTTTCCCTGAGGTGGATACTGCTTTCTCTTATGTCGCAGGCCAGGCCGCAGCGGCTCCCGGCGCGCCGCCCAACGTTCTCCGGAGTGTTTGGCTTTTTCAACTCGTCAACTTTGCGCTGCTGCTGGCGACCATCGGGTCGGGCAGCGGAGCGCAACTGGGGGCCGCGCGCCTGCTTTATGGCATGGGCCGCGACAACGCGCTCCCGCGATCGTTCTTTGGCGCCATCGACCGGCAGCGCGGGATTCCCCGCAACAATGTGATCTTTGTGGGCGCGCTGTCCGCGACCGGCGCCTTTCTGCTGACCTTCCAACTGGCGGCTGAGATGCTCAATTTCGGCGCGTTCATCGCGTTCATGGGCGTCAACGCGGCGGCCTTCAAGCATTGTTTCCTTTGCGGAAAACGAACCCTTGGCAATGCAATTCCACCATTGGCGGGGTTCGCGATCTGCTTCTATGTCTGGCTGAGTCTGCGCACGCCTGCCAAGATTGCGGGCGGCGCATGGCTTGCCGCCGGCATTCTATATGGGTTGTGGAGAACGCGCGGCTTTCGCCAGCAAACCATCTCGTTCGAGGCGCCAGCGGACGAGTAACGTATCTTTTGCGACGGCCGGATCATTCATTTGCGCGAGTTGAGCGCGGAGGAGAAGATGAACAAGTTAGCAATGCGAGGATGC
>JBEKUS010000158.1:0-7561 GCA_049514795.1 Occallatibacter sp.
TTCTCTTCCATCGCACTGCTCGTTTTCCAGGCCATGAGCTCGTTTTTACGTCCTCATCGCCTCGAAGCAGTGTCAGATATGTCCCCGGTTCAAAATGTCAGGAATGTGACCGGTCCGTACCGGGGCGGGGCTGTAAAGCACCTCGAGCTGGACTCCGTCCTTCTTCGCAAACAGAAGACTGCTGGTGAAGGCGATCGCCTCGACACGGCGAATGGCGTTCAGCGGAATGGCGACTGTTGTCGGCGTTGTCCAAGGCGATATCAACGTATTGACCGCGCCGACCAGCCGGTCGTAGGACTTGTAGTCGCCTGCAAACTCCAAGGCCGTATCGGTCGTTCGCAGCAGGCCTCGCATGGGCGGGGTGAGGTCGACCTTGGCCGCGGGATCCATATCGAACTTGATCCACTGGCAAGGTGTCGAGAACAGGATGGGGCGTGGCTGGCCGCTGGCGGCTTGCGTCGGATCGTTCCATTGTGGCATGCGGGGAAGTGTAGCACGGAAGTCGTCGGCGGATTTACGCGGACCAGTCGCTCCGCTGCGTCGCCGCTTCAGCGGGGAGGAATTCTTCCTTTTCCATATCGGTGTTTCTCTGGAGGAAAAGAACGTCCGCCTCAGCGCAACTCTCGCGCCAACCCAATTCGGATTTTGTGGCCGCTCTTCGCTGATCGTCGGCGAACGCCGTAGCCCTGTCTGGGTGGGAAGGAGGCATCAGACCAATTCGCTCTCGCCGCCGAACAGATCGCGCTGCTCGCCCGCACGCTGCGCCGCCTCGGCCCGCTTCCGGCTCGCCGCTCCAATCAGGCTCAGCACCTCGAGCGCCTGGATCGCTTGCCGCGGCACATACATCCGCTGCGTGTTCGAGCGCGTGTCCGGCGGCGTCAGAAGCAATCCCGCCCCCTCGACGAGCGTGCGGTCGTTGGCCGCCAGCCCCTCCAGCTCATCCCCGTCTGCCAGGGTCAGCCGCAGCCACAATCCCGCCGTCCGCGGCCTCAGCGAGAACCGCTTCCGCAGCAGCCGCTCCGGGTTCGCCTGGTCTCCCGATCCCGCCGGGAAGTCCCGCACGTAGCACACCCACTTCACCTGCTCCCATCCCACGCGCACGACCTTGCCCGCCAGATCCAGCACTTCCAGCTCCGGCCGATTCTGCCCGCAGTCGGCCGCCGCATAGCCGGCGAACCAGTCGCGGGAAAACTTGCGCACAATGACAGGCTTACGTGCTGAGGCCATCGCTCTGGATTGTCGCACGGGTCTGCACCGTCCGGCGGTTCCTCCTGTTGCACTTCCTGAGACCTCCCGGAAAACGCCCGAGCCGGGGGTCCCTCCCAATGCATCGCAGAAAAGTTGTAGAACTGGTGCAAGATTGCTAGTTTTCCTAGTGAACTTGTGGTAATGTTCTTGTTTGCCAGCCTCAAGAATTGCGCCATAAGGGCAGCATCATCAGATACTTGGCTGTGGTTGAGATGGCGGGAACAGGATCGGTCATGCCTGACTACATCTACCTCCTGGAGAACAGGCTTTCGGCAGACCAGCGCCATGCCCTCACCCAGTTGCGCGCCGCCGCTCGAGATGCCGGAATCCTCCTCTTCTTTACCGGAGACGCCGTTCGCGACCTCACCAGCGGCCACGCCGTCCGAGAAATCGAGGTCGCCATCCAGGGCAACGCCCTCAAACTCAAGAAACCATTGGAGAAATTGGGCGGAAAGCTCTGGGGAGAAGATGAGGCCGCACGTTGTCTTTACCTCTGTTTCCCGGGCACGGTGCGCGTCAGCGTCGTAAGCACCCACCGCGTCGAATACCCTAAACCCGGCAAGCCCGTCTATCACCCTGCCTCGATCCATGAAGACCTTCGCCGCCGCGACTTCACCGTCAACTCAATGGCCATCTCCCTAAACGAGGGCTCCTTTGGCCTCTTCATGGACCCCCTCAACGGCGCCGCCGACATTGAATCGCGCCTCCTGCGTTTGGTCTCCAACTACGGGTTTATCGAGGACCCGTCCCTGCTGATCCGCGCGATCCGCTATCGCACACGCCTCGGTTGGGATCTGGACTCGCGAACCTTGACCCGCTACGAGAACGCCAAAGCCGAAAACGTCATCGAGTTCCTCTCGCCCCAGGCGCGCCGCCAGGAGCTGGAGCAGATTGGCCACGAAGAGGAGGGCCTCAAGGTCCTCCGCGCCCTCGAAGCCGAGGGCTGGATGAAGATCCTCTTTCCGGCTTGGACCTCCGCCAAGGCCGACGAGAACAAGCTCAACGCCCTCCACGATCTCGCTGTGCAGCTCCTGGTTCAGGGCATCCATCCTGACATGTCCGCGGCCCAGATGCAGTTGCTCACCGCCAAGCTGCCCCCCAGGGACCTGTCCACCCTCAAGAAGTCCATGCTCCGCCCGGGCTTCGTCGCCGAATGGAACAGCCTGGATTCGCTGGCCTCAGGTTTCGCCAAGGCGCTTCTGTCCAAGCAGAACGTCAAACCCTCGGCCTGCTTCAACCTCTTCATGAGCTTTGATCCGGAGGCGATTCTCTGGCTTGGCTTTACGAGTAAGGACAAGGCGGTCCAGGAGCGTTTCAATCTCTTCCTCAGAGTGTGGCCCGAGGCTCGCCAACGCATCCCCCACGCTCTGATGCAGGAGATGCGCATCACGCCCGAGCTGCCCGCCTACGCCGAACTCGTACGGAAGGTCTTTCTTGAACTGATCGACAGCAACCTCAATACTCCCGAGGAGATGCGGGCATTTCTTGAACCATTTTCTCCGCCCGCGCCGCCCCCGCAGGTTACCATCAAACGGACCCGGGCCCGCCGCGCGGAAGCCCGCCTCAAAGAGCCAGAATTCGAAGAGGAGGAAGAGCCCGAAGAGGATTTGTCCGGTGAGGCGGAGGAAGATCTGGAGCCGATTGGCGTCGAGGATGAGGAGGAATTGGATCTGAGCGTTCTTCCCGTGGAACCCGGCGCAGAGGACTTGGAGGAAGAAGAGGAAGGCGAGGAGGAGCGGGAAGAAGCAGCGGTTCCGGCTGGAAAGAAACAGGCCGCTTCGACAGCCGCGAAGAAGGCCGCGAAGACCGCGCCAGCCGCCAAGCCCGCTCCGGTTCAGCAACCCGTGCCCGCCGCTCCGGCAAAGGCCGCGGCTGCCAAGGCCCAACCTGCGCCCGCGCCGAAGAAGCCCGCCGCCAAGCCCGCCAAAGCCTCGGCCAAAGCCGCAAAGACCGTCAAGCCGGCGCCCAAAGCTCCCCCGAAGAAGGTCGCCAAACCCGCTCCGGCCAAGGCCCCGAAACCCAAGCCCAAGCCAAAGCCCGTCACCAAGCCAGCCAAGAAGGCCCCGGCCAAGCCCTCAAAGCCCGCGCCGAAGAAGCCCGCCTCGAAGCCCGCCAAGAAGCGCTAGCGCCATCCCCGCGCTACTCCGCTGGCCGATGCCCCGCGCCGCCGTGTCTTTCTCTGCGCCGGGATGGCCGGATCGCGCCGCGTCAGGCAATCTGCGCTCTGTCGGCCCGGTGTCCCCCGAACGCATGGATCGTTCTCGTTCCACCCAGAACTTCGCCGCCATGCAGTTGCCCGCGCGGGATCAAGTACTCCTCGCCGGCTCGTACCGGAATCCGCTTTCCGTCGATCAGGAGCGTGTAGCAGCCTTGCACCACGACCATATACTCGTCGTAGTCGTGCGCGTGAGCTGCAGAGACGGCGTCCTCAGCGCAGCTCCAAAACGCCATTTGGCTGCTATCCACCCCGTCGAAGACGTACCCCTCGACACCCGGAGTCGCCTGAGACGACTGGGCAATCCTGTTCGCGGCCCTCTTCATGAAGTCAGGAAAGTCTCGCATAGTTGCCGTCATTCTCTCACCTCGCGCCCTTTGCCCCTGATTCCCCGCTCCCTTTGCTCCCTCGCCCCCTGTCTCCCTGTCTTTTTCATCAAACATTTGCAATCCGTTCGCTTGCCTGAATTACCCTGTTAATGGTTCCTGCGGTCAACCCATCCCGAGCATCTCAACCGGCCGCGGGACGAGGACTGACGGTTTGAGCCAATCCGTATTTGTTTTGGAAGACGACGCCGACATCGCGCGGCTGGTGCAGCATAATCTTGAAGCGGCGGGCTTTGAAGCGCGCCTCTTTCACACCCCCGCCAATATCATCCCGGACGCCGAACGCAAGCCCCCCGCTCTCTTTCTCCTCGACATCATGGTTCCCGGAGGCGACGGCCTCGACGTTTGCCGCCGCCTGCGCAATCACGCCGGCCTCTCCACCATCCCCATCATCTTTCTCACCGCCCGCGCCAGCGAGAACGACCGCGTCCTCGGCCTCGATCTCGGCGCCGACGACTACATCACCAAGCCCTTTTCCATCCGCGAGCTCGTCGCCCGCGTCAAGGCAGTTCTGCGCCGCTTCGAGCGCCCCAGCGCGCCCTCCATCATCAGCTTCGAAGAGATCGTCATCGACGCCAGCGCCATGCAACTCAAGGTCCGCGGCGAGCTCACCACCACCACCGCCACCGAGTTCCGCCTCCTCGACTACCTGGCACGCCATCCCGGCCGCGTCTTCAGCCGCGACCACCTGCTCGACGCCGTCTGGGGCGACGCACGCTTTGTCACTCCACGCTCGGTCGACGTCTACGTCCGCCGCATCCGTGAGAAAATCGAGATCGACCCGGAAAACCCGCGCTACCTCAAGACCGTTCGCGGCGCCGGCTACCGTTTCGAACTGCCCAAGGGCGATTAAGACCGAGCCGTTAGCTCTTAGCCATTAGCTCTCAGCCGTTGTCATTTTGTTCCAGGCTCTTCAGTCACCGTTCCGACTGGCGCAGCTTCTGGCGTGAGCCAATCAAAGCCGAGAGCCGGAGCAACCGGCTAAAAGCTAACGGCTAATAGCTGTTTTTCCATGACCCGCACCGTCTTCACCAAGCTGCTCGGCCTCTTGCTGGTCCTCCTCGCCGCCCAGGCGGGCCTGGCGGGGATCCTTTCGCTCAGCGGCATTCCGCATGCAATTCTCTGGTCCGCCCTCACGACCCTTGCCGCGGCCGTCCCCATCGCCGCCTGGGCCACGGCCCGTTTCTCCGCTCAGTTCTCCTCCCGCTTTCGCCGCATCGTCGACTTCTCCCGCAGCATCTCCGAAGGCGACCTCACCGCCCGCATCGACGCCTCCGATTCCTCCTCCTCCGCCGACGAGCTCTCCGAAGTCGAATCCGCCCTCAACCGCACCGCCGAGCGCCTTGGCAGCGACTTCGACGAGCTCGAGCGCAGCCGCCATGAGCTGGCCGTCATGCTCGACTCCATGCAGGAGGCGGTCGTCGCCATCACCGCCACTGGCACCGTCCGCTGGTCCAACGCCGTCATGCAGCGCATCGCCGGCTCGCAGCTCGTGCCCGGCCGCCCCCTCGTCCATTCCGTCCGCGATCCCGAGCTGCTGGCCTGCGTCCGCGGCGCGCTCGAACGCCGCGAGCTCTGCGTCGGCCGCGCCAGCATCCTCGCCCCCGGCCGCGTCTTCGAGGTCAACGCCGCCCCGCTCCCCTCCGGCGGCGCGCTCGCCGTCCTCCACGACGTCACCTCCATCGAGGCTGCGCAAAAGTCCCGCCGCGAGTTCGTCGCCAACGTCAGCCACGAGCTCCGCACCCCGCTCACCTCCATCCAGGGTTACGTCGAGACCCTCATCGAGGACCCCAACCCCAGCCCCGAAACCACCCTCGAATTCCTCGGCATCATCCTCAAGAACGCCACCCGCATGAACCGCATCACCGAGGATCTCCTCGCCCTTGCCGGCGTCGAAAGCCCCGACTACAAGCTCACCCTCCGGCCCGTCCGCGCCAGCGTCCTCCTCCAGGACGCCCTCGACTCCCTCGGCGGCAACTTCGTCGACTCCGGCGTCGAACTCCAGTCCGCCGGCGCGCCCGACTCCCTCGTCATGGCCGATCCCGACGCCATGCATCAGGTCTTCGGCAACCTCCTCGAGAACTCGCTCAAGTACGCCCGCTCCGGCAAGCGCATCCGCGCCGGCGCGCGCCCGCTCGCCTCTGAAGTTCAATTCACCATTCAGGACTTCGGCCCCGGCATCGCCTCCGAGCATCTCGAGCGCATCTTCGAGCGTTTCTACCGCGTCGACAAGGCCCGCTCCCGCGAATCCGGCGGCACCGGCCTCGGTCTGGCCATCGTCAAGCACATCGTCCTGGCCCACGGCGGACGCATCTGGTGCGAAAGCGAACTCGGCAAGGGCGCATCCTTCCACTTCACCCTGCCCCTTGCCCCCACTCCCCAATCCGCCCCGCAACCCCAGCCCGCGCTGCCCACCCCCGCCGCTTCGGTCTAGAGCGCGGCGAATGGCCCCGGAAGAAACACTGCGCGGCTCGCCGTTGCCGGAATCCCTTGGTCCAATTGAGCCGCCAATTCAGCTATAATGATCCGTGGAGAGGCATCATGATCCGTCCCGAGAACATCGCCAATGTTATGGGAGGCAAGGCAATCCTCGGCCGCCGCATCCGGTCGATTGGCGACCTGGACCGAACCATTTCGCATGGTCTTCCCAAACGGGCACTGCGGCTCACAGCGGAACGTGTTGCGGCTTCTGCCGGCGATGCCCGCCGCGTGATGTTCGGGATTGTGCCCGAAGCCACCTTCAAGCGGCGCACGCGCCTCTCGGCTGCCGAGAGCGAGCGCACCGAACGGTTGGCGCGCGTAATTGCCGCGGCTGAATTCACGTGGGACGATCGCGAAGACGCGCGCGAATGGCTGACCAAACCGCATCCGGAGCTTGGCGCGCGGACGCCGCTGCAGTCTGCAATGACCGAGTTGGGAGCGCGGCGGGTCGAGGACCTGCTCGACCGGCTCTTCTATGGCATCCCCGCCTGACGGACGCTTCCTGATGCGTGCGTTTCGCATCGCCGACCGCCGCTTCCCGATCTTCGACGGCACGGGCGCGCGGCTTTCTGGCGGCCGATGGAACTCTCCCGGCCGGCCGGTGATTTATGCGGCGGAGACCTTCGCCGGCGCAGTGCTCGAAGTGCTGGTCCACAGCAATCTGGGCCGCGTGCCCAAAACCCACGCCGGTGTCGAAATCGCCATTCCTGACAGGATCGCGATTGAAGCCCTCACTTCCAGTGCGTTGTCCGGCTGGGATGCCGAAGACCAGATCGTGAGCCGTGAATACGGTGACAAATGGTTGGAAGAGCGGAGAACGGCCATTCTCCTCGTTCCGGCTACCGTGACCCGGGGGCGCGAATACAACGTCCTTTTGAATCCGCTGCATCCCGATTTCAAGCTCATCCAAGCATCGGATCCCCAGCCCGTCGTTTGGGACGCGCGCTTGTTCCAGCGCACAAAATAGACCGTTCTCTCGTCCCCTCCCGCTTCCCCGGCCGCACTCAGCCTCAACCATCAACTCCCGTCCGCCAAGCAAATCGCAGCGAACGGCATACAGGGCTTTTCAACACTGTCTCACTCAAGGGGTTCACCCCACACGCTTGTCATGTACGGCCGGGCAGATAGCTGACATTTCAGACCGGGCACATCCCTGACACTTTTTCCTTCTCAGGAAAGTTCTGGTTTTTGTCTTGGGGTCGAGGGCAAGCTTGCCCTCGACCCCAAAATG
>JBEKUS010000159.1:0-7524 GCA_049514795.1 Occallatibacter sp.
GTTGAATGACCTCGGCAACCGAGGTGCCCGCGGTCACGTGCTGGCCGGCCTGCAGCGGGATCGCCAGCGGCGCCAGCACGCCGGAGATGCCCGCCCTGACTTCGAGCGCCGCCGACTGTTTTTGATAGAGCGCGAGCAGCGCCTTTGCCTGGTCGATCTTGGTCTGCGCGGAGGCGAGCTGAACCTCGATCGCCTTCTGATTCACGTCGAGCTGCTGCTGAGAAAGTTGGTGCTGCGTGGAGAGCTGCTCCGCGGTCTGCTTCGATTTGTTGTAGGCCAGGCCCGAGATCACGCCGAGATCGAAGAGCGCCTTGTCGGTCTGCGCCTGCAGCGTGTCCTGTGTGTAGTCGGCGTTCACCTGGGCGGCGGCGGCCTTCTTGTCCATCAGGGTGCTTTGCAGAGTGGCCTGCAGGCTCTTGTAGTCGGCTTCGGCGGCCTTCAGCGCGAGTTGCGCGTTGAGCAACTGCTGCAGCAGCTCCGGATCGGACAGGTCCATCAGGACGGTGTCGGGCGTGACCATCGAGCCGGGCAGCACGCGAATGCGAACCACCGTGGCCTCGGTCTGGGCGGGGATCAGCTCGATCGAGTCCTCGCGCGGAACCAGAGTTCCCGTCGAGGAGCGCACCTGAATCGTCAGATCGCCCCGCTTCACCGTGTCGGTCCAGATCGTGGACCGCTCCACCTCGGGTGCGGCGGGCTTCAGGCGCATCACGACGACGGCGAGCGCCGCAACAACGATGACTGCAACGCCGGACCAGATGATCATCCGGCGCGTCCTCTTTCGCTTGAGATCTGGGCGTTCGATATCCATCACTCAAGACAGAAGCACGTGCCCGGCCAAACGCACTCACCCTGCAGTTATTGAAAACAATTGGCTTACGGGGGTTTTGCTTGGAGATCGGGCGGGGAGAGTGACCGATTCCGCCGACTGACTGTTCGATTCCGGACAGTCGTTCGGGCTGGGCCGGAAGGAACCGCGTCCGCTTCACTGTTTCGTTTTCGCACACTCCGGATGGGAGATCTCAAATGCTGCCGACAAATCCACTCCAGGCTCGCTCAGCCTACTCTTCGCCGTGCCCCGGCCAGGGACCCAGCGCCTTGACCCGGTCTACCATCTCCGTGATGACGCGAACGAATTTCTCGCCCTCACCGGCGGAGACGTAGTCAAAGCAGCAGCGGCCTTCCTCGACGCCGAATTGACCGAGCACGCGCAGCAACATGCGATGCCTCTGCACCGCGCGGTAGTTCCCTTCCTTATAGTGGCAATCGCCCGGATGGCAGGCCAGAATCAGCACTCCGTCGGCTCCCTTGTGAAACGCTTCGAGGATGAACTGCGGATCGACGCGCCCGCTGCACATGACGCGGATGACACTCACGTTCGGCGGGTAGGGAGTTTGCGAAGCGCCGGCCTTGTCGGCCCCTGCGTAGGAGCACCAGTTGCAGAGAAAACCGACAATCTTCGGCTCAAACGGCCTCTGCACTTCGGAGACGGGTTCCAGTTCGGCGAGCGTTGTCATTGCAGGATGGCCTCGATTTCCGCGAAGATCTGATCGTTGGTAAAGTGGTTGCCTTTGATGGCGCCGGCCGGGCAGGCGGCGACACAGGTGCCGCAACCGTGGCATAGCAGTGCATTCACTTTGGAGGTCTCGGTCTCCGGATCGTAGCTGATCGCTTTGTACGGGCAGACGGAACCGCAAACGCGGCAGCCCGAGCAGCGCGTCTCGTCGACGGAGGCGCAAATCGGCTCGATCACCAGCTTCTTGCCTTCGGCCAGTCCCGACAGAACGTATCCCGCGGCGGCCATCGCCTGGCTGGCGGCGCCGCGAATGTCCATCGGCGCCTGGCAAGAGCCCGCAATATAGACGCCCTTCACCTTGCTCTGAGAAGCGTGCAGGCGTCCGTTGAGTTCCTCGAGGAACCCCGCGCGGTTGCGGTTCAGTTCGAGAAGCGAGCCGATTCCGGCTGCGTCTTCGCTGCCCACCATCGCCGGGCAAAGCACAACCATGTCCGTCTTGACTGTGCCGTCGCGGCCGTCGGCGAGTTTGTAGGCAATCTCCTGGCCGGATTCGCCGGCGGAAACGCCAATCTCATCGAGGTCGCGATAGCGCAGGAAGCTGGCATTTGGATTGGCCTGCGCATGATGGAGCATCGAAAAGTCGTCTTTCCCCGCAGCCACCAGTTCCTTGAAGAAGTGGTAGACCTTCGTCCCGGGCAGCTTGTGCTCCACGACGCGGTTGAACTTGAACGCGTACTCGCAGCAGATGCCGGAGCAATGCGGCTGATGCCGCGGATCGAGACTGCCGACGCAGTGAACGATCGCGATGCTTTCCGGCGCCTTGCCGGCGGCGGTTTTGATTTCGCCGCTGGTCGGCCCGTTGGCCGCGGCCAGGCGCTCGAATTCGAGGCTGGTGTAGACGTCGGCGACCGACCCGTAACCGAGGCCGGGCAGAGTTCCGCAGTCGTAAAGCGAGCTGCCGACGGCGACGACGATGGCTCCCACCTTGCGCTCCAGGAGCTGCTCTTCGTCGTCGAGGCGAACGGTTCCCGGAAGCGGACAGGCATCGGCGCAGAGCTGGCAACTCTCGCCCTGGCTGCGCAGGCAGGTCTTCCAATCGATGTACGGCAGATTGGGCAGCGCGCCCAGGAAGGGCATCGCGACGGCCTTCTTCTCGTCGAGCCCGCAGTTGAACTCGTTCTTCGCCGTCGCCGGGCACGGCTCGATGCACATGCCGCACGCGATGCAACTGGAATCGATGCGGCGCGGCGTTTGCTTGATCTTGACGTTGAAGTTCCCGTAGTACCCGGTGACGCCCACAACTTCCGAGAGGTAGAGGATCTCGATGTTGTGCGCGGAGTTACCGTGGAGAACCTCGGCCTGGACGGGCTCCAGCAGGCAGGGGCCGCACTCCATCCCCGGGAAGAGCTCCTCGTAGAGGACCGGCTTGCCGCCGAGCACCGGCGTCCTCTCGACGAGCACCACTTTGCGCCCGGCCTCCGCGAGAAAGAGCGCGGACTGCAATCCCGCGGGGCCGGCGCCGATCACCAGCACATCGGGGCAGGCTTCCACCTCCTGCTTCTCGAGCGGCTGGTGCAGAGGCACGCGCGACATGGCGGCACGAATGGCGGTGATTGCCTTGCGCGTCGCCTGTTCGGGGTCGGGCGTTACCCAGGCCACCTGCTCGCGAATGTTGACGAACTGCAGGAAGTACGGATTGATGCCGCACTCGGCCGTCAGTTGCATGAAGGTGCTCTCGTACTCGCGCGGCGAGCAGGCGGCGACCACGACGCGGTCGGGCCGGTTCTCGACGAGATGCTGCTTGAAGAACGATTTCCCATCGCCCGAGCAGATGAACTCGACCTTCGCGGCATAGGCTTCGGGGAACTGCGCGAGCAGCTCCGCCATGACCTTGTCGGCGTCGACCGTCGCGGAAATGTTGGTGCCACAGCTACAGATGTAGAGTCCGACCTTCATGAGTCGAGTCTTCCAGCCTCGTATTTGTGCGAGAACAGTTCCTGCAGGATCTCCGCCGCCACAACCGGCACCGCCTTTTGAACTTCCGCGGTGAGGCCTTCGCAGAACGTAGTCACGTCGGCCGCTTCAACCGCCCAGACGTGCACCGTCTCGGGAATCTTGATGCCGCTGACCCGCCCGAACTCGAGCGCGACGGCGATGCTTCCGCTGTGAGTGGTCGAAGTATTCCGGCTCATCGCGACTTCGTCGAGCGTAAGGCGATGGATCGTCCCCGGCGCGCGGCCCGTCACGATCGCATCGACCAGGAATGCCCTGTCGAAGCCCGCCATGGCCTCCATCAGCTCCAGGCCGCCGTTGTATACCTCAGAAACCGTGATGCCGGGACAGCCGGCGAGATCCCGCTTCAAACTGCGCGCGACTTCGATTCCGAGCGCGTCGTCCGCGATCGCCGGGTTGCCTACGCCGATGACGACAGAAGATCTCATGGGCTACTCATCCCGCCGGAAGGTCCGTAGAATCTCGCCGTCGCTGTCCCTGAGGTTGACGATCAACGGCATGGAGCCCGGAAGCGCGTGCGTGGCGCAGGAAAGGCACGGATCGTAGAGACGGAAGGCCATCTCGATCCGGTTCAGCAATCCTTCCTCGATGACCTTTCCAGCGTGGATCAACTTCTCCGCCGCGCGCTTGATCGAAAGCGAAATCGCTGCATGGTTGTTCGTTGTGCCGACCACAAGATTCACACGGGTCAGGATGCCGCGCTCGTCGGCCTCGTAGTGGTGAATCAGCGTGCCCCTCGGCGCCTCGACGGAGCCGACGCCGGCGCCGGCAACCCCCGATGGAATGCGGCGCACGTCCTCGGAGGTGATCTCCGGGTCGTTGGCAAGCTCCTGCATCCGTTCGGCGGCCTGGAGCACTTCGATCAGGCGCGCCCAGTGTGTTGCCAGCCGGTTGTGGACCGGCTGATACCGGCCATCGACCTTCCGGCGGTCGAACGCCGCGTAGAACCGCTCGTACTCGACATTCGCCAGCGGCGTCGACAGTCCGTCCGAAGCGTTCAGGCGCGAGAGCGGCGAAGCACAGTAGACTCCGCTGTCGATGCCGTCCACGAATCCCTTCCAGCCGACTTTCTTGAGGAAGGGGAACTTCAGATACGTCCAGGGCTCGACGTGCTCCGCGATGTGAGTAAAGTACTCCGCCGCCGGGAACTTGAGAACTTCGCGCCCTTCCGGATCGATCACGCGTATCTTGCCGTCGTAGAAATTCGAGTGGTTGTCCTCGTCCACCGTGCCCATGTAGTAGGTCTTGTGCCGGTAGATGTCGGAGTGAATCAGATCCGCATACACCTTGTTCTGAAGCACGATGGAATCGAATACCTGCAGCGAGAACTGGGCGAACTTCACATTCTCGGCCGCGACCTCCGCCATTTCCTTGCGCTCCTCCTCGGAGACGAACTTGCTCCACCCGCCGGGCAGGCCCGCGGTGGGATGGATTCCCCGTCCGCCAAGCATCTCGATGACGTGGTGGTTCCGGGCACGGCAAGCGATCACCTGCTTGCCGACGTCGAGACCGACCTTGCGGATCACGCCCAGGATGTTCCTCTCCTGGGGAGGGCCATCCGGCCCGATGATGAAGTCCGGACCGCCCAGCGCGTAAAAATGCGTCGTGTGGTCGGTGACATAGAACGCCATGTACAGCAGTTCGCGAATCTTCTTGGCGGCAGGCGGCGGCTCTACGCCGAAAACGCCATCCAGCGCCTTGGTGGCTGCCAGATGGTGCGCCTCGGGGCATACCCCGCAGATCCGGGCCATGATGACTGGCATGTCCTCGGCCCGCCTGCCAACACAAAACTGTTCGAACCCGCGCAGTTCGGGCACCTGGAAATAGGTATTCGCGACATTGCCCTTCGAATCGAGGAAGATCTCAATCTTCCCGTGACCTTCGAGGCGCGTAATCGGGTTGATCGTGACTTGTTTCATCGCACTTTCCCGCCCAGGAGTGAGCCAGCCAGGCTGTATTTGTAGAACGTGCCCGCAAGATCCGGCACGCCGTCGATCGCGGCGTCAACGCGTTCCAGGATCTGCTCGTCGGTAAGGCCCTTGATCGCATCCACATCGAGCATCGAGCCCAGGGCCGAGATCATCTTCGCTCCCTGGTCCCGTACGCCTTCCGGGGGGCCATAGCATCCCGTGCAGGGCATGTTCACCTTGGGGCAGAGAGCTCCACATCCATCGCGCGTGGCAATGCCCATGCAGACGATTCCCTGCTCGAAGAGACACCGCTCCCGGTCCGGAACGACTTCGTAGGTGCGGTGGAGGGTGTGAATGGTCTTGTCTTCTTTGCGGCGGGCGCATTCGTCGCAGACCGTCGAGTTCCCTCCGCCGAGTGTGCTGCCTTTTGCCGGCAGTTCCGCCCCTTGGATGAGGGCGTTCACCACGTTCCAGATCTGGTGCGGCTCCGGCGGGCAGCCCGGAATGAAGTAGTCGACCTCGACAGCGTCGCCGAGGGGACGCACCCGCTCGAAGAACTCCGGCAGCTCCAACTCGCCCTCCGGCACGCGGCATCGCGTCTGCGGCACGGTCCCCGGAGCATTGTCGATCGAGGCGTTCTCCAGATATACGGTTCGGAAATGGTCGGCCTTGGAGGAGAGGTTGCTCAACGCCGGGATGCAGCCTCTTGAAGCGCAGGATCCGAACGCGACCAGGACTTGCGACTTGCGCCGCAGCAGGTGCGCCATCTCCTCGTTCTCGGTGGTTCGAATCGCTCCGTTGAACAAGGTGACGGCCAGGCTGCCATCCGCCATGGCCTTGACGTCGCTGATCTTCGTGTCCATCAAGCACGGGCAGAAGACAAGATCGAAATGCGCGTCCACCGCCAGCAGTTTCTCATTCAGGTTGACGACCGCTATCTCACAGCCGCCGCACGACGACGCCCAGTAAATCGCCAACTTCGGCTTTTGCGCCATAATCTAACCTCTGGCCACAAACCTCTTTTTGCTCCGGTCCTCGCCCTTTCGACCCGCGGCTCCTTCATGCCAAGGCATTTTGGCTCCGGGGCCGATCGCGCCTGACCAGGGCAACGCCAGCCGAATTGGCTGGATTCAACGTCGGAGAAGACAAGCGCGGGCGGCTTCCTTCAGGAGGTCGCCCGGTTGCTCGAAGAACTCCCGGTTGTGCCTAGATCCTGACCTGCACCCGCTTGGAGTTCCCTTCCGCTTTCACGAACAGGAGCGCCCGGTTCGTGCTCTCGCAGAACTTCCTCACATCCGTCTCGAAAGACGGGCAATCGGCGACCACCTCGAGGATCTCTCCCGGCTTCATCTCCCGGGCCATCGTCAACATCTTCAGGGTGGGCAAAGGACATTTCAGCCCTTTGGCATCGAGAAACTTCGCTTCCATACTTGAACTCCTTGCTGATTCAAGATCGAAAAGACTTTCGTCTTCCTGGGGACAGGAACGCGTTTCCGCGTTCCGCCAAATGAGACGAGGCTCTATCGGCAATATCCGGCTCGAATTCCAATGCGGGGCTTGAACGAACTCAGGAAAGGATGGCGTGTCCCCCGAGCAAGAGATTCCGGCCGCCACCGGCGCTCCGGCCCGGGTGCACCTGAAAAAGAGGACGGCAAGTGCCGATATTACTGCTCGCGCTCCGCCCAGTCATTTATCTCTCGGGTCCCGATGATCGAGCGGAGGCGCGTTAGCGAAAGGGCCCGCTCGAAGGCGCAGGGAATGGCTCTCGCAGCCGCGTGCTGGGATCTTGCGAAGATTGGTTGCCGATCCCGCCGCTCAACCTTGCGCGGTCGGGAGAAAGAAGTAAAACAATGGATACCGATTCAGGCAGTGGTGTTGGGGTATTGGAGGCTCCCGAGCCCTTGAGCGATGTTTCTGAGGGCGGCAGTCTTCAGGCTGAGATCCGGCGGCTGGCCGGAGCGTTCCGCACCGGGCACTTTGGCGAGCGCGGAAAGACAGACGGCCTCGAAACCCGTGACCGCGAAGCGATTGCAGGTGTGAATGGAATCATCGATTCAATCGTCGCTCCGCTTCGGCTGGCTGCGG
>JBEKUS010000160.1:0-7329 GCA_049514795.1 Occallatibacter sp.
GAAGGTGGAGATGGTGGTGGTTTCCGACACCTTGACGGCGTTGGCCGGCGATGAAGTGGTGCACGAGCTGCCGGACGGCATGAGGATGTTCAGGCACACCTGGGAGACGGATGGAGTGACGGTACCCAGGTTGGAGTTGAAGTTGTAGGCTCCATTCGACGCGCTATAAGTGGCAGCCCACGTGGATGCGTTGTTGAGGAGCGAGGTGTTGTAGACTTCGCCGGCCGCAGCCAGGGCCATTGCGTTGGCGTAGTTCTGGAGTTGAGCACGAACGACGTAGGCGCGGCCCAGATCGACTCCCAGTCCTCCGCCCACAGCCAGGAATGTCGACACAATGGCTGCGATCCACGGCAGAGATTGTCCGCGTTCATCCGCGACCACCCGCCGGAAGAGTGAGTTCATTCGTTTCTTCATGGGTCTTGCCTTTCCGGCGTCCGGGTCAGTACTCGTACTCCGTCACCTGCGCCGAGAGCTGGCACGAGGAAACGAACTTCATGCCGAAAGCCTGGAGAACACAGGGGTAGGTGGCCGAGACGGTGACCGGCGCTCCTTCCAACAGGTACGTCTGGTCGCCGGAACACGAGGTCCCCGAGACTTTGGTGCCGTTCAGAGTCAGGGTGAGGCTGATGTTGGACGAGTTGAGCGACGGAGCCGAGTTCTTGATCGTGGTAAACGTATCCTGGCAAGGGTCTGTAGTGGAACTGCGCAACTGCTGGAGATATTGGGCGCCAGCCCCCACTGCCTGCGTCAAAGTGAGCTGATTATTGTAGGCGGCCGCAAACGAGAGCACACCGGTGAACAGGAGGAGGAGCAGCGGGAGGGTCACGGCGATCTCGACCGTGATGCTGCCGTCCTGGTTCCCGATCTTCATTCCCCGTTACCTTCTCAGGCGAGAGTTGGCGGTTTTGTGGTTCGGATTCAAAGAGTTCCACCCCTTCGACCGCCGTTCGGACCCTCGCCTCAATGATGTATGACCAGGAAGGTTCAGAGCAATTCCACTTTTGCAGTAATCGGCGATGGGCCAGGGGTCACCACCAGGAGTGTACTATGGTAACCCGAGGCGGCTGGCTCCAAAGCAAGGGTGTCCTCGAAGTTGTCGGGGGAGGGAATCCGGAGATGGGAAGCTCTTCCCGAAAGTGGATGGCGAGAAGGGGGGTACGCTTGGGGCGCAGGTGGGGCAGCGGTCGCCGGAAGTGACTATAATCACATCTTGGGCGCGGAGGCCGGCATCCTATATAGAGGCGGCGCCGGCAAGCGCCGAGAGACGATTGGAAGGGACTCCCGCCAAATGGCGACAGGACACCTCGCCCTGGGTCAAGAACAGGGCGCCCGCAGCGTGAATCAGCGCATCGCAAACGACTTCAGCATCATCGTAG
Source organism: Occallatibacter sp. (assembly GCA_049514795.1). GTDB lineage: Bacteria > Acidobacteriota > Terriglobia > Terriglobales > Acidobacteriaceae > Telmatobacter. Next base: position 1,377 of record JBEKUS010000160.1, read on the forward strand.
CCACGGTCAACGGATCGGGGTCGCAGTCCGCCAACAGCGTGCTGCTGAAGAGCATCTTCGGAATGGGAGTTCCCGTGAGCGGGAAGAACCTGTTCCCATCGAACATCGCCGGGATGCCGACGTGGTTCACGATCCGGGCCAGCAAGGACGGCTACGTGGCGCGGAAGCGCGACTCGGAAGTGCTGGTGGCGCTGAACCCGGAGACGGCGCGGGAAGACGTGATGTCGCTGCCGCCGGGCGGCGCGGCCATCTACGAAGAATATCTGAATCTGGGCCGGTACCGCGACGATGTCGTGTGCTATCCGGTTCCCTTCGACAAGCTGACCCAGGCGCTATGTCCCGAGGCCAAGTTGCGCAAGTTGGTCAAGAACATGGTGTACGTGGGCGTGGCGGCGCAACTGCTGCGCATCGACCTGGCCGTGGTGGAACAGTGCTTGCGGAAACAGTTTTCCAAGAAGCAGAAGGTCTTCGACCTGAACTTCGGGGCAGTGGAAACGGGTTACGAGTACGCCAAGGTCAATTTCACCAAGCAGGACCCGTACTACATCGAGCACATCAACCAGACCGCAGGCAAGGTGATTGTGGACGGGAACGCGGCCTGCGGCATGGGCGCGGTGTTTGCCGGCGTGACGGTGGTGGCGTGGTACCCGATCACGCCGTCGACGTCGCTGATCGAGGCGACCACCGACCTGCTGAAGAAGTTCCGCGTGACGCCGGAGGGCAAGGCGACGTTCGCCGTGGTTCAGGCCGAAGACGAACTGGCGGCGATCGGGATGGTGCTGGGCGCGGGATGGGCCGGAGCGCGGGCGATGACGTCGACCTCGGGGCCGGGCATCTCGCTGATGGCGGAGTTCTCCGGGCTGGGATATTACGCGGAGGTTCCGGGAGTGATCTTCGACGTGCAGCGGGCAGGACCGTCGACGGGCCTGCCGACGCGAACCCAGCAGAGCGATCTGCTGTCGACGGCGTTTCTGTCGCACGGCGACACGAAGCATCCGATTCTGCTCCCCGGGAGCGTGAAGGAGTGCTTCGAGTTTGGTTACGCGGCGTTCGACCTGGCGGAACGGCTGCAGACGCCGGTCTTTGTGCTGACGGATCTGGATCTGGGGATGAACAACTGGATGTCTGATCCGTTTGCGTATCCCGAGAAGCCGCTCGACCGGGGCAAGGTGCTGACGGCGGAGGATGTGGAACGGCTGGGCGGGTTCGCGCGCTACCGCGACGTGGACGGAGACGCGATCGGATGGCGCACGCTGCCGGGAACGCCGCATACCAAGGCGGCGTATTTCACGCGCGGCTCGGGGCATAACGCCGATGCGGCTTATACGGAGAAGCCGGACGAGTATCAGGAAGTGATGGACCGTCTGGCGCGCAAATTCGAGACGGCGCGCAAACTGATGCCGGCGCCGGTGACGACGAGGAACGGAAGCTCGAAGGTCGGATTCCTGGCGTATGGCTCGACGGACTTCGCGATGCGCGAAAGCCTGGACCAGATCGAGAAGGAATTCGGAGTGAAGGCGGACTATCTGCGCATTCGCGCATTTCCGTTCGCGCACGAGATCGCCGACTTTGTGGCCAGCCACGAGCGAGTGTACGTGGTGGAGCAGAATCGCGACGGGCAGATGGCGAGCCTGCTGAAGCTGGACCTGCCGGCGGAGCAGGCGGTGAAGCTGCGCAGCATTCTGCACTACAACGGATTGCCGGCGGATGCGCGCACGATCACCGACGAGTTTGCGACCAAGGAGGGCCTGTAAGATGGCTGCCGCAACTGCAAGTGGGGCCGCGGGCCCGAAACTGAATCATATTGGATTGCCGATTGTTGAATATCGCGGCGGCAAGTCGACGCTGTGCGCCGGCTGCGGGCACAACGCGATCAGCGAGCGGATCATCGACGCCATGTTCGAGATGGGCGTGGAGCCGGAGCGGGTGATGAAACTGAGCGGCATCGGCTGCTCGTCGAAGAGCCCGGCTTACTTTTTGAACCGCTCGTTCGCATTCAACGGCGTGCATGGGCGCATGGCGGCCGTGGCAACGGGCGCGGTGCTGGCCAACCACACCATGATGGCGCTGGGGGTTTCCGGCGACGGCGACACGGCATCGATCGGGATGGGGCAGTTCGTGCACCTGATGCGGCGCAACCTGCCGATGATCTACATTATCGAGGACAACGGCGTGTACGGGTTGACGAAAGGCCAGTTCTCGGCGACCGCGGACATCGGGTCGAAGCTGAAGACCGGCGTGATCAACGAGCTGCCGCCCATCGACATGTGCGCCATGGCGATCCTGCTGGGCGCGACGTTCGTGGGGCGCTCGTTCTCCGGCGACAAGAAGCAACTGCTCTCGATGCTGAAGGCGGCGATCGCGCACCGGGGCACGGTGATGCTCGACGTGATCAGCCCCTGCGTGACGTTCAACGACCACGAGGGATCGACGAAGAGCTACAAATTCCTGCAGGAGAACGATGAGCCGATCAACGAGATCGGGTTCGTGGCCAGCTTCGACGACATCGAGGTGGACTACGATTCCGGCGAAGTGTACGACGTGCAGATGCACGACGGATCGCAACTGAAGCTGCGCAAGCTGCTCGAGGATTACGATCCGGCCGACAAGGCGAACGCCGTGCGCACGCTGATGGAAGCGCAGGACAAGAACGAGATCCTGACCGGCGTGTTCTACATCGATACGCAGAAAGAGACGTTCATCGACCAGTTGAACGTGGTGGACCAGCCGCTGGCCTCGCTGCCGGAGTCGCTGACGCGACCGCCGAAGAGCGCACTGGACAACCTGATGGCGAACCTGCAGTAATGCAGGTTCGCGCATGATTTCCGAAATAGAAACCGCTTCACCCACGAAGGGGCGTTCGGTCGCGGTGGGTGTAACGGCTGCGCTTAGGACGCCCTTGCGCGCAGTTCCTGCTCAGCGCGGCTCCAATCCTCTGCATCGTGCCCGTGCTCGCAGCCGCGCTCGACGAAGAACTGATGCGCGAGCTGGGCGACCTGGTCGTACGAGACCTGCGTCCCGGTCCCTGTCCCGTTCCCGTTCGACGGGGAGGTCTTTTTCGTTACGGGCTTGCTCGACTTTGCCGGGGCTTTCGGCGCAGAGACAGATTTCCTAACGGACTTCGCCATGCGGAGTTCCTCCTCTAGTAGCTGATTGGAATACAAGGGGCCACCTCTAGGATACAAAAGATTGTGAAATGTTCCAAATGCGGCACCTGCCAAGAATCTTCTGCATAAACTCTCGCGTTAAAGAGAGGTTAAGGCGGCGCCGGAGGGAATGAGCCGTGCTCAGGCAAGACGCGGGCGGTTCGGGAGATTCTTCACCGTGGCAGGCAGGCGCCGTGTATCTTGAATTCAAGCGGACAACATGACAACTCCAGCCATCGAAACCACTGCGCTCACAAGACGATTCGGCGACTTCACGGCGGTGAAGGACGTGAACCTGCGCGTCGACGCGGGACAGTTCTTCGGCTTTCTCGGGCCAAACGGAGCAGGGAAATCGACCACGATCAAGATGCTGACCGGGCTGCTGGCGGCGACCTCGGGAGGCATTCGCATTCTGGGCGAAGATTTGAAGGCCAACCCGGCGGAGGTGAAGCGGCAGATCGGCGTCGTGCCGGAAGGGATGGCGCTTTTCGGACGGCTGACCGCGGAGGAGTTCCTGCGATTTGTCGGGACCATGTACGGCCTGGACCGCGCAACGACGCGGCAGCGCACGCAGGAGCTGCTCGAGTTCATGCAACTGGCCGACGAGCGGGGCAAGCTGGTGACCGACTTCTCGCACGGGATGCAGAAGAAGCTGGCGCTGGCGGCGGCGGTGATTCACGGGCCCAAGGTGCTGTTCCTCGACGAACCGTTCGAAGGCGTGGACGCGGTGGCGGCGGGAACGCTGAAGGCGATGCTGCAGCGGATGATCACGCGTGGAGCGACGGTGTTCCTGACGTCGCACGTGCTGGAGATCGTGGAGCGGCTTTGCACGCACATCGCGATCATCCATCGCGGAGAGCTTGTAGCTCAGGGATCGTTGGATGAGCTGCGTGCCGGAGCGGGGCGCGGCGCGCGGGCGGATCAGGGGGAGGAGGCGGCCGCGGACGCGAGGCAGCGCAGCCTGGAAGAGATCTTCCTGGAGATCGTGGGAACGGACCGCGAAGGGAATCCGGCGGCGACGGCTCCGGAGCAGGAGCTGTCATGGCTGGGCTAGCCGTCGGGGAAGGCATGGGCGCTGGCAGGCGCGACATTCCAGCCAGCACGCAACTGCTGGCCGTGATGTGGCTGCGGTGGCGCATGTTCGTCAACAGCCTGTTCCGGCGGCGGACGACGGCCGCGCGGCAGGCGATGGGAATCGTATTCGCGGTTCTCTTGCGGCTGATTGTGTGGCCGATGCTTGCGGCAACAGCGATCGGTCCCGTTGCGGGCAGCGCGTATTTAGCGTGGGCGGCGATCGCGGACAATCATCCGCAGAGACTGGCCCCGCTGCTGGCGGGGATCACGCTGCTGTGGCAGTTCGTCGCCATCAACGGCCTGAGCATCAGCGCCACGACTTCGAACTTCGATCCCGCCTCGCTGGCGCGATTTCCTTTGCGCTTCGGGCGGTACCTGGTTTTGCGGACGCTCGTGGGCCTGATGACGCCGAGCACGATCATCGGCTGCCTGGCCTTGCTGGCTGCCGCCGCGGGAATTGGCATAGCGGATTCCGCGCTGGCGCTGCCGGCGGTGATCGTGCTAGCGATTTACGCGCTGGCAAACATTTTTCTGACGCGCATGATTGGCGCGTGGCTGGAGCGATGGCTGGCGAACCGCCGCTTTCGCGAGTTTTTTGCCGCGGCGATGGCGCTGGTGGCCGTCGGATTCCAGTTCCTGAATCTGCAGCGGACGCAGACGCACGGTCACGGGCCGGGGCGCGGCTTACTGCTTAGTGTTCTGAACGGATCGGATCCGTATCTGCCGTGGTTGCCGCCGGGGTTCGCTGCCAACGCGATCCTGCATGGGCCGCATCCTGTTGCAGCGCTGGCGCAGTTCGCAGCGTTGCTGGCGAGTACGGCGCTGTTCGCGGGAGTTTTTGCGATCCGGCTTCACGCGCAGTTTCTGGGCGAACACCTGAGCGAGAGTGCGCGAAAGCGCGGGGCAGCGAAGGCGGGAGCACGTGAGCGCGCGATGCAGCGAGACGCGAAGGCGGCTGCGGCGCCGACGCAGGCCGCGGGGCCGGTCTTTCCGCCAGTGATCGCGGCAGTCATGCGCAAGGAGTGGATCACGCTGCGCGGGAATTCATCGCTTTTCGTGAGCCTGCTGACGCCGCCGATCTTCGTCGCGATCCTCTGCCGCTCGCCCTGGGCGCAGGGTTCCAACTACTCGCTTCCCATCGCCATCGGTTACACGTTGATCGGAATTCTTGCCGGGCTCTACAACGCATTCGGCGCCGACGGGCTGGGCGTGCAGGTGTATCTGCTGGCTCCGGTGCGGTTGCGCGACGTGATCCTGGGGAAGAACCTGATGAGCCTGATCCTGATTGCGGGCGAGGCTGCGCTGGCGTGGACGATCATCACGGTGCTTTCGCGAAATCCGATTCCGCTGCCGGTGCAGATCTCCGCAGCGTGCTGGGTCGTGTTTCTGGTCGCGGCGAATCTGGCGGTTGGAACCGTGTCGTCGATCAAGGCGCCGCGGAAGTTCATCCCGGGCCAGGCGCGGCAACGGCGGGCCGCCACCACCAGCCGGACCAGCGGCCTGCTTGTTCTGCTGGTGCTTTTCGGGAGCATGGCGCTGCAGTTTCCCGTGGCGCTGCTGGGCAGATTCCTCGGCGAGCCGTGGCTCGCTGCATGGATCTTTGGCGTGCTTGCCGTGGCTGCCGTTTGGGCATACGCGATGGTGCTGCGGAGCGCGGAGGGGATGATCCTCAAGAACCGCGATGTGTTCGCGGAGGAGCTGTGCAAGGTGTAGGCTACGGCGCGATACGGTGA
>JBEKUS010000161.1:0-7279 GCA_049514795.1 Occallatibacter sp.
GGCGCGCCACCGCCTCAAGGAACGGCAAAGCCGGATGCACGTTCTTCAGCTCGGTTCCGGGCAGATAGAGCCAGGATTCTTTCCAGGTTCCGATGGAGATGAAGACCGCATCGAAGCGCGAGGCCAGATCGTTGAGCGGCAGGTCGAAGCCGACGCGGGTCGAGAAGACGAACTTAGCGCCGACAGCTTCGATGAGGTCGAGCTCGCGGCGCAGAACCGACTTGGGCAGCCGGTACTCGGGGATGGCAAAGCGCAACATGCCGCCGGCTTCGCTGCGCTCCTCGAACACCGTCACGTCGTGGCCGAGCATGGCGAGATAGAACGCCGCGGTGAGGCCGGTCGGCCCGGAGCCGGCGACGGCGACCTTGCGGCCCGTGGAAGGGAGCTTGCGGGCAAGGATGCGCTCCACCATCGGCTCGAAACGATCGGTCTGGAAGATCGAGTCGGCGATGAGCCGATGCACCTCGCGCATGTTCACGACTTCGTCGAAGGACTGGCGGCGGCAGCGATTGTCGCAGGGGTGTTGGCAGACGCGGCCAGTGGAGGCAGGCAGCGGGTTGTCGAGAATCACCGATTCGAAGGCGTCGTCGAGACGGCCTTCGCTGTAGAGCTCGAGGAAGCGCGGAATGTTCATGCGCAGCGGGCAACTATTCTCGCAGGGCGAGAGCGCCAGCTCCTGGCAGACGCCGGCGCGACAGCGATGCGCGACGATGTGGTCCTCGTACTCGTCGCGGAAGTGGCGGATGGTGGTGAGCACGGGATTCGGAGCGGACTGGCCCAGCGCGCAGAGCGAGCAGTCGCGGATCATGCGGCCGAGCTCGTCGAGCAGGCTCAGGTGGTCCGTGGCGCCGGAGCCGGTGGAGATCGCGTTCAGGATGCGCAGCGCCTTGTTCAGGCCCACGCGGCACGGCACGCACTTGCCGCACGACTCCGAGTGAGTGAACTCGATGAAGTAGCGGGCGACGTCGACCATGCAGTTGTCTTCGTCCATCACCACCATGCCGCCCGAGCCCATGATCGAACCAAGTTGCGCCAGGCTCTCGTAGTCGACCGGCGTGTCGAGCATCTCGAGCGGGATGCAGCCGCCGGAGGGTCCGCCGGTCTGCACGGCCTTGACGCGGCGGCCGGCTACGGCGCCCTCGCCGATGTCGTAGATGAAGCGCTTGAGCGGCGTGCCCAGCGGCATCTCGACGAGGCCGGTGTTCTGCACCTTGCCCACCAGCGAGAAGACCTTGGTGCCGGGGCTCTTTGCGCTGCCGGTTTCGGCAAACCACGCCGCGCCGCGAGTGACGATCGGCGCGATGTTGTACCAGGTCTCGACGTTGTTGATGTTGGTGGGCCGGCCCCACAGGCCCTTCTGCGCGGGATAGGGCGGGCGCGGACGCGGGCGCCCGGCGAAGCCTTCGAGCGAAGCGATCAGCGCGGTCTCTTCGCCGCAGACGAAGGCTCCGGCGCCCTGCACCAGCTCGATGTTGAAGTTGAAGCCGCGGTCGAGGATGTTCTGGCCGAGCAGGCCGTACTCGCGCGCCTGTTCGATGGCGCGCGTGAGCCGCCGGACGGCGAGCGGATACTCTGCGCGCACGTAGACGATGCCGTCGGTCGCACCCATCACGTAGGCGCCGATGATCATGCCCTCGAGCATCGAATGGGGATCGCCTTCGATCTCGTTGCGGTTCATGTAGGCGCCGGGGTCGCCCTCGTCGGCATTGCAGATGAGGTATTTCGCGTCGCCCTTCGCCTTGGCCAGAAAGTCCCACTTGTTGCCGGTGAGGAAGCCTGCGCCGCCGCGGCCGCGCAGGCGCGACGCCTTGATCTGCTCGATGACCGCGTCGGTGCGTCCGTCGATGAGCACCTTGTAGAGCGCCTGGTAGCCGCCGACGGCGATGTACTCTTCGATGTCCGACGGATTGATGAGGCCGCAGTTGCGCAGGACGATCTTCTTCTGCCCTTTGAAGAACGGGATCTGGTTCCACGCCGGAATGTCGGGATAGCCCTGGCCGTAGCGGATGTGCGCGGTGATGTGGTCCCACTCCTCGATCTTGCAGTAGATGAGATCGCGCAGGAGAGTGCCCGCGGAGACGCCTTCGAGAATGCGGACAGCGTCGTTGGCATGGACGCGGCGCAGGATGACGAGTGGATTCCCGGGAAGACGGACGCCGACGAGCGGCTCCTGGAAACACGCGCCAAAGCAGCCAACGCTGGCCAGCGACACATCGAGGCCGCTGCGTTGAATGGCTTCGTTGAGCGAGTGAAAGACCTCTTCGGCCCCGTTGCCGCGGCCGCAGGTTCCCATGCCGACGGTGATGCGGGGAACGGCCGGCGTCAGCTTGGCAAGCCCGGACTCACGCACCGCGTTGAACGCGCCAATATCCTGAATGCGCGGCATTACTTCCTCCCTTGGGTCAACGACTTCACTTCGCGCTGCAGCGTGCGCTCATTCACGTGGCTGAGTATGTGGTGGTTGACTTCGACCACCGGGGCCAGCGCGCACTGGCCGAAGCAGGCGACGGTGCGGATGGTGAAGCGGCGGTCCGGCGTGGTGATCGCCACCTTGTCGGCCTCGGTGTTCTCGTCGGCCTCGCGATCGCTCACGCCGAGGTCGAGGCAGAGCTTGTCGAGCAAGTCGCGCGAGCCACGGGTATGGCAGGCCGTCCCGCGGCAGACGCAAATCACGTTGTCGCCCTGCGGATCGAGATTGAACAGCGCGTAGAACGTCGCCGCGCTGTAGATTCTCGCCGGCGGAATTCCGGTCTCCTGGGCGATGTAGCGGAGCGCTCCCATGGAGAGGAACTTGTGCGCGTTGGCCGATTGAACGGCTTCCAGGATTCCCAGCAGTGCGCCGGGCTGGTTTCCGTGCTTGGCGACCGCCTGATCGATCAGCAGGCGCTCGCGAGCTTCAAGGCCTTCACGGGGGATGTCGTGGGCTGCACTTGGCATGTTCCCTCCCTGCCTGGTCCCGGCGCACACACATCGCGCAGGGACCTCCCGTATCTCTGTGGACCTTCCAGGAGAAGGAACAAAAATTAAGGAAAAAGCCCGTACCGTCTTCGCGCTGCAGACCCGTCCTTTTCAACTCGGCCCCGCATAAGAACACACGACAGCGCCCGAGACTTCTCCTTAGAAGAGGTCCGGCAGGAACTTTGAACCTTCCCGCTCGTCTCACGATGTGCCACGCGTCACAGGGGGGTGTGACAAGTTGGGGTGTGGCCGGTGCTAGCTCTTCGCCTCACCTGCAGGCCCGCCGTTTGGCTCGTTCGCCACTTCGCGCTCGGGCGACTCTTCGGCGCCTGTAGCGCCGTTCGGGCCCGGCAGCAAGTCGACGCGATAGCCGGCAGCCTCGGCTGACGCGAGCGCCGCTGCGACGGCCTCACCCAGCACCTTCATCGCGGCCCGACGCGGCGCAGTCTCGCTCGCCAAACGTAACAGCGACGGCAGGAGCAGCCACCAGAGCAGTTCCTCATACCGCTCGCGGATCAGGTAGAAGCGGCCTTCCGACTCGTGAACATTGCAAAGCCACTGCACGTCAGGATCGAGCCAGAGAGAGGGCGCGAGGGTGACCGTCTCGCGCTCGGGTCGCGGCAGCGCGGATTCAGGCTTCCCTTCCCTCGTCTCAGGATCGGGACCTGGGGCGCACGCTTGGGCCGCGGCGGACCGCGAGACCGGCTCCTCCGCCGGAGACGCTTCGACGCCGGCCTCCGGGGCCGGCGGCGGCTCCTCGCCGACGCCGGCGGAGGCTAGCAGCAGCACCTTGATGCGCGCCGCCACGCGCCACGCTTCCTCCCCCTCGAATCCGAGCGCGCCAAAGATGCGGGCAAACGGCTCGCGCAGGCGGAGGCGATCGAACAGATCGAGAGCTGTGCGCTCGCGCCGCTTGGGATCGATCGAATGGGCAAGCCACTGGAGCGCGCACCAGGCGAGGACCGGGCCCCACATCTGAATGGCTGTTGAATGCGGGCTTGCGCTCGGCAACATACGGCGGGCTGCGGCCGTCCACGGCTCGGGAAAGAGCGCCTCGATTGCCGGAATGCGCATGGCGGCGCGGAGGAGATTCATGAGGCGTTGCGGCTGAGCCATCGGATCAGCCGGCGTTGCGTTGTGCGCGGGTTCGTTGTCCTTCCGGAGGCGCTCGGCGTAGGCCGCCTGCGCAACCTGCAGAAGCGCATCGCCTCGCACCCAGGCATCTTTCAGGAAGTCGCCGCGCAGGCGTTCGGCCTTCCTCCGCTCCGCGCCGCCGGCCCGGGGACGGTCCGCGATGTCGGCAAAGCGGCGCACGATGCCGGGATCGAGGAACCTCCGCAGAGCTTCGTGCACGGGGCGCAGTTCCAGGTTGACCAACTCGTCGGCAAGGTCGGGCACGCCGCGCCCGCGGAGCCAGTCGGCGAGCTCGTCCCAAGGATGCTGCGCCGTCGGCCGCAGCTCGCGCCAATCGAGAAAGACGTGGCACTGGTAGGCGTGGAGGTCGAGCGTGAGGCCGCGGTGGATCAGATCCTCGGCGCGGCGCAGGTACTCGAGACCGGTCAGCGAGTCGCGCCAGGCGACCACAACGCCAAGGTCCCCGCTTAGACTCAGTCCCTCGGCCAGACGCCGCCGCTCGAGCTTCCCCGATCCCTTGCTGGCGTAGGCGGCGGAGAAATCGATTGTCCCGCGCGCGTCGCCGTAGCGGTTGTTGTAGACCACGAGGGCGCGCTCGTTTCCGGCGCGATTCGAGTACGCGAAGACATCCTCGTTGACCGTGCCGCTCGAGGTGAAGAAGTCGTAGAGCAGGAAGTTGCCGCTCTCGGCAAACAGCCAGCGGCGCTTGAGCAGCGGCGCAATCTCGCGCTCGTGGCGCTCGACGAGCCAATGGTCGGGATTCTCCTCGTAGCGCGGCCAGCGATACTCCATTCCGTACTTCTCGGTGTATCCCTCGATCTGGCCGTGGCCGAACATTGGCAAACCGGGCAGCGTGGACATCATCACCGTGACGCCGAAGTACTTGTCACCCTTGCCGAACTGATCGATCGCCGTACGCTCATCGGGATTCGACATGAAGTTGACGTAGCGCTTCATAATGTCGGGATCGAATTCGAGGGTGTTCTTGATGACCAGGCGGTACTTGGCGTTGTCCTCGTCGCGCAGCATGTTCATGAAGGCGCTGTTGTAGACGCGGTGCATGCCCAGCGTGCGGACAAAGTAGCCCTCCATGAGCCAGAACGCCTCGGCCAGCAAGAGCGTGCCGGGCACCTCTGCGGCCACGCGATCGACCACCTCCCGCCAGAACTCGTGCGGCATGGCGCGGTCGAAGTCGGCATTGCTCATGCCGAACTCGGCGCGCGAGGGGATGGCGCCGCTCGATCCCGGCCCGGGAAACCAGAGCCGATGAAAGTGGCGCTTGGCCAGCGTCATTGCAGCGTCGAACCGAATCACCGGGAACAGGCGCGCCACGTGCAAGATGGTCTGAATGACCTGTTCGCGCACGGCAGGATTGAGGTAGTCAAGCTGCGCGGTGTCGTTCCAGGGAAAGCTGGTGCCATCGTTGCCGTGGTAGATGTAGCGCGTTTCGCCGGTGGCTTTGTCGCGGCGGCGGAAGACGACCGCGGCATCGGACTGTTCGTAGTAGTGATCTTCGATCTTGATTTCGACGCGGCCGTCGTGCGACAGATCGGGACCGTTGAAGCTGTAGGCGGGATACGGCGGCTCCCCGCGCGAGATAAACCACTCCGGGTGCTCGATCACCCAGGGCGAGTCGATGCCCATGTGGTTGGGCACCATGTCGCTGGCCAAGCGCACGCCGTGCCGGTAGGCGCGGTCGCGGAGGTTGATGTAGGCCGGCTCGCCGCCGAGATCGTCGGCGATGCGGTAGTCGAAGAGCGAGTAGGCCGAGGCCACGGCGTCCTGGTTGCCGCAGAGCTGTTTGATGGTCTTCGATGCGCGGCTGCGCTCCCAGATTCCGATCAGCCATAGAGAGTTGATGCCGCGATGGGCCAGCAGCGCAAGCTCCTCGTCGGGAATCTCGTCCAGCCGCCCGATGTGCCGGCCGTATTGCCGGCTTAGCTGCGCCAGCCACACGTAGCTGCTCTTGGCGATGAGCACCGCCTCGGGCATCCAGGCAGTGTCCTTCGAGAATTTCTCGTACTCATGCGCCGGATCGCCGAAGGTCGGGACCTGGGAACGGCCCACGAACGACGGACCGTGCTGCCCGCGCCTCGTGCCCGGCGGGTTGAACAGCGCCCAGATCGCCAGCTCTTCTTCGCGCAGAACCTCACCGGCCATCACCAGGAACCGCTCCAGGCTGTCGCCCAGCAGGGGCTTCCAAAGCTCGCGAATGATGGCCAGTTGATCGGCGAGCGAGCGGGGCGAACGCAGCGCTGGCGCGCGGAGCAGATCGAGCAGGCTGATCGGCTGCGCTCCCGGCAGCGGAATGAGCGGGCGCGAAGCGAAGTACGCCGGCAACTGCGCCGTAACCAGCTCGTAGACCGTCTTTTCCGCCAGGGGCCGGTCGTCGAAAAGCTCTTCGAACGGCTTGAATGCCTCGTTGCGGTTGGCCGTCCAAAGCAGGAGCAGTTCTTCGAACGCGGCGGCGCGGTGGGGCATGCCGGCGGTTTCGCCCTTGAGCCACTGCGCCGGAGTCTCCCGGCCGCGGATGATCGTCTGGCCCGGGAACCGCGCCACAAACGCGAGCAGCATCTTGTCGAGATTGCCGGCGCCCACCTGCGCGCCAAACCAGTCGAGGGCCGCGGTGACCACCTGGGGATCGAACTGCTCGCGATAACGGGCCATCAAAACGTGGCTGGCCTCGTCGATGAGCCCGATGGCGAAGAGCTTCCCGGCGTGGACGGCCTGCTCGGGGTGCTTCTCCACGTCGCGCACTTGATTGATCCGGTGCGTGAACTCGCGGCACGCCGGCAGATTGGGCAGGATCACGTTGCCGTTGTAGGAAAAGAGCGTTTCCGCGAACCGGTAACGATCCCGCGCCTTGCGCGAAATGTGGAACTCCATCGTCACGAACCGAACTCCCCCATGGTCTTCCGCGCCAGCGCGGCACAACTCTCAGCCGCAACTACAACCCATGCTCGAGGTCCAGCCGTCGGGCTTGGACCGATCCATGAAGAACAATCCGCCAGAAACTGTGATTGTATCGTCATCGGGCCTTGTGGAGCAGCCCGCCGCTGCAACAACGCAGGGCAAACGCACCATAGCGGCTATATGCGGCGGTGTGCGAAAAGATTGAGATGGGGAGATGGAGACTCCCCTGACGCATTTTGCGGAATTGAAGGATCCTCGTCTGCCGCGCACGCGT
>JBEKUS010000162.1:0-7226 GCA_049514795.1 Occallatibacter sp.
GGGGGCGCAACCTGGAAAGCGCGCGAAATCGGCACCAAAAACGAGGACCTCCGTTCGATCTTCGGGACCAGCGACGGCCAGCGGTTGTGGGCCGTCGGCGGTGCTGGCGCAATTCTGGAATCGGACGACGGTGGCGCAACCTGGACGGAGCGCAACAGCGGCACCAATTACGAGGACCTCCATTCGATCTTCGGGACCAGCGACGGCCAGCGGCTGTGGGTTGTCGGTATGGACGGCACGATACTGGAGTCGGACGACGGGGGCGCGACCTGGACGGCGCGCAAAAGCGGCACCAAAGAATGGCTCGAATCGATCTTCGGGACCGGCAACGGCCAGCGGCTGTGGGCCGTTGGCGCGGGCGACACAATTCTGGAATCGGACGACGGCGGCGCAACTTGGGCGGCGCGCAAAAGCGGCGCCGGTGACGCTTTGAATTCGATCTTCGGGAGCAGCGATGGCCAGCGGCTGTGGGCCGTCGGCTATGAGGGCGCGCTTGTGAAGTCGGAAGACGGAGGCGCAACCTGGATGGCGCGCAACAGCGGCACAAAGAAGCAACTTCATTCGATCTTCGGAAGCAGCGACGGCCAGCGGCTGTGGACCGTCGGCGACGAGGGCATGATCGTCGAGTCGGACGACGCGGGCGCAACCTGGACGCCGCGCAACAGCGGCACCGGAGGGGACCTCCAATCGATCTTCGGGACCAGCGACGGTAAGCGGCTGTGGGCTAGTGGCGTTAAGGGCACGATTCTGGCATCGGACGACGGCGGCGCAACCTGGACGGCGCGTAAAGCCGCCCACTAGGAGCCCTTGTCAATGTCCTCGGGGGCCGTTTGGCGCCGGCACTCTTCGGCCGCTACTTCTTGATCTTCCGCGCCGTGGCGTCCGGGTCCCAGAAATCCGCCGGGAGGCTCTGGTTGAAGGCCACGCGGGTCACATAGTACTGGCGGACGGTGTCGCCATTCTTCAGTCGCGTGATGGTGAACGGGGTGGGGAAGCCGTTGATCGCGTGATAGTCGTCGTACTCCTCCGTATCGGTGTCTTTGTCATGGTATTCGGGATCGCGCCACTGAAAGCTGCGCGACAGCGGCAGATGCGTCTGAATGTCCATCACGATGGTGATGGCCTCGTTCTGCGGGGAAATCAGCGTCACCTGCTCGCCCAGGTGCCGCTCGACCATGTGCTGACCTTCGTAGATCAGGATGGTGTTCGGGTCCTTCATCCACACCTTCACCGCCGTTTCGATCGAGTGGTCGCGCCGCCTCAGGTAGTCGTCCACCATCTCCTTGTCCAGCGGCTTTTTCCCGCGGTAGGTCACCTCCCAGCCCAGCCGCCCGATGAAGAACTCCACCACGTCGCGGTGCTTGGTCACCTCGATGCGGTCGTGGTCGGGCCATTGGTGGAATTCATAGGTCCGCTCTGTACCCAGGTCTGGATTGCCCTGGAAGAATGCGGCAACGTGCCCATCCCGTTCCATACTCTGCAGGTTCAGCCAGGCCTGCCCGCCCAGTGCGGCCACCATCGCGTCCAGCGCTGCCCGCGCCTGCGCCGCATTCTTCTGCGCCGCGTCGCCTTGTGCCTGCGCTCGCGCCGCGTTTGGCGTCATCAGAAAAAGTACGGCTAGAGCCGCCAGCAAAACCCGCTGCATGAATCCCCCTCCCGGACCTCTTAATAGAATGACGCAATTCGGGCGGCGACGGTGTCTGGGCAAGCCCCAAATTCTCGGCAACTGAGTTCCACCGCTCGCTTACCCGCCGTGCCGCCCCAAGAACGCCGCCGGAGTCACGATCGGATACCGTCCCGCTAGCGCCAGCAGGTCTTTGTCGCCGGTGATCAAATAGTCGGCCTGTGCAGCTGCAAGCGTTCCAAGAACGGGTAGGTCGGCCTTGTCGCGTAGAGCGTCCTCGTCGACCGAAACCGGTTCGACGACCTCCGCGATCAGGGCAAGACTGTCCACCACATCCCGGACTTCGTCCGGAGACAGGGGAACGCGGGAAATTCGCGGCAATGAGCGAACTACCTCATCCAGAATGTAGCGCGAGAGAACAACGGAGATTGCGCCCTGCTTCCAGGCAGTCACGATCTGTCCCGGGATGCTCGCCGGGTAGGCAAGACCGGACAAAAGTACGTTCGTATCAAGAACGACGCGCAGACCGCTCATCGGCCGTGACGCACGTCTGCTACCACTGCGTCGATCTCAGCCATGCCCTGCTCGATCGGTACATCCGCGTATGCGGCCGCGATCCTGCTGCTCAGCTCGTCGAATCGCTCGCGCATCCGCCGAATCCGTGCGAAAAGCTCCGCATCCACCAGCGCAGCCACAGGCTTCCCATCTCTGTTGATCACGATGCTGTCTTTCCGGTACTGGACCTGGTTGAGCATCTCGCCCAGGTTCTGGCGGAAGTTGACGGCACTGACCTCGGTGACCATTCAGGTCCTCCAATCATAATAATCAATATGACCATTATGACCCATACGGTCAAGTTCGTCCAAGTCCGCGCGGCAACCCCTTGGGTCCGATTTCTCTCGTTCGGCGTGACTTGGAAGCAGTGAATTCAGGCGGTCGGATCGGAATTCTCAGCCGCTACACCGCTCGCAGCACCCGCGCCGGCAGCAGGATGATCGACTTCACCAACTCCAGAACGCCACCCACGGCGATCCCAACCACGCGGAACGGCAACAGGATCAGCCACACGATGGGATACAGCACCAGCGCCGCCAGCGCCAGCGGCCAGCACAAAACCAGAAGAACGCACCAAAGAAGGAATTTCACCATGTCGTTCAGCGCCTCACTCGCGCGGTCTGCGCAAACTGCAGCCTGTTCGGTCCTACGAAGGCGTCAAGGTCGTTGTTCCCGCTGAGAGGAGATGGCGTTTGCCTTGGCGAAGAGCTGCCACGCCCGGCCCCAGTTCCATCCAATGCTGTGATAAAAGCTCGCGAAGTTCGCGCATCCCTGTGGGTCGCCCGCCGCGCACGCCCGCCCTGCCGGGCCGGCGTTCTGGATGCCCTGAAACAGCTTGTCGCGCCAGTAGGAGTTTCCGCGGGCCGGCACATACGTCACGGCGTAGACCCGGCTCGCCAGGTCGCCGAGCTTTGCGTCGCCCCGCACGTTCGCCTCATAGAAGGCCAACGGGATCAGACCGTGGCAAACGGTCAAGACCAGCACAACCACTGCGAAGGGGATCGCGAGGCGGGAACGCCCCAGGCGGGCGAGAACACCAAACACACGGGCCAGCGGACCTTTCGCGGCATCCCCGCGCCTTGCCTGTCCGAGCACTGCCGCCACGATCAACGCGCCGCCTGCCAATCCGATATCGAGAGCCCACTCGTAGGCGAGCTCAACGAGCGCCCGCCCGCCGCCGCAGAAATCGTCGAGGCGGTAAAGCAACACCAGCGGAACGTAGAGAATGCTTGCGATGGCCAGGCAGATCGCCCCATTCCAGGCCAGGTCCCGGGAGAAGATGGCCCCCGCGCCGATTAAGGCCAACAGCCCGAAGACCAATCCCAGAGGGTAGCTCCAGGACCAGATCGAATTGAAGAGGGTCACGCTGTCGTAATTGAAATAGAACATGTCGAAGCCGTCTTGCAGCCAGTTGCTCAACAAAGCCTCGACCGCAATACAGATCAGGGCGCTCGCCGCGAAAATCCCGCGCCCCGACCGGAACCACCGGCCCACCTGGCCCTCTTGACCCTCCTCGACCCCCGCGAGCATCAGCAAGGCCCCGATCAACGCAAACCGGTCCAGCGAGTCCCTCATGGCCGCGATGTCCCTGTACGGGAGCACGCCGCCGACGATCGTTGCCAGCAGGGCTACCGCGCCCACGAAGTAACCCAACGGGCGAGCCCTCTTCGTCGCCAATGCTGCCGCGCCCGCCACGATCAGAACCGCGCCGCTCAGCGCATGAATCGAGAAGAAATCCATGGCCGGTCCGGGGCTGCCCGCCAACCATGGTTCGAAGAGACAACCGAGGCCGACGGCAATCATGGACAGGACCACGAGCAGTCGGCCCACGCGATACAGCTTGCCCGGCTCCCCGGCGGGAACTGCGCCAGACGGCGCCGGCGGCGAGCTGGCATGTGCGTACTCAGTCATGGCATGCAAATCCGCGCGTTCAAATCAGGGTAAACCTGTTGGGGCCACTATACGGCAAGCCGCTCGGGATCGCTCTGTAGAAATCGGGAAATGTAGTTGCACGGGTACCTGCGTGTCTTTGAGCGAGGGGCCACGCGGAGCCCGGCGGATGGCCGTCGGACCCTATCCGCGGCGCCTTGAACCGGCTTTCGCAGCCGTGTCCTTCCGTCCGCCCGCGCGTCCGGCGCCCCGCACCGCCAGAGCCTTCTTCCGCTCGCGGATCGCCTTCGCGCGTTCCTTCTCTGGCAGGTCCAACACGGCCTTCGTACGAGCCGGGAGCCTCTCGGAGATCAACGCGTGTGCTCGCCGGAGCTCGTCTTCGATCTCACGCGGCCGCAGCGCATCCCACCGCTCCAGCGCCACCCAGTATGCCCGGGCAAGGTGCGGCGCGCCGATGATCCCTTCGCGCTCCAGCAGCTCGTGAAACCGCTCCGCCCCGCAATGGAACCACAGCACGCCAGTGCCCGTGCCGTCCAGGTCGGTCATCGCGAACATCTTCCCGCCGATCTCGCGGTCGCCGGCCCAATACACCAGGTGATGGCCCCAGTTCAGCGTCTCCGCAGTGTGCGGCAGCGATAGACAAAACTCGCGAATGCGCTCGTTATCCATCAGAACCTCGCCTGGAACACGCGGAACCGCCGCTCCAGCTCCCACTGGGCCGTCGCCTTCTCGCTCGAATTCAGGAACGCCTTGCACGCGGCGGACGGCGTGTCGCCGCCCAGCGTCTCCCCCTGGCACGGTTTCTTCGCCGCCTCAAGATCGTCGGGCCAGGCCCACAGGTCCTCGCCCGGCAAGAAGCTGTGCTCCAATCCCGTTCGCGCCAGCTTCTTCAGGTCGCGGTAGCTCAGCCGGTAGTCGAGCGCGGCTCGCACATACTCGTTGGTCAAGTCGATCCGGCTCACCCCCTCGTCATCGGTTGAAAGAGCCACCGGCGCATCGGCCGCGAAATAGGTGGGGAAAGGATGATGCGCGCCCTTCACCCCCAGAATCGCCTCGTTCGAGCTCAGGTTGATCTCCACCATTACGTGCTTCTCCCGAAGCTCCTTCAGCAGTCCCTGCGGGTCGTCCTCCTCCATCAGGTCCACGCCGTGGCCGATGCGCCCCGCGCCGGCCAGCTCCACCGCCTGCCGGATGTGAAACGTCAGTCCTTCCGGCGGCACCAGACCATACGCCAGTTCGCCCGCGTGCAACGAGATCGGAACGTTGGGATACACGGAATGCAGGTAGCCGATCATCTTCATCTGCAGCGTGTAGTCGCGCATGGAGATCAGCCCGTCCTCAGGCTGCACCAGGTTGATGCCCACCCAGGTACCGTCTTTGGCGGCCATGCTGGCCTGCACCGTCTCGAACCCCAGCAGAAGCTGCGCGAACACCTGCTCCGGCGCGGCGGCGCGAAGCGCTTGAAATAGGTACCGCACCTCCACTTGGCAGGCGGGCGCGGCCTGCGGCGTCCCGCAGTGCTCCATCTGCTCGCGCCCGTCCGCGGTTCTTTGCGCATCGTCGCGGTCCGTCTGTACCTCGCCGCGCAATCCCTTGTCCAGCAGTTGCTGCCGGAACTGCGCGAATGCCTGCGGATCGGCCTGCGCCAACTGCGCATTCCATCCGATCTCGTGCGCGATCTGCGCTGCGTGGCTGAAGGGCGGCGTCATCATCAGTTCCAGGTACTGGTTGTTCTGCGCCGCGGCTCGGCTCGCCACCTCGTCCACCCATTCGGCCATGTGGCTCTTGTTCAGGCCGTCGATCCGGTCAAAAACGGCAAAGAACTGGTCATGCCCGCTCCAGCCCGCCGAGGGCACAAAGCTCCGCATAGAAATTGAGTTGATCAGCTTGTCATAGAGCAATTGGCTCTGCCTGCTCATGTCGCCTGACAAGTTGATTGCGGGGGTCAGATTGCCGGTACAGGGGGGCTTCGCCAGCGAAAGCGCCACCGGATCGACGCACAGCCCGTCCTCTCCCGCGTCCCGGATGAACGTCTCGGCATAGACCGCGCCGGAAAGGTGCACGTGCAGGTTGGCGCCCTTGGGAAAGTCCTTGAGAAACGCGCGCAGCGCCGGTGCGCCCGCTTTCACTGCGGCCTGGTAGGCGCGCTCGGCATTGGCCGCGGATCCCTGGCTTGATGCGGCTGCACCCTGTCCACTTGGCGCCGGCGGCTGTCCAGCGACGCCGGCGGCAAAGGCCAAAGCGAAGCAAGCAGAAAAAAGAACTCGGCGAAACATTGTTGCCTCCCTGTGTCATGGGGCATGTGCACAGCCTGCCCCTGCATCGCGGCGGGTGAATCCGAATCGGGTCGAAAGGGAAGGGCCTTCCGCCCATCCGTTCCCTGGCCCAAAACAAGTGCGGGAAGCGGCGAACTCTGAGCGGCTGATGCAGAGGATCATAGCATGGCCTTCGCGCCCGTACCCTGGCAGAATCGGAGCGCCGCCAACGACTCCTCTAAGGCAGCGGCAACAAGCTCACGCGGGACCGTGGGCCGCCTTCCGGCGCGCCCTTCTTCGCTCCGCCCCGCCGCCCCAGGGAGGCTCGGGCTGGCCGCGAACCTTCGCCATTGGTATACTGGTTCAGGTTGTTTTGATTGCACGGCAAGGGCATGTCCCACCTCTCCCGGCTCAGCCGGAACCCGCGCAGATTCAATCAACTTCACGTCTCGACTGAGGCCAGGTAGCTCAGTGGTAGAGCGCGGCCCTGAAAAGGCCGGCGTCGGCGGTTCAATCCCGTCCCTGGCCACCATCCTTTGAACTCCAGCAACGACCCCGGCCACGCTCCTGCTGCTTCGCCTGTTTGCTCCCTCGCTCCCTAAACTTCCGCCCGCAGCCCTCTGAACGGCCGGCGCCGGCGGCGATGTCAAGCTCCTCGTGTCCAAAAAGAGCGCCTCACCTTCCCTCTAAGGCATTGATTTCTTGTCCCTTGTTCCCTCGTTCCTCTGTTCCAAGCTTCTTGCAGATGATTACGGCGCTCCGGCGCATACTCATTCCATGAGCGCACGGCAGGACCGGATCGTCGCAGACGCTACATTCCGCCTCCATGCCGGAAACTTGCGCTTCGGGAGGAAATCAACTAAGTGCTCTTTTCTGGATACCCCCGGGGGGTATATTTTCAA